>JAZUOC010000070.1:0-8530 GCA_045604465.1 Acutalibacteraceae bacterium
TTCGAGAACCTGAATTGCATCAGCATTGTATTCCTCGGTAACAACAGTATCCATAGTTTCGATTATTTCTTCTTTTACATCTGTTATTTCCTGATTTTCAGCAGTAGCCTTGATTTCATCCATGGCTATTACCTCCGTTTCATTTTTTTACATATTTAATCTATATAAATCGGTTTTACCCTATTAATATTTCATATCATGTGTTCTTTTTAAAAGAGTAGTAGTGGAAATCTGTGAAAGATAAACTTTATTTTTTTCTTCTTCTGAAGAACAGACTATAAATGATTTAGGTAATTCCATCGATACTACATTTACATTTCCGTTTTTTTCGGCATAAGAAAGATAATCCCTTGTCTTTTTGGAAACAGTAGTGTTATCAAGATCGAAAATACCTACTATTTCATTCAGAGTAATAACCGTGTTCTGTCCTAAATGAAGATACATAAAATAACCTCTTATCTTTTTTTGCAGATACCGTCTTTCATTTCTAATTTCATACCGTATTTTAAATTCTTAACAGCAGTAGGGTCACAGCAGGTAATAAATACCTGCCAGTCTTTTATATGATTAAGAATATAATTCTGTCTTCCCCCATCGAGCTCACTCATAACATCATCCAAAAGTGCTACAGGCTGAACATCAGAAAAATTCTTTATTACTGCCGCTTCTCCTAATTTAAGAGAAAGAGCCGCAGATCTCTGCTGTCCCTGTGAACCGTAGGTACGTGCAGGAAGACGGTCTATTTTTATGGATAAATCATCTCTGTGAGGGCCTACTGAAGTAAAGCCTGTTACAAGATCGAGCTTTCTCGCCTGATAGAGCTGATTTTTCATATTTTCATATAATTCCTGCTTCGTGTCACCTACTACCATAGTCTGCTGATTATATGAAATGTCAAGCTTTTCCTTACCCGATGAAAGACCGCTGTAAATCTCATCGGTATAAAAAGACAGCTTATTTATATAGCCTAATCTCTGCCTTATAATTTCAGAAGCGAAGAAGGCTATTCTGTCCTCCCATATATCGAGAGTATCATAAAGTTCAGAATGAAGCTGTATATCCTTTAAAAGAACATTTCTCTGAGCTATGGCTTTATTATACTGAGAAAGAGTAACTGCATATTTAGGCTTCAGCTGACTTATGGCTATATCGAGAAATCTTCTTCTTTCGTAAGGACCTTCCTTTACCAGGGAAAGATGAACGGGAGAAAAGATAACAGCTAAAAATTCACCCATTATCTGATTCGAGGATCTCATCTTAACTCCGTTAAGAATAAATTTTCTTCCTTCTCCTATTTCCAGATAAGCATTCTGTTCTCTGTCACGGGCAAAGAAATCCATAGAAAGATTAGCAGTTTTACTGTTAAAATTTATAAGCTCGCTGTCCTTTGAGCTTCTGAAGGAGCGACAGCCGGTAAACATCCAGATACTTTCCAAAAGATTCGTTTTCCCCTGAGCATTTTCACCGTAAATGATATTTACACCTTCACAGGGATTAATGGTGGTTCTTTCTATATTTCTGAAATTTTTAACTTCGAGATGCTTTACGTTCATTAAAGGTCACCTAAAATTATCTGACTATTTTATAAATTTTCTTTTCAAATTCAAAGGTATCGCCCTCTGTAAGCTTTTTACCTCTCGAAACGCATATCTCACCGTTTACCTTAACGAGACTGTCCTGAATAATCATCTTTGCCTGACCGCCTGTAGAAATGGCATTTGAAAGCTTCAAAGCAGCATCAAGTCTTATATTTTCAGTGGTAATTCTTACCTCTTTGATTTCTCTCTGCGCTAATTTTACTTTAATTTTCATAATATCAACTCTTATATTTTATATTCTTACGGGAAGGATAAGGAAAAAGAATTTATCACCTTCTAAGGGCTTTATTATAATAGGCTGATTTGCACTGCCCATTTCTATTCTTATTTCTTCTTCATCACATACCTTGAGTGCATCGAGAACAAATCTGTTATTGAAGCCGATTTCGATGGTATTACCTTCGATTTCAGCGGCTATTTTATCTGATGCGGTACCTATGGCAGTAACGGAAGAAAATCTCATTATTCCGTTTTCTACGCTGCAACGAACGGGGCTCGATTTGTCGGTAATTATAAGTGAGGTTCTTTCGATACATTCGATAAGACTTCTGGTATTTACCTTTATCTGTGTAGAAGAGGTAAGAGGAATGGCCGCCTTATAATTAATAAAGTTACCTTCGAGAAGTCTGGAAATAATCTCGCAGTTTTCATATTTAAAGATAATATGTCTTTCACCTATGAGAATTTCTATTTCCGCTTCATCGTCTCCGTTGAGCTTTGAAATCTCATTAAGTGTCTTTGAAGGAACTACGAATTCGAGCTTATTATCGTCAAATGTGTAATTTATATTTTCTCTTCTTATAGCCAATCTCGCACCGTCTACTGCCACGAGAACGAGAAGACCTTCTCCTATTTCAAATTTTACACCTGTATGTACAGGATTTCTTTCACCGGTAGAAACAGAGAAGATAGTTTTTCTTATCATATCCTTGAGAGTAGAAAGATTAAGAGAAACAGGAGAGAATTTGGTAAGAGTGGGAAGCTCGGGATATTCATCGGCAGAAGTACCTATAAGAGAATATTCTGCTTCACCGCTTTTGATCCTGCATATATTTCTCTCGTCACATTCTACAGAAACCGTATCAGCAGGTACCATTCTTAAAATATCGCAGAGATTCTTTGCAGCGAGAACTATTTTTCCTTCTCCTATTACATCTGCATCTATTTTTATTTTGGAGCCTACCTCGAGATCATAACCCGTAAGAGTTACTGTTCCCGCTTCAGCTTCGATAAGAATACCTTCGAGTGAAGGAATGGTTGATTTGTTTGATACTGTACGCTGAACATTCATACATGCTTTTGAAAATTCAGCACTGTCGCATATTATTTTCATAGGAAAGCTCCTTTTCAAAAAAATCGTAAAAATAAAATATAAAGAATAGTAGTATTAGTAGTGTATGCGGAATATGTGGAAAAAAGAGGAAAGTCCAGATTTTAAAGGATAATCAGGGGTTTATTAATGTTAAATCAGATGTTTAAATATGTCAGTTATTAACACAGGTATTTCTTTATGTGTTAATAATGTTAAAAATCTGATGTTAAATGTGTAAAAATAAGTGGAAAACCTCAGCTTTCATTTATGTTTTTAATTATGTCATCGATAGTAGCTTTAAGAGAAATATCCTTTTCTATTTTGTTCTTTATTTCCTTAAGAGCATAGATAATCGATGAATGATGCTTATTACCGAATTCGATGCCTATGGCTTTAAGCGAAAGATTAGTAACCTGCTCTACTACATAAATAGCTACCTGTCTTGCCTGAGAAATGTTAGCGCTTCTTTTATCAGAGCGGATATCTGCAGGAGAAACGTCGAAGGTTCTTGCTACCTCGTTTATGATATTGTCCACTGTTACAGGAGTAGGCTGATCGTCATTTATGAGATCGCTTATAGCTCTTTTGGCCACGGCTACAGAAGGTCTTACTCCCTCTACATCCTGAAATGCCTTAATCTTTTTAACGGCTCCTTCGAGCTGACGGATGTTTCTTTTTATATTTTCGCCGATAAATTTGATAACTTCATCGTTAATGTCGAGACCGAGAGCCTCGGCTTTATTTTTTACGATAGCCATTCTCGTTTCGAGAGTGGGAGGCTGAACATCGGCGATAAGTCCCATTTCAAATCTTGTACGTAGTCTTTCCTCGAGAGTCATCATTTCTTTGGGAGGACGGTCTGAGGTGAGAACTATCTGACTTCCGTTATTATTCAGAGCATTAAAGGTATGGAAGAATTCCTCCTGAATGGTTTCGCCTCTGGCTATGAAATGAATATCATCCACTAAAAGGACATCGCAGTTTCTGTATTTCTCGTGAAAATCGTAGGTATTATGATTTCCGATGTAGTAAATAAGCTCATTGGTAAAATGCTCACCGCTGGTATAAATAATATTGGTGTCGGGATTATTTGCTTTTATTTCATTCATTATGGCTAAAAGCAGATGGGTTTTTCCGAGTCCTGAATGGCCGTATATAAAAAGAGGATTATATGCTTTACCCGGATTACTTGCTACATTGATGGCAGCAGCGTGAGCAAATCTGTTAGAAGGACCTGTAATAAAATTAGAAAAAGTATAATCGTATTCATTTATGTCTGATTTGTTTGAACTATTGATATCGGGATTTTTGGAATGCTCGTTCGGAATTACATATTCAATAGTGATGGGGAAGCCTAAGACAGCTTCAAAGGCAGAATTGATAATTTCCGAAAACTTATCCACGATAATTCTTTTTTTGAATTCGGTTATCGAAAGATAGACGGTGTCGTTCTGAAATTTTACGAAGCTGAGAGGACTTAACCATACGTTGTAAGCAACCTCTGTAACGGAAAGCTTAAGCTGTTCTTTTACAAGCTCCCATATTTCGTCAAAAGAATCCATATTTTTACCTCCTCGATTTTAATTAAAACTTAAACGGCTAATATTATAATATTAATATATATATAAATAAATATAGATACAATTATACACAATGCAACACTTTATAAGTGTAACATATTTTTTTATTTCTTTCAAGTCTTTTATCAAAAATATTGATTTAAAAGGGGTAAAAAGGTATAATTACATTAATAGAGGTGAAACACGTTGAAGATAAAAGAATGGGAAAATGGTATAATTTTGGAAGATATAGAGTGCTTTAATGTAGAGCTCTCTCTTTTCTGCGGTCAGGCCTTCCGCTGGGAAAAGAATGAGGACGGCTCCTTTACCGGTACGGTAAGGGGAAAGGTGCTAAATATATTGCAGAATGAAAATCAGATAATATTTAAAAATACGACTAAGGAAGATTTCGAAAATATATGGTCCGATTATTTCGATCTGGAAAGGGATTATGCGGATATATGTAAAAAATTCGAATGTGACTGTCACCTTCAAAAGGCTAAAAATGAATATTACGGTATAAGAGTGCTTAATCAGGAGCCTTGGGAAGCTCTGTGCTCTTTCATAATTTCACAGAATAATAATATTCCGCGTATATCGGGAATAATAAAAAGACTCTGTGAAAATTTCGGTGATAAAATCGACGGAGAAAATTATTCTTTCCCTTCTTATGAAAGACTGAAGGATGTAACGGCAGAAGAACTCGGGATTCTGAGAGCAGGCTTCAGAGCGAAATATATCGCAGATGCTGTACAGAAATTAAACAGTGAAGAAATTTCACTCGAAGAAATAAAAAAAATGTCTATAGAGCAGGCACGTGAGGAGCTTATGAAAATAAAAGGAGTGGGTGCTAAGGTAGCAGAATGTACACTTCTTTACGGCTTCGGAAGAAAGGAAGCCTTTCCCGTGGATGTGTGGGTAAAAAGGATTATGTCTGAGCTTTATCCCGAAGGTCTGCCGGAATGTACAAAGAATGTGGAGGGTATCGCACAGCAGTATCTTTTTCACTGGAGAAGAAATTTAAAGGAGAATCGAAATGACTGAAAAACAAAGGATGAAATTATGTGTGGAGGCTCTGGAAAAGGAATATCCGGATGCACTCTGTTCTCTTAATGCGGAAAATCCTCTTCAGCTTATTATAGCGACAAGACTTTCGGCACAGTGTACTGATGAAAGAGTTAATAAAATAACACCTGCATTATTTGAAAAATATCCTTCTCTGGAGGATTTCTGCAATGCAGATGAAAAAGATATAGAGAGGCTTATTTATTCATGCGGCTTTTATAAAACAAAAGCAAAGGATATAAAAGAAATGTGTATCAGAATAAGAGATGAATTCGGCGGTCAGGTGCCCGATACCATCGAAAAGCTTACTTCTCTTCCCGGCGTAGGAAGAAAAACAGCTAATCTTATAATGGGCGATGTTTATAAAAAGCCTGCCATAGTAGCAGATACACATTTAATCAGAATTACTAACCTTCTCGGTTTTGTCAGTACAAAGGATCCTAAAAAGGTAGAGCTTGAGATTAAAAAAATCATAGATCCGGATAAAAGTAATGATTTCTGCCATCGCTGTGTTCTTCACGGAAGAGCAGTGTGTGTGGCACGCAGACCTGACTGTGATAACTGCTGTATGAAGGAATACTGTAAAAATGCAAAGAAAAAACAAAAAGTGAATTAAATTCACCTTACAGAATAAAAAGAGAGGTACGCGGAAACGTACCTCATATTTTTTTATAATGATTACATAAGGAAGCCCTGTCCGCCATTTATCATAAGGAACATAGGAGCGAAAACGAGAGCGACAATAGTCATAAGCTTGATAAGGATATTTATGGAGGGACCTGCAGTATCCTTGAAGGGGTCACCTACCGTATCGCCTACGACTGAGGCCTTATGAGCATCGCTTCCCTTGCCGCCGCTTGCGCCGCTTTCGATGTACTTTTTGGCATTATCCCATGCACCGCCTGAATTCGACATAAAGATAGCGAGAAGAACACCTGTTACCAGAGAGCCAGCGAGAAGACCGCCTAATGCGCTTACGCCTAAAATACAGCCTACTACCAAAGGTGAAAGAACGGCAAGAACACCGGGAACCACCATTTCCTTAAGTGCGGCTGTAGTGGAAATAGCTACACAGGAGTTATAGTCGGGCTTGCCTGTACCCTCGAGTATTCCGGGAATAGCTCTGAACTGACGTCGCACTTCTTCGATCATTTCGTGTGCAGCCTTACTTACGGAATCCATAGTAAAGGCGGAGAAGACGAAGGGAAGAACACCGCCGATAAGAAGACCGATAACTACCTGATAATTAAGAAGGTCGATACCGATTTCTTCGAGCTTTACAGCCTCGGCATAAGAAAAGAAGAGGGCAAGAGCGGTAAGCGCGGCAGAGCCGATGGCAAAGCCTTTTCCGATAGCGGCAGTGGTATTACCTACGGAGTCGAGCTTATCGGTGATTTCTCTTACGGATTTGTCGAGCTTTGACATTTCAGCGATACCACCTGCATTATCAGCGATAGGTCCGTAAGCATCGACTGCTACTGTGATACCTGTGGTGGAAAGCATACCTACTGCGGCAAGAGCCACACCGTAGATACCTGTTCCGCTGATGTCACTTTTACAGCAGAAATATGAGACGAAAATACCTACACAGATGAGAAGGATAGGCATAGCAGTAGATTTAAGACCTACGGCGATACCGGAAATGATATTAGTAGCGGAGCCTGTCTGTGACTGCTCTGCGATTTTTCTTACCGCACGGAATTTATCGGAGGTATACATTTCAGTAAGCGTACCGATGAGAGTACCTACGGCGATACCTGCAACTATGGAGAAGCCGTAATTAAGAGTGTCGAACATAAAGTAGCTCAGTACGAGAGCGGCAATAACTACAACAACAGATGCAACATAGGTAGCAGTTTTGAGTGATTTGTGCGGATCACTTTTATTACCTCTTACAAAGAAGGTGGAAACTATAGATGCCAGAATACCTATAGCGGCTATATAGAGAGGATAGAGAGGTCCTGAGGAAGGACTCTGTGAATTTGCGAATGCGGCTATACCAAGTGAAATAGCAGAGATGATAGCGCCGGCATAGCTTTCGAAAAGGTCAGCACCCATACCTGCCACGTCACCTACATTATCGCCTACGTTGTCAGCGATAACTGCAGGGTTTCTCGGATCGTCCTCGGGAATGCCTGCTTCTACCTTACCTACAAGGTCGGCACCTACGTCAGCGGCTTTAGTGTAGATACCTCCGCCAACTCTTGCAAAAAGAGCGATGGATGAAGCACCCAGGCTGAAGCCGAAGAGAACATCGGTATTTTTAGTAACCGCATAAATACTCGCGATACCTAAAAGTCCGAGACCGACCACACACATACCCATAACTGCACCGCCGGAAAATGCGACGGAGAGAGCAGATTTCATGCCGCCCTTAGCAGCAGCCTGTGCAGTTCTTACATTAGCCTTCGTAGCCACGTTCATACCGAAATATCCTGCTACGATAGAAAAAACAGCACCGATAAGGAAGGTAAGCGCTGTGGGCCAGGAAATAAAGCATCCGATGGCTACGAAAAGAGAGAGAACAAAGAAAACAAGTATCTTATATTCTGAAAAAAGAAAAGCCTTCGCACCGCCGTGAATAGCAGCCGAAATTTCCTGCATTCTTTCGTTACCCGGATCCTTTTTGCCTATACGCATAGCGAGTAAAAAAGCAAAAAGAAGTGCAAAGCCACCAACCAAGGGTGTAAAATAAAGTAATTTTTCCATAAAAGTTTCTCCTTTCGGATAATTTTAGTCACATATCTGTATCATATGTACCATATTATAAAGAATATATTATACTATTCCTTACTTATTGTCAACATAACATACTAAATTTCATTTTTTTTTTATTGAAAATTGTATGCTTTACACTAATAACCACTATATATATTGGTGTAGGAAGTCAGGAAAAAAGGATTCTCTGAAAAATTTACGAAGAGGAAACCGGCCGGGGGGCCAAGAGACCGTACCCGGGCTCCTGGGTCGCCCGTGTTCCCGGCTGCTGTCAGTAA
>JAZUOC010000071.1:0-15211 GCA_045604465.1 Acutalibacteraceae bacterium
CTCTCTCGGTACTGATGCCACAGCCGCTGTCGGCTCTACCACTACGGTAAACTGGCTGGTGGGATCTTCTGTCTCCGCTCTCGGAATAGGCTTTCTGTCCTTCATTTCACAGGCACTCGGCGCGGGAAAAAGTAAGCTCGCCGTCAGAGCATCGAGCCAATCTGTTTCTGCCGTACTGGTTTCGGGACTGTTTTTTACAGCTGTAACCTTAGCCGTCAGCCCCTTCGTTCCTGCTCTTATGCAGGTAGACGAAAACATAAGAGAGCTTTCTTCACAGTATTTCTTCATTCTTTATACACCTATGCTGTACCGTGCCGCCACCATTATTTTCGGCTCAGTTCTGCGTGCGGCAGGTGACTCTAAAACACCTATGCTTGTAGGCTTTGCGGTAAATATAATCAATGTGGTGCTGAACTTTCTGCTAATCTATCCCACGAGAACGGTTACTCTTTTTGGAAAAGCTTTTACCGTCTTCGGTGCGGATATGGGCGTAATCGGTGCCGCTACAGCCAGTGCGGCTGCCTTCACCGTGGGCGGTATCCTTATCACTCTGGCTCTTTTCAGCCATAAAAGCATAGCGCCGAAAAAAAGCTTTCTCAGACCCGACAGAGAAATTCTCTCCCCATGTCTTAAGGTGGCTCTGCCGAATATGCTTCAACGCTTCGGCACCTCCTTCGGCTATGTGGTTTTCGCTTCGATGATTAATTCGCTCGGCGAAATTTCCACAGCGGCACACACGGTGGCAAATACCGTCGAATCCGCCTTCTACATTCCGGGCTACGGTATGCAGGCAGCGGCGGCTACACTTATGGGTAATGCCCACGGAGCCGGTGACAGAGAAAAAGCGAGAGATCTGAGCAGGCTTCTCATTTTCATCGAGGTTTCTCTTATGATAATTTCGGGCGGACTGCTGTTTATCTTCGCAGAAAAAATGGCAGGTCTTTTCTCCGACAGTAATGCGGTGATTTCCTTATGTGCCACTGTCCTTCGTATGGTCGCTCTATCCGAGCCCTTTTACGGTGTATCTCTCATTATCGAGGGTATGCTCCAGGGCATCGGAAACACTAAGACTCCCTTTATTTTCAATATCGTCGGTATGTGGATGATACGCATAGCGGGAACATTCATCTGCATAAGACTTCTGTCTATGGGGCTTGTCAGTGCCTGGGCATGTATGATAGGACATAATCTGATGCTGTTCGGAGCCTTCACTTTATACTACAAAAGGAAATACAAATAAATCAAACCGCTGTAAAAGCTGCAAGGCTCTTTCAGCGGTTTTTCAATTAAATTATTCTGTTCTCAGTGCTTCCACCGGGTCCTTATTAGCCGCCATTCTGGAGGGTACGAGACCTGCGATAAATGTAAGGAACACACTTATGGCGATAAGACCTACAGCAGCTCCGAAGGGAAGAGTTGCCGCCGCATTAGTGGCTGTGAAATGTCTGAGAAGTATGTTTATGGGTATTTCGAGTATGAGAGTGGTTACTATACCCAGTATACCTGCCGCAAGACCTATGGTAAAGGTCTCGGCATTGAACACACCGGAAACGTCCTTTTTCGATGCACCGATAGCTCGGAGAATACCGATCTCCTTCGTTCTTTCGAGAACGGAAATGTAGGTAATAATACCTATCATAATCGAAGAAACCACCAGAGAAATAGCCACGAAGATGATAAGAACATAAGTAACGATGTCAATAATCATAGTCACCGATGAAAGAAGTGCTCCGACAGCATCCGTAGGCTGTACGGAATATTCGGGATGATTATCTGCGGTCACCTGTTCATTATAATACTCGAACATTTCCTTCAGCTTATCCTTGGCATCGAAGCTTTTCGGATAGAAATAAATGGCTTTAGGTGTCTCTGCCGACTGATAACCGAGAACCTCCATAGTGTTGTCATAGGAACGCTTCGAGGTCACGGTTTCCACATAAGCCTCCTTCAGAGCGATTACCTGCTCGTCGGTCAGGAAGCCCTCGACTAACTTTTTCTGCAGCTCACTCATAGAGCCGAAGCCTATGGTTGATGAAAGGTTGATGTTTGTAATATCGATTTTCGTAATATCTATTCCGTCCACAAGACTCATAAAGGGAGCAAGGTTAAGATATTTGATGTCGATATCGTTAAGGTCGATGTCCGCCAGATCGAAATCATTTACGTTAAGCTTTACAAAATCAAGACCTGTAATCACATCCTTATCAGGCGAGGCGAGCTGCTCCTGTACCACCTGAGAATTGAGAGTAGACTGAAGTGCATAGTTCATAAGGTCAGAGGTATAGCCTACGCCGCCTGTACCCACAGCGATAAGGTTGTCATCCTGGGGACGGATGATACCTACGATACTGATGTCCATACCCTGCTCGTCGATAACCTTTCTGACAAAGGACTTGCTTGCGCTCTTATCCTGCCAGAGACCTGTCTTTTCATTCTTGACCATATACTGGTGGTTAAGAACCAGCTTAAGCTTTATGTTACAGATCTCCTCATAGGTATATTTTTCCTGAAGGTCGTGCTCTAAGTTTGTTCCGGTACCGAGAGAGCCCATTACCTCCTGCATAAATTTATTCTGATCCTTAAGACCGATGCCGTGCATAACAAGCTCATTTACCTCGTTGTTTATGTCGAGAATTACCACGACCTCGTTTTTATTTTCGGGAAGACGGCCGTAAACAAGGTTATAGTTTTCGAGGATTTCGTCACCCTCACCGATAAGCTCATCCCAGATATCGAAGCTCGTACCCGTGAAGTTTTCGAACATCTCAGCACTCTCGGCACTGCCTGCGATTTCATTGATAACCGTATTGGGGCTTACCTGAATATAGTCGGCTGTGTCTACTCTGTAAACATTAAGCGGTGTGTTATAGATATACTGTATGTCATTACACAGCTCGTCAAATTCCTTCTGATTGTCCTGGATATACTTTTTAAAGGTACGCAGATTATTCGAGGTACCCTTGGATACGAAGGTGTTTACCACCTCGGCTATCATTCCGTTGACATAAACGTGATCCCTGTCATGGTCGAGATTTTTAAGATTCATCATACCCGTCATGGAATTCATAACCGACTCGATATCCACCGATTCGGTCTCTATGGAAAGAGGGAAGGCCATCAGAGTATCTGTCTGAACATTATCGACGAAATTCTGAATACCTGTCGAAAGGGCGATAACCAGCGCTATACCGATAATACCGATAGAGCCTGCGAAGGATGTAAGGAAGGTTCTTCCCTTTTTCGTGGCGAGGTTACGAAGGCTGAGTCCGAAGGCTGTAGAAAGACTCATGGAAGGCTTTCTGCCCTTTTTCTTTTCCTCCTCTGCCTTTCTTTTTTCGTATATATATTCCTCCTGTGCAGGATAGAAGGGATTAGTGTCACCGATTACCTTGCCGTCTACGAAACGGATAATACGGTTAGAATAGGTCTCTGCCAGCTCAGGATTATGTGTAACCATAATAATAAGCTTATCCTTGGAAATCTCCTTAAGTATTTCCATAACCTGTACGCTGGTTTCACTGTCGAGAGCACCTGTAGGCTCGTCAGCCAGAAGAATGTCGGGATTATTGATGAGAGCACGGGCGATGGCAACTCTCTGCATCTGACCGCCTGACATCTGATTAGGCTTTTTGTGGATATGATCCTTGAGTCCTACCTGCTCGAGGGCGGCGATGGCTCTTTCCTTTCTTTCCTTTTTAGATACGCCGGAAAGAGTGAGAGCCAGCTCCACATTAGCCAGGACGGTCTGGTGGGGAATAAGGTTATAGCTCTGAAAAACGAAGCCGATGGAATGATTTCTGTAGGTATCCCAGTCTCCGTCTCTGAAGGTCTTGGTCGACTTACCGTTAATGATAAGGTCGCCGCTCGTGTAACGGTCGAGACCGCCGATAAGGTTAAGCAGTGTGGTCTTACCGCAGCCGGAGGGACCGAGAATGGAAACGAATTCGTTTTCTCTGAAATTTATATTGATATTGCGAAGTGCTTTAACGGTGGTGTCACCGGTCTGATAATCTTTTACTATGTCCTTTAATATAAGCATAGATTACACCTCCTGTGAGCTTTCTGATGAATATTCCTTCATTCTCCGAAGTCTGATTTTATTCCTTATTATGATGCTTACGGGAATGAGCATCAGACAGAATAAAATAATGAGAACGAATGAGTAATCGGTGGGTTCCTTATAAATAATGGTCGGCATATAATCCTCTTCGTCAGCGTAGACTGCCACAGCCCTTTCTCTGAAGAAAAGACGGTAGAGCCATTCCGTAGTCTCATCGACGCTCATAGCATTGATGTCATTTATTACCGACTGCATAAAGGCTTCTGCCAGCTCCTCGCTTCCTTCGGGAAGAGCCTCACCGCCTGCAGAACCCATACCCGTATCCATAAGTGACTGAATTAGGCCACTGTTATCGGGACTCTTTACGGTTTCAGCCAAAGTACGAAGAATGGTTACACACAGGGCGGGCATATCCGACTGAATATATGTAACCGTGGCATACTGACCGCCTACGGTTCTTTTACTCGTCTTTTCTACGGCTGTACCTAATGAGGCAAGATAAGCCATATCGATTTCGGGAAGAGTAATGTCCATATCGGCCGAAGCCATAAGCTCCTTCATAATTTCGTCCGCATTGATTTCCCCTAACTGTGAAAGATCGATGGAATATTCTATGCCGAACTGTGATAAAAGTGCGGTAAAGGGATAAATGAGATTCTGTATACAGACATTGAAGCCGCCGCTTTCGAGGAAATAAAGCATATTCGGTAAAATCTGCAGAAGAGTGTAAACCGGTTTTTCCGTAAAGCGGTCGAGAAGAGATACTATGGGATCAAGCAGAGCTTCGACACCCTTTCCTCTGCCGTAAAGAGCCTTAAACTCCTCATGAGTTCTGACGGTGGAATCCTCACAGCCGAGAGCCTCATATATAGGAATTATCGCAGTGTTATATCCGTTCGAGCCGTAAAAATCCACTGCATCGAAAAGCACTATCTTATCCTCTGCCAGAAGCATACCGAGTAAATCCTCGAAGGGAGACATTACCGATGCCACCAAGGAGATGAACTGTGTCTGACTGCCTCTCTTGATTCCCAAATCCACACCGTTTTCGCCTATGGCACTCCATTTCGTGTAAGCAGAGAGATTATCTGCCGCCTCGCCGAAGCCCTTGGAACGGAGAACTGCTGCTATACCCTTAGGTGAAATGTCCACACCTAAAAGAGCGGTAACAGCGGAAAGCTCCTCACCTTCAAAGGCACCGAAAAGAGTTTTAAGGAGAATAGAAAGGGTTTTCGAGGAATATATTTCCTTTTTAAGCACAGCGCCGAGGGATTTCTCCTCCCCCATTTCTGCCACTATCTGATCTAAAAGCTCATCCACCCCGTCAGCCACTCTCTGATACTTTTCAGCGTTCAGATTAGGAGTGTAAGCAGCCTGACCGGAAGTAAACGCAGGAAATGCCCACTGATTTTCATTGATTATGGCACCTGACTGGTTAAGAAGAGAAACGAGAATAGAAATAAGAGAGTCCGTCTCCTTACCGAGAATAGTGAAAATTATCTGCTGTGTCTGTGCGTCAGTCTGAGGGAGAAGCTCTGCCGCAGAGGTCTGATTCATTTTCAGTGTATCGATTAACCACCGCAAAAGCACGATGAAGGTATCTGCCTTGTCTGCCGTAACACTTCCGTCTTCATTTACCGTACCGAGGGATGCCAGAAGCTGTAAATCCACAGGTGCCATCGGCACACCCGTCTGAGAGAGCATATCGTTGATATTGAGAGTGAAGTCCTGTGTAAAGCTCTGAGTATCGTTCAGGAAGGATGCGAAGGACTCTATGGGAATAAGTGTAGCGATATTGAGCACCTGCAAACGGAGAGGGCTCATAAGATTGGCCACCGCACTGTCAAAGCCGCCGTTAAGAAGATAATGGGCTATGGAGGGTAGACAGGAGGTAAGATTGTCGAAGGGAGCGTCCAATATCTTTTCCGCATAGGACACCAGATCGTAGGCTATGTTATATATCATAGTACCCTTGTCTTTTTTAGCCTGTGCGTAAAAGCTCTCGGCATCCAGATAACCTCTGAAGCCCATAGCCTCAAAGGTAGGGATAATCGCTGTTTCATAACCGTTTGAGCCCTTTATGCCTATCAGAATTACGGGAGAGTAGGAGCCTGAGCATAAAAGAGCGTAGAGAAGGTCATTAAAGGGAGAAAGCATGGAAGCCACAGCGGCGGAAAAGTCGCCCTTATTTTTAACGCCCCACTCAGCGCCCGAAAGATTAACCTCAGACCAGAAGGAATAGGCAGAAAGCTTTTTCGCTACGGAAGGATAATCGCTCAGCTTCTCGGCAATACCCGATACAGAAGTGTCCACTCCCGCCGAAGAAAGAGTCTCTCCCGCTTCGCTTTCGAGTGCCTTATATATTTCCGTGAGTATCATAGAAAGAGTTTCATCGGAATAAATTTCTTTAAGAACCGTCTCTTTAAGAGAAGCGTTCTGACCTTCTGTAAAGCCGACTATAAGCTTATCGGCCTTAGTGATGGTCACATAAGCCTGATCCTTACTGACATTTGCGGGATAATCCACCGCGAGACAGGGAAGAAGGGAAGCACTTACGATGATTAATGTAAGAAACAGGGCAAAAATGCCTCTGAAGGTTTTTCTGATATTCATATTACGCCTCTCTCCTTTCTTCGTTTTCCATAATTTCGAACAGCCTTTTCATAAGTCTCAGAAATTCCGCAGAATCCCTTTCGCCTAATTTATCTATAATTTCCAGCGAGCTTCTGAAGGCAGTGGCTTTCAGGTGCTTACTGTATTCAGCTCCCTTTTCGGTGATTTCTATTATAGAGCATCTTTTGTCCAGCTCATCCTGCTGTCGGATGATATACCCTTTTCCTTCCAGCGCTTTGATGATGGCAGAAAGTCTCGCAGGGGTAAAATCAGTATATTCCGAAAGCCTCGACGGTGTACTTATTCCGCCGATTTCATCAAGAGTGGCAAGAAACAGGTCTTCTCCCTTAAGCAGAAAATTACGCTTCGAAAGTATGCTGTGCTTATCCATACGTCCGAGTATTTCCAGTATTTCCTTAGCCAATAAAGCCGTGCTCATAAAAAACCCCCTTCTGCCCCATTATTTAATACTGTTAAATAATATATCACATACTTAGCCTTTAATCAATAGATAGCAATAAATTTATCCGACATATTTTACAGTGCATCATTATGATTATATTCTGCTACCATAAATGAAGCTTAAATATTTAACAGTGTTAATTATTTTAATTTCATATATATCTTGACACGGATAGCTACCTTATGTATAATGAATAATGTTAGCAAACTAACAGTTCGCACACTAACAAAAAGGAGGCCACTATGAATAAAAGAAAGCTCGGCTTCGAAATCCATCGCACCTCGCGTATAGTCAAAAGATATATGGATAAGGATGCTTCGAAAAGCTATGTGGAAAGAATAACAGGCACCCACGGCTGGGTTATAGGATACCTTTATAATAACCGTCACACGGACATTTTTCAGAAGGATTTCGAAAAGGAATTCGACATACGCCGCTCCACGGCCAGTAAAATTCTCTCCCTTATGGAAAGTAACGACCTTATAAAAAGAGAAAGTGTCCCCTACGATGCGAGACTGAAAAGAATCGTTCTCACCGAAAAGGCACTCGAGGTACAGAGCGTGGTCGAAACAGCCTTCGGAAAAATGGAAGAAATAATCAAAGAAGGTATAACCGAAGAGGAGCTGACGGTCTTTTTCCGTGTCCTCGATAAGGTAAATAAAAATATGGAAAGGAATGACAGCGAAAATGATTAAACGTCTGGCAAAATGCATAAGAGAATATAAGACTCTTACTCTGCTTACCCCCCTGTTTATGTCTCTTGAGGTCACTATGGAGGTCTTTATCCCTATGCTTATGGGTAAGCTCATCGATAACGGTATATATAAAACGGATACAGGCTATGTGGTGAAAATCGGCCTCCTCCTGCTCGTACTCTGCTCCTTCAGCCTGTTTGCAGGTGTGGCGGGCGGTGTTACAGCGTCGAAGGCTTCCTCGGGCTTTGCGAAAAATCTGAGACACGATATGTTCCATAACATACAGAGCTTCTCCTTCGCAAACATAGATAAGTTCTCCACCTCAGGTCTTGTAACGAGACTCACCACCGATGTCACAAATCTGCAGAACTCCTTTCAGATGATAATCAGAATAGCAGTCCGCTCTCCCGCTATGCTCCTGTTTTCATTAGGTGCGGCTCTTTCCATAAACGGAAGGGTTTCTCTCATCTTCGTGGCTATCATTCCCCTTCTTGCCTTTGCTCTCGGTCTGATAGTTTCAAAGGCACACCCCATTTTCAAAAGAGTTTTCAAAACCTACGACAAGCTCAACAGCGTGGTAAACGAAAATCTCCACGGTATCAGAGTAGTAAAATCCTTCGTAAGAGAAAACGAGGAAAAGAAAAAATTCGGTGCTGTTTCCGATAAAATCTATTCCGACTCGAAAAAAGCCGAGGGCATCATCGCCTTCAACGCTCCCGTTATGCAGTTCAGCTCCTACCTTTGTATGATTCTTATCGCCTGGTTCGGTGCTAATCTCATCATAAAGACCAATGCCGTCGATATGACCACGGGCGAGCTTTTCTCCCTTATCAATTATACTATGCAGATACTGATGAACCTGATGTCTCTTTCTATGATCTTCGTTATGCTCACCATGTCCAGAGCATCGGGCGAAAGAGTATGTGAGGTTCTCGACGAAAAAAGCGACCTTCACAGCCCCGCGGATGCAGTATACGAGGTAGCCGACGGAAGTGTCGAATTCATCGGTGCAGGCTTCAGCTATTCCTCTGACCGGGATAAGCTCTGCCTGAAGAATGTAAATATCAGCATTAAAAGCGGTGAAACCGTAGGCATCATCGGCTCTACAGGCTCATCGAAAACCTCCTTCGTTCAGTTAATCCCCCGTCTTTACGATGTTACGGAGGGCTCTGTAAAAGTAGGCGGAAGAGATGTAAGGGAATATGACCTGGACACTCTGCGTAACGAAGTAGCTATGGTGCTTCAGAAAAATGTTCTTTTCTCAGGAACTATAAAAGATAACCTTCGCTGGGGCAACGAAAACGCCACCGACGAAGAAATGGCCGAGGCCTGCCGTCTCGCCCAGGCTGACCCCTTCATAAAAGAAATGGAGGAGGGCTACGACACCTATATCGAGCAGGGCGGAACCAACGTCTCAGGCGGACAGAAGCAGAGAATCTGTATCGCACGCTCTCTTCTGAAAAAGCCGAAAGTACTGATTCTCGACGACTCCACCAGCGCCGTCGATACGAAAACCGATGCCCTCATAAGACAGGCATTTAAAGAGTTCATCCCCGAAACCACTAAAATCATCATCGCACAGAGAATTTCATCGATCGAGGGTGCAGATAAAATCATCGTACTTGACGACGGCAAGGTAGCCGCCTTCGGCACTCACGAGGAGCTTTTAGAAAAGAGTGAAATTTACCGCGAGGTTTATCTCTCACAGACGAAAGGAGGAGAAGATAATGAGTAATCCCCGTCCCTCTCAGGGCAAAACGCCTCCACGTATGCCCGTAAACCGTCACGGCGGTACTCCCGTAAGAATGAAGGGTGAAAAATTAGATTTCAAGGTAATAAAAAGAATACTCTCCTATCTCGGTACAAAGCAGAAGATACTTATGGCTGTGGTAGTTCTCTGCATCTTCCTTTCGAGTATTGCCACCATCTTCTCTTCACGCTTCGTAGGCTCGGTTATCGATGACCATATCACGCCTATGCTTCAGAGCGGCTCGACGGATTTCGGTCCCTTCATAGCCACTCTTCTGAAAATGGCAGGAATATTCCTCGTAGGTATCGTCGCCACCTTCACTCAGAACCGCATTATGGTAGTCGTGTCACAGTCTGTACTGAAAAAGGTACGTGACGAAATGTTCGCACATATGCAGACTCTCCCCATAAAATATTTCGATACAAACAGCCACGGCGACATAATGAGCCGTTACACCAACGACATAGACACTCTCCGTCAGATGATTTCGATGACCATTCCTCAGGTTATCTCCTCGGTAGTAACCATAGTTTCCACCTTTATCGCTATGCTCACTGAAAGCATACCTCTGCTTTTAGTAGTTCTCGTCTGCATTTGCATTATGATTACCGTAACAGGCAAAATAGCAGGAAACAGCGGTAAGTTCTTTATGAAGCAGCAGCAGTCTCTCGGTGATGTGAACGGCTACATCGAGGAAATGATAACAGGACAGAAGGTTATCAAGGTTTTCTGTCACGAGGAAAAAGCAAAGAAGGAATTCGACGAAAAGAACGAGGAGCTTTTCCTCAATGCATATTCAGCAAATAAATTCGTCAATATGCTCGGCCCCATCAATAATAACCTCGGACATCTCCAGTATGTAATCCTCGCCATAGTCGGCTGCTTCCTCGCCGTTATGACAGCACGGGGCTTTTTCCCCGACAGCGGCTTTATGAGCATTTTCTCCCTGACTGCCGGCTCCGTAGCTACCTTTCTCGGCTATTCGAAATCCTTTACGATGCCTGTAAACCAGGTGTCACAGCAGCTAAACTCCGTAGTTATGGCTATGGCAGGTGCGAAGAGAATATTCGAGGTTATCGACACGGAAAGTGAGCAGGACGAGGGATATGTCACTCTCGTAAACGCAAAAGAAATAAACGGTGAAATCACCGAAACGGAAGAACATACAGGTATGTGGGCGTGGAAGCATCCCCATTCTGACGGCAGCGTAACCTATCAGAAATTAGAGGGTGAGGTCAGAATGTTTGACGTGGACTTCGGCTATGTGCCCGAAAAGACGGTTCTTAAAAACATCACTCTTTACGCCGAGCCGGGACAGAAGGTAGCCTTCGTAGGCGCTACCGGAGCGGGCAAGACCACCATCACCAACCTCATAAACCGCTTCTATGACATCGCAGACGGCAAGATAAGATATGACGGCATAAACATAAATAAAATCAGAAAGAGCGACCTTCGCCGCTCCCTCGGTATAGTTTTACAGGACACAAACCTTTTCACGGGAACCGTCAAGGAAAACATCCGCTACGGAAACCTCGATGCCACAGATGAAGAAATCATCGAAGCGGCAAAGAAGGCCAACGCCCACTCCTTTATTTCCCGTCTGCCTCAGGGCTACGACACTATGCTGACGGGTAACGGCGCGAACCTTTCACAGGGACAGCGTCAGCTCATTTCCATCGCCCGTGCCGCAGTAGCAGACCCGCCTGTTATGATTCTCGACGAGGCTACCTCCTCTATTGACACCAGAACAGAGGCGCTCGTTCAGAAGGGTATGGATGCTCTGATGCACGGCAGAACGGTTTTCGTTATCGCACACCGTCTTTCCACCGTAAGAAACAGTGATGTTATTATGGTACTGGAAAAGGGTGAGATTATCGAAAGAGGCACTCACGAGGACCTTATAGCGAAAAAGGGTAAGTATTATCAGCTTTATACGGGAGCCTTTGAGCTGGAGTGATGGGGAGTGCAGAGTGCAGAACGCAGAACGCAGAACGGCGTGTAAGATATAATAAAATATAAAGCGACAGTCCGCCGGGTCAGAGAGATGATTCGGCGGACTGATTTTTGATTGTTAAAGGGAAAGCAATCACAAAACCGTCCCCTGATTGCTTTGACATAAATTTAGAGGTTGACCAATACCTACCTCACACCGATAAAGATGCTTCAGATATAAAGGGGTCAACCTCTAAAAATAGTATACCCGATTTCTACCGAAAATGTCAACTATTCTCTCAAACAATCTCTCGGAATCAACACCGAAGACACAAAGAGTCTTGTCAGAAAAATAACTGAACTTAAAGAATCAATGACGATTTAATAGCGCAAATCCGGCATCCCGGACAAAACATAAAATAAGCCTTATAGAAACGCAAAAGGTCGCAAGAAAACTGAAAAGAGTCCTTACAGTAAGGTAATCACTGTAAAGACATAATAAAATATAAAGCGACAGTCCGCCGGGTCAGAGAGATGATTCGGCGGACTGATTTTTGATTGTTAAAGGGAAAGCAATCATAGAACCGTCCCCTGATTGCTACAATATAAAATTGTGGGAAAACAAAAAAATAAAAGCGTCGCCGCCCGTCGGACCCTCGAAAATGAGTTCCGTTAATTTGGGTGCTCAACACTTTGATAATAATGTACCACATTCTACCGAAAATGTCAACTATTCTCTCAAACAATCTCTCGGAATCAACACCGAAGACACAAAGAGTCTTGTCAGAAAAATAACTGAGCTTGAAAGAATCAATGACGATTTAAGAGCGCAAATCCGGCATCCCGGACAAAAACATAAAATTAGCCTTATAGAAACGCAAAAGGTCGCAAGAAAACTAAAAAGAGTCCTTACAGTAAGGTAATCACTGTAAAGACATAATAAAATATAAAGCGACAGTCCGCCGGGTCAGAAAGATGATTCGGCGGACTGATTTTTGATTGTTAAAGGGAAAGCAATCATAGAACACCGTCCCCTTGATTGATTTTTGTTTGTATTTCACAAAAAAACACCCGATATTAGTATTCTTTTCTCTGCAAAATAATTCATATCTGCTTGCTATGAATTAAAAAGAGTGATATACTACTTATAAAGTAGGAATTCTTAATGAATCCTTAAAGAAAGGAGTGCTGAAATGAAAATTTCCACAAAAGGCAGATACGGTCTTCGTGTAATGACAGACATAGCTGTCAATACTGAAAAGGGCGGTCTTGTCTCCCTTAAGGACATCGCCGAAAGAGAGCAGCTGTCGGAAAAATATCTCGAACAGATAGTCGGCGCTCTTGTCAGAGAGGGACTTCTCAAATCCGTCAGAGGCGCCAAGGGCGGTTATCATCTCACGGCTGAGCCCGAGAATATCACCGTCGAGCAGATACTCAAAGCCACAGAAGGCAGTCTCGCCCCTGTAGCCTGTGCCGAGGATAACGGCAGATGCGAAAATTACTGCGACTGCGTTACCTCCTTCATCTGGACGGAAATTTACAAGGCGACTCTTTCCGTAGTCAGCTCGATTACCCTCAAAGATCTTGCAGAAAGAAGCATTACTTTAGAAAAAACAGGAATGGAGTGTTTGAAATGAGATATGTTTATGCGGATAATGCGGCAACAACTCCCGTTTCCCCTAAGGTTGTGGAAGCGGTTCTTCCCTATATGACCGAATTTTACGGCAACCCCTCGAGCCTTTATCAGACAGGACAAAAAGCATTCAGAGCTGTCGATAAGGCAAGACAGCAGGTAGCTGATGCTCTTGGCGCAGAAAAGGACGAAATCTTTTTCACCTCAGGCGGCTCCGAGGCTGATAACTGGGCTATCAAGGGTGCGGCAGCTCTCGGTGCAAAGAAAGGTAAAAAGCACCTGATTACTACGAAAATCGAGCATCACGCTGTCCTTCACACTATGCAGACTTTGGAAAAGCAGGGCTTCACAGTTACTTATCTGGATGTCTATGAGAACGGTATCGTAAAAGTAGAGGATGTGGAAAAGGCTATCACCGATGAAACCTGCCTCGTTACCATAATGTACGCTAACAACGAAATCGGTACCATTCAGCCTATTCCCGAAATCGGTAAGCTCTGTAAGGAAAAGGGCGTTCTCTTCCACACAGATGCAGTTCAGGCTGTAGGCCACGTGGCTATCGACGTAAAGGAGCAGAACATCGATATGCTCTCCCTTTCAGGCCATAAATTCCACGCCGTCAAGGGTATCGGCGCACTCTACTGCAGAAAGGGTATCCGTCTTCCTAATCTTATCGAAGGCGGCGGACAGGAAAAAGGCAGAAGAGCAGGCACGGAAAACGTTCCCGGTATCGTAGGTCTCGGCGTAGCTATCACAGATATGTGTGCTGACATAGAAGAAAATGCGAAAAAGGTTTCCGCTTTGCGTGACCGTCTTTTCGAAGGAGCAAGTAAAATCTCCCACTCGAGAATAAACGGTGACAGAGAAAAGAGACTTCCCGGTAACTTCAGTATGTGCTTCGAGGGCATCGAGGGTGAAAGCTTACTTCTTATGGTCGATATGCAGGGTGTATGTGCCTCCAGCGGCAGTGCATGCACCTCCGGCTCTCTTGACCCGAGCCATGTGCTTTTAGCCATCGGTCTCAAGCATGAGGTAGCTCACGGCTCACTCAGACTTTCCCTCAGCGAAAGCAACACCGTAGAGGATGTAGATTATATTCTCGAGGTTCTTCCTCCCATAGTAGACAGACTCCGTCAGATGTCGCCTCTCTGGGAGCATATTTTAGAAAACGAAAAAGCATAAAGGAGACAGGACAAATGGAATACAGTGCAAAAGTAATGGAGCATTTCACTAATCCCCACAATGTGGGCGAAATCCCCGATGCAAACGGTGTCGGCGAAATCGGTAACGCAAAGTGCGGCGACATAATGAAAATGTACCTCAAAATCGAAAATGATGTGGTAGTAGATGTCAAGTTCAAAACCTACGGCTGTGCATCTGCCATCGCTACCAGCTCAATCGCCACAGATATGATCAAGGGACAGCCCATCAGCGAGGTTCTCAAGCTGACAAACAGCGCAGTAGTAGAGGCTCTCGACGGACTTCCCGCTGTAAAGATTCACTGCAGCGTTCTGGCAGAGCAGGCAGTCAAGGCTGCACTCTCTGACTACTATAAGAGACAGGGCATTGATCCTGAACCCATCGTAGGGAAAATCGAAGACCACGACCACGATGCCTGTCATATATAAAAAACAAGGAGCTGTCGCAAGACAGCTTTTTTATTTGCTTTTTTAGGGGTGAATGCTATCAGAAAGCGACAGTAACATTAAGGCGTAGTTTTATGATTTTTGTTTTTCTAAGCAGTCAGTTCCTACCCTCGCTCGAGCTGCACCGTCACCGAAGCGCTCCCTGTGGGAGATGAAGCGCGGCGATATAACAGGTAAGTTTATTCTTTATTATTATCGTTTCAATGAAACCATTAGTCATCATAGCTTCGCAGAGTTACTTTTGTTTCGACAAAAGTAACCAAAATCATTCTCTGGCTGACAAAGAATCTACGAGTCGTGGGATGCGAAAGAAGAAATGTTTTCGGAGTAAAGTCTTATAAATATTTTTTGTCACCGCCTTATTCTGCCGTTGTATTTTATTTTACCTACTGCACTACCGAAAAATTTCATTTCGCCCC
>JAZUOC010000072.1:0-24847 GCA_045604465.1 Acutalibacteraceae bacterium
GTCTGTACAGGAATATTCTCGTTGACTGCACTTGCCTTTACGGCAGGCGGTATGAATGCTGTCTATCAGATTGAACGTATGCCGCTGATGGCGGCAATCCTGCTTCACGGTACAGTTTTATATATTGGCTACTTAGGCACTTATCTGATCAATGATTGGCTGGAATTCGGTCTGACACCGATTCTGGTTTTCTCAGGTATTTTTGTTGTTTGCTATCTGGTCATCTGGGTGATAATTTATTCCGTAAATAAAAGGCGTGCAAAAAAACTGAATAAAATGCTTAACAGGAAAAATTCTGATTGAATTTTCTGTCAGTAATATGCTATAATTATCTCATCGTAATAATTTCACGGGAAAAATGAAGAGTTTAAAAAGCTTATCACCGTGACTATGGCTGTTATTTCGCTTCTTACGTGGTTCGTAAATGATTAAGCATACCCTGACTGTTGGAGTAGATTTCTATGAAAAACGTTACACTTTTGGATAATTATGAAATAAATGCTTTCGAAAAGGAAGTAGTATACCTTAAGTCTCTTGATGCCGAACGTCTTATGCGTGGCTTCGGCGATATTTCCGGCAGAAAAATAAATGCTGAAAAATACGGAGGTTGGGAAGACTCTGCGATTCAGGGACATACTCTCGGACATTATCTTACGGCAGTTTCACAGGCCTATGCTTCATCGGGTGATGAAGAGCTTAAGAAAATCACAGACTATATCATTTCGGTGCTTGGTGAGTGTCAGCTTCAGAACGGTTATCTGCACGCAATACCCGAAGACCATTTTGAACGTATAGAAAAAGGAAACACATCGGGTACGTGGGTGCCCTGGTATTCTATGCATAAAATCCTTGCAGGTCTTATCGATGTGTACAGATTTACAGATAATAGAGACTCTCTTCGTATTGCATCTGCTCTCGGCGACTGGGTGTACAGTCACACAAGCAAGTGGAACGAGGAAACACAGGAAACAGTTCTGAGTGTGGAGTATGGGGGCATGAATGACTGCCTTTATAATCTCTATAAAATCACAGATAATGAAAAGCATTTATCGGCGGCACACAGCTTCGATGAGATGGCTCTTTTTGAGCCTCTGTACAGAGGAGAAGATATACTGAACGGCAAGCATGCCAATACGACTATTCCGAAAATTATCGGTGCGCTTAATCGGTATACCGTTACAGGTGAAGAATTCTATCTTAAGACTGCGGTTAATTTCTGGGAAACGGTAGTAAAAAGCCATACATATATTACAGGCGGTAACAGTGAATGGGAGCATTTCGGTGAGCCTGAGGTTCTCGATGCAGAGCGTACAAACTGTAACTGCGAAACCTGTAACACCTATAATATGCTCAAGCTTACCCGTGAGCTTTTCAGAATCACGGGAGAGAAAAAATATTCGGATTATTATGAAAATACATTTATAAATGCTATTCTTTCGTCTCAGAATCCCGAAACCGGTATGACGACCTACTTCCAGCCTATGGCGACAGGCTTTTTCAAGGTTTACAGCTCACCTACCGAGCATTTCTGGTGCTGTACGGGCTCGGGTATGGAAAATTTTTCTAAGCTCGGTGACAGTATTTATTTTTATGACGAGGACAGTATTTTCGTGAACAGATACACCTCCTCGAGAGTTGTATGGAAGGAGAAAGGCCTCGTTATTACTCAGAAAGCAGATTTGCCTGAGATAACATTTACGGTAAACGGTTCGGCGGATGCTGAAATCGTTCTCAAGGTACCCGATTGGTGCGAAGGCAATCCCGTAGTAAAAATCAACGGCAGAATTAAAGCGGTAGCAGAGAAAGACGGATTTATTACTCTTAAAAGAAAATGGAATGACGGAGACATAATAGGCTGCAGTACGGAAATGAAGGTAAGAGTTCATTCTCTTCCCGATAATAAAAACACGGTAGCCTTCACATACGGTCCGTATGTGCTCAGTGCAGATATGGGACAAAAGAATATGGAAACTGCTACAACCGGGGTGAATGTAACGGTGCCTCTTTCTGATGCTTCGGTAAGTGAGATACTCGTCGTCGAAAAAGGTACTAAAGAAAACTGGCTCTGCAATATCTCAAAAAATCTCGTGAGAATTGACGGCAGTCTTAATTTTGAGCTTAAGGGTACTGACCGGAAGCTTATCTTTTCTCCGCATTATAAGCAGCACACGAGCCGTTACGGCATCTATTTCACTATCGCAGACAGCAGAACGGTGCTGTCTGAAAATGAAGCTGACAGTGTTAAGTAAAGATATTAAGCGAGGTAAATTATGGCTAAGATTATATCTACGAAAACACATGCAAGCGGTATCGCTTTAGGCGGTATCGGAAGCGGAAGTGTCGAGCTTATGCCCGACGGAGAATTTCATTATTGGCTTGTTGCCAATCAGCCGAGAATTACCCGGAGCTGCTGTGAAGATAAGGTCGATGACGGCGAAGGAAGCACAGGAGCCTTGTCCTTCTGGGTGCGTGAGAGTAAGCAGGGCAGAAAGCCTATTGTCCGTAAGCTGGGTATGAAGACTGATGCCGATGATTTTACATATCGTATGTTTGCCTGGAATAAGCCTGTTGAAAAGATAGAGTTTGACGGCAGGTTTCCCGTATGTGACATAAATTATGTCGACAGTGCTTTATCCTGTAAGCTTAAGCTGAAGGCTGTCTCTCCCTTTGTACCACATAACAGCGACGTGTCTTCGACACCGGGATTTTATATGGATTTTACGGTAGAAAATCCTACGGACAGTAATCTCGAAATCAGTATTCTCGGTTCCCTTGAACCAGATTTCGCCAATAAAAAGGAAGGAAATAAAAATTCCCTTCATAAAATCGGTGACGGTGTAGGTATCCATATAGAACCTAAAAAATTTACTGAGTCTCCTTCGTGCGGAAATCTTTGTCTCAGCGTAAGCGGTGACGGAGAAAAGTCTTTTATCACTGCGGAGCATTACCGCTTTATGAGGGAGTATATTGCTGAGTCACACTTCGGTGTATCGCAGGAATCTGTTTTGTTCGGCTTCAGAGAAAAGGGCTGTCTGCCTAATAGTGAGACAGGTGTAAAGCCTAAGGCTATTCCCTTGAATTTCCCTTTGCTCAGTAACAGAAAGCTCGACTCTTTATGTAAGGAATATTTGAAATATCCTTTTGCGGCATCTGTGTTCAGCCGTATCAGATACTGTAAGCCCGATTTTCTTTCTTCAAGAGAGGATAAAATCTCTTTTCTGTTTTGCTGCTTGAGACAGCTTTATAAAATCGGCAAGGATTTCGGCTCCTGCGCCCTCTGCTCCGGGGTTACGCTGAACCCGGGAGAAAAGAAAAATATACGCTTCATTCTTACCTGGTATTTTCCGAATAATCTCGGTAAAAAAGGGGAGAAGCTCGGTCATTATTACGAGAATATCTATGAAAGCTCTCTTGATGCAAATCGTTTCCTTTCCGATAATTATGAAAGCGTCTTTAAGTCTGCTGCGGATTTTTCCGAGCTTCTTTACTCTACGGATTTACCGTCGGTATATCCCGATTCATGGTCTTCAAATCTCTCACCACTGGTTAAGAGCTCCGTATATCTTAAAAACGGAAGCTTCGGATTATGGGAAGGACTCGGCTTCTGCGGACTTCATACTACCGACATTACTTATCACGCCTCCTATTCACTTATCAGTCTTTTTCCTGATCTGCAGAAAAAGCAGATGAAAATGGGTGCGGAATTTCAGCGCGAGGACGGCAGAGTGCATCATCTGTTTAAGCCCGATATGAAGCAAACCGATAAAGGCTTTGACCGAGTGGATATGAATATGCAGTTTGTTTTGATGGTGCTGCGTGACTATCTTTTCACAGGCGACAGAGAATATCTTGTTTCACTCTGGGATAATGTGAAGAGAGCGATGGATTCCATCGAAAAGCTCGACACGGATAAGGATGGACTTCCCGACTGCGATACGAAGCGAAACACCTATGATGCGTGGAACTTTTCGGGTATTCCTACATATATTTCCGTTCTGTGGCTTGCCTCTCTGAAGGCTGCATGTGTAATTTCAGACAGAGTAGGGGACAGGTCACGCTACGAAAAATGGGACGGCATTTTGCAAAGAGGCAAAAAATCGCTGGAAGAAAAGCTCTGGAACGGAGAGTACTATAACCTGTGGAGAAATAAGGAGGAAACGGATGAGTCTCTTATGACTGATCAGCTTGACGGCGAATGGTTCCTTCGTATGACGGGTCTGTCGGGAAATATTCCTGACGAGAGAGTAGCTGAGGTGGTTGATTATATATTCCGTAATAATTTCGATGAGGAACAGGGACTGAAAAACGCTACCTTGCCCCTGAACAGAAAAACAACCGTACATTCTTATAAAAACTGTCAGGCAGAAGCTGTATGGACCGGTATCGGTTATGTTTTTTCAGCTCTTGCGCTTTCTGTGGGACATAATGAAATATCCGATACTGTTGTCAGTTCCATACATAACAATCAGTTCGGATTAGGACATTTCTGGGATCACTGGGAGTGCGGACACCATTACACACGTCCGATGTCAGCCTGGACTACATTAATCGCTGCTTCCGGACTTTCGGTTGATTACGAAAATAAAAGGATGACCTTCAATCCCGTTTGCGGAAATATTACAGTACCTCTTTGTCTGCCCGATATTCTGGCAAGAGTAAAATTTACTGACAGAAAGCCTCATATCGAATGTATAAGCGGTGATCTCAGTGCTTGGGATATAGAGGTTATATAATCTTATGTTATGTGCCGTTCTTCGGAAGAGAAGAACCCGTGAAACAGCTGATTTTAACAGGTAGGTATATTTTTATTGATTTTTCTGTCCGAATGTGTTACTATTTATATATAGTATGCTTATTGACTCTCATGAGGAGGCTTGAATATGAAAATTTTTAACCGTATAGTTTCTTTGCTTATGGTGATGCTGATGCTTATATCTACAGTATCTTCAGTCACGGCAGCCGAAGATAAAAACAGGACAGAAGTCTACACCTTTACTGTAGAAAACACCTTTACTGATTCGTCACTTGCCGAAAACAGTGCTCCGGGTGTTATGCGCTTTTTCAGAAGGACAGGTTTTGACGGCTGCTACGGAAATCAGTTGTCGTATCTGGCGAGAGAGCTTTATGACTCTCTGGTAAAGAACTACGTTACGGAGAAAAAAACAGGCGAATATACACATACATTTGAAGCTCCCTTTATTTTCAATGCGGATATTTCCGGTGAATTTATCCACGAAAATGATGAGCTTACGGAGATAAAGACTGAGCTCGACTGTGCGGTACAGACAGCCATGGATGCTTTCCTTTATGACCATCCTGAGATCTTTTGGTTCGGTTCGATGCGATCCTCGTACCTTATGACTGTGACGGGAAACGACATAGGAGGCTATGTCGGATGTATCGATGCGATGGATATCCTACCTAATGAGATATACAGCGGAGCAGCAGCTAAGCTTTCGCAGTATGAAAATGCAGTTGATGCGGCTGTCGCTTTTTTAGGAGTGACAGATAACAGATACGAAACCCTTAAAAACATCCACGATTTTATATGTGATAATGCGTGGTATAATCTCGTTTCAGGCAGCCGTGTCCATTCTTCAGAAGCATTCTTTGTCGGTGACGGCGGTATTGTCTGTGAAGGCTATGCCAAATCCTTCAAGGTGCTTTGTGACCGTACAGGTATTCCCTGTGTTCTGGTCAGCGGCTATGCCGGCGGTGCCCATATGTGGAATTATGTGCAGATGGAGGACGGTAAGTGGTATCTTGTCGACGTTACCTGGGATGATCAGGACAGCGGAATTTATGACACGTATTTTCTTGTCGGTACTGACAGTATAGGTTTTGGGAATGAAACTATCAGTCAGGAGCGTACGGAAAGAAACGATTTTTCCGGAAGAGGTATATTCAGCTTTACTTATCCTGTTCTTTCCTCCTCGAAATACGGTACTCATGTTCACGAATGGAATACAGAATATACTGTCGATACAGAGCCGACCTGTACAGAAAACGGAAGCAAGAGTATTCATTGCAGAACTTGCGACGAAACGAAGAATGTCACCGCTATCGCGGCTTTGGGACACAGCTGGGACAGCGGTACTGTAAGCCTTGTCTCCTCCTGTAAAACTAACGGTATAAAGACATACGTCTGTATGAATGATGCATCACATCAGTATACCGAACAGTTGGAGTTAGATGCCGATTCTCATGAAGGGGGAACCTATATTAAAGGAAAAACAGAGGCCACCTGTACCTCTGTAGGTTATACGGGCGATACCTTCTGCTCAGGCTGTGACATAAAGCTTTCTGACGGTCAGATCCTTCCTCTTACCTCTCACACTTTCACTGTTTACAGCTCCGACGGTAATGCGACGTGCTTTAATGACGGGACAAAAACCGCGATCTGTGATGTGTGCGGTAAAGCTACAGATACCGTAACTGACGAAAACAGTAAAAATAATGCACGGCATAAATATTCTCTTCGCAGCGGAATTGATGCTACTTGCACACAGGACGGAGAAAAAACTTATGTCTGTGATGTTTGTGAAACAGCAGCTTATATGGAAATAATACCCGCTACAGGTCATAAAGGCGGCAGAGCAAGCTGTAAAGCATCTGCAATATGTGCAGAGTGTGGCGAAAAATACGGCTTACCCGACGTGAATAATCATCAGGCTGTCGTAATCCTCAGGGCAGTATCCTCTACCTGCACCCGAACCGGTCTTACAGAAGGCAGAAGGTGCTCTGATTGCGGAAAAATCATCACTGCTCAGAAAACCGTAGCAAAAAAACCTCACACCAATGAAACAGTCGTAACAAAGGCCACCCTTTCTAAGGACGGCAAGACTGAAATAAAGTGTTCGGTATGCGGTTATGTTTCAAAAACAACAATCATACCGAGAATTAAAAAAGTCGTGCTGTCCGATGTCACTTACACCTATAACGAAAAAAACAGAACACCTTCCGTGACGGTTAAGGACAGTAAGGGCAAAACTCTTAAGAGCGGTACAGATTACACGGTAACTTATCCGAAAAAGAGAAAGTCCATCGGTAAATATACCGTAACCGTAACCTTTAAAGGAAACTACAGTGGTTCGAAAAAGCTTACCTTTGAAATAGTACCTTCAAAAGCATCGCTTTTCAAATTAACTGCAGGCAGTAAGCAGCTTACAGCTTCATGGAAAAAAGTAAGCGGTGTAACAGGCTATGAGGTACAGTGTTCAACCTCAAAGAAGTTCACTAAGAAGACAACCAAGACCGTTACAGTCAAAAAGGCAAAGTCCAAGAAAACTACTGTCAAAAATCTCAAGAAGGGCAAGAGGTATTATGTAAGGGTCAGAGCATATAAGACGGTAAGCGGAAAGAAAATCTACGGTGCATGGAGTACTGTAAAAAGTATTAAAGTAAATTAAATCAGAAAAGTCACCGATTTATGGCGGTGGCTTTTCTCGGTATAACGGCCATACAAGCAAATAACACAGGCGCTTTTTGCTTCGTTCGTATTTCAACGAGATTTTTATATTAATTTGTAAAAAAAGTATTGAATTTTTATTGCTTATGGTATATAATATCTATATTTGTAGGTGTATTTATTTGCATAATACAAGATGTTGGTTATGCTATGTGTTTTGGTTGTGGATCTAAATAGTCAAAAAAGCACAACAAATCAACGTACTACATCGTTGAAATTATGGGTTTTGCCGAAAAACAAGGCATCGTTAAGGATAAAGGAGTATATAAATGGATAACAACGTCACAGCAGAAAAAAAACCAAAAGATTATTATGTGGTTGACCTTGCACATATAATTAAGGTTGTGTGGAAAAAAATATGGTTAGTTGCAATTGTAAGTATTCTTACCGGTGCACTCGGATTTTCTATAGCAGCGTTTGTGATTACACCGACCTACACATCATCTATTATGCTTTATGTAAATAACAGCTCTTTCAATGTAGGCGATCTCGGCTTCAGTATCAGCTCCTCAGAGCTTACCGCTGCACAGAGTCTCGCCAAAACCTATACGGTGCTTCTTAAAAACCGTACTACACTTAACAGACTTATTGACATTACGGAGCTTGATTATACATGGGAAGATCTCTATGAAATGATAGAGTCCGAGCCTGTAAACGAGACTGAGGTTATGCAGGTTACCGTTACCAGCACTAATCCCTATGAGGCAGAAAAAATTGCAAACGGTATCGCAAAGGTTCTTCCTCAGAGAGTTGCAGAAATTGTAGAGGGTGCTTCGATGGAGGTTGTCGACTCTGCTGTGGCAAATACCGAAAAGGTAGCTCCCAGCATAACGATTTACACCGCGGTAGGTTTTATCCTTGGCATCATACTTTCTGTGGTGGTTCTCATAATTACGGCACTTATGGATAACACGGTTCACGATGATGAATATGTTATCAAAACATATCAGTATCCCATTCTTGCGAAGATTCCCGATCTTCTTGACGGAGGCACGAAAAAATACGGTTACTATTACAAAAAGAGCACCAATACTAACAGTGGTAACAGTGTTGTAGGTAAAGGAGGAGCAAGCAATGAAAAATAAGAAAAACAACAAAAACAAAAAAAGCTTCTTCTCCATTACGGATAATCAGAAAACCCTTCACAAAAATCTGGAGTTTACTGCTACAGAGCAGTATAAGCTCCTCAGAACTAATCTTTCCTTTACTCTTCCGGAGAATAACGGATGTAACATCATCGGTGTTACGAGTTCCATGAGAGGCGAAGGTAAAAGTACGACAGCGGTAAATCTTTCCTATGTTCTCGCCGAAACGAACAAAAATGTTCTGCTGATAGACGGTGACCTCAGAATCCCTTCTGTCGCTAAGAAGATGAGAATCAAGAATGCTCCGGGCCTTACCGATCTTCTCAGAAACTCCGAAGATTTTGACATCGAAGATTACAAATCTCCCTTCCTTCGCAATTGGTACATTATTCCTGCGGGAACCCTTCCTCCGAATCCCTCTGAGCTTCTGGGCTCGAAAAGAATGGAGAAAACCCTCGCTGATTTGTCGGAGCATTTCGATTATATAGTTATCGACCTTCCTCCCGTAAATCTTGTTTCCGATGCCCTCGCCGTTTCTAAGTACATTGACGGTATGATAGTTGTTATCAGAGAAGAGTATACTGAAAAGAGAGAGCTCGAAACCTGTTTCAGACAGCTCAGACTTTCTAATGTAAATGTTCTCGGATGCGTAATGAATGAAACCAAGAGTGATAAGGGTTATTACAGCAAATACAGATATAAGCGTTATTACAGATATTATAAAACATACGTAAATCACGATTGATGATTCTGTAGAACAGGAGGTGTTAATGTATGATAGATTTTCATACACATATCCTTCCTGCAGTTGATGACGGCAGCCGGAGTGTTAAAGAAAGCTTGGCGATTATAGCTCTGGCGAAAAAACAAGGCGTTAAAAGTTTTGCTGCAACCCCGCACTTTTATGCGAACAATGAGTCGGTAGACAGCTTTCTGGAACGGCGCGGACGTGCTTACGAAAAACTGAAAAGCTCTCTGCCGGACGGTACAGAAATTCGTTTAGGAGCCGAAGTGAGGTTCTACAGCGGTATCAGTCAATTGCAGGACCTGAAGAAGCTCCGGCTTGAAGGCAGCAGATTACTGCTTCTGGAAATGCCCTTCAGCAAATGGAGTGAATACGACATAAAAGAAGTTATCAATATCGCAGGATTAAGTAACGTAACTGTTGTTTTGGCGCATGTAGAAAGATATCTTTCTTTTCAGAAGAAGGAGACTCTGGAAAAGCTTCTTGATAACGGAATTCTCTTCCAATGCAACGCAAGCTTTTTCTCAGGCTTTCTTACAAAAAGAAAAGCCTTGAAAATGATTCGCGACAATCAGATTCATTTTATCGGTACCGACTGTCATAATACTAATGACAGAGCACCGAATATGATGATAGCACTGTCTGCTTTAAAAAAGAAGTACGGAAAAGATTTTGTAGCAGACTTTATAAACTACGGCAATAAATTAATATTACAAAATAAATTAATTTAAATTGAAAGGATGAATTTATTATGAAAAAATTCGCAGCTATTTTTATGACACTTGTGATGGTTCTTATGATGGGCCTCACTGCTTCCGCAGCATTTGTTTCAAGCCCCTCAAACAATCGTGCACCTTCTATCGAGAGCTTTGAATGTGAAAGCGAAGATTGTTCCGCAGAGCTCAAGGTCACACCTTACTCAGACAGATATTCACTTTCCGAAGATGAGTGGAAGATCCTCGAAGAAGCTTACAAGCGTATTTCCGGTCAGAAGGACGATGAAAAGCTCGCAGAAATCCTTAAGAAAATCGCTGATGAAAAAGGCGTTGATGTAAGCGATCTTTCAATAAGCGACCTTTTCTATGTAGATTATGAAGGTTGTGAAGAACACGTAGAAGACGGTCATAAGGGCTTCAAGATTACTCTTAAGGCAGACACAATTGACAATTTAGTCGGTGTTTTACACTTCGACGGTGAAAACTGGACAATAGTTAAAATTCTTTCATATGATGCAAAAAACGGTACAGTTACCATCTTTGCTGAAGAGCTCGGTTGCTTTGCTTTTGTTGTAGAAAAGTATGTTGCACCTAACACCGGTGATACTTCAATGGCACTTGTATGGTTTGCACTTGTTGCAGCTTGCTCAATGGTAGTTCTTTGTGTTGCAGTTCCTAAGAAGAAGAGATCATGAGCGTACATAAGAATACGAAAAAAGACAGAACAACAACGCTGAGAATCGGGGTTGTTGTTCTTGCGGTCATTCTCCTTTTTACTTCCGGCTTTCTTTTTATAAAGGAATGGGAGAAGGGCTATGGTGAATATCGGGAGAATGATGTAAAAGTTCTTAATGAGGACTTCATATATGACGGTAAAGAATATGAACTCAAGAATAATCTTGAGTCTATTCTTGTTCTTGGACTTGATAAGTTTACAAACGAGGACAGCGGCTATAATAACGATAAACAGGCCGACTTTCTTATGCTTCTTGTAATCGATCATGACGAAAAGGTCTGTACTCCTATCCACATTAACCGTGATTCAATGGTAGATATGGATGTTCTCGGTGTTGCCGGTGAAAAGATCGGAACAGTGAAAAAGCAGGTTGCTCTTTCGCATACTTACGGAAACGGCAGAGAAGTAAGCTGCCGTAATGCGGCAAATGCCGTGTCAGGACTTCTGCTCGGAATGGAGATTGATCACTATGTGTCTGTTACGATGGAAGCAGTTCCGGTGTATAACGATTTCGTAGGCGGAGTCACTGTCGAGATTCTCGATGATTTTACGGCTGTAGATGCTTCTATGGTCAAGGGTGAGAAAATCAAGCTGAACGGAGAGCAGGCACTTAAATATGTGCGTTCAAGATACGGTCTAGATGATTCCACCAACAACACCAGAATGAAGAGACAGAAGCAGTATCTTAAGGCTTTATATGAGAAGTCATATAAGCTTGCAAACGAGGATGAGAGCTTTATTCAGAGCGCAGCACTTAAGGTTACTGACTATATTGTTTCAGACTGTTCGATAAACAAGCTCGAAACCGTTCTTGAAACTATTACTTCTTATGAGCTTGCCGAAATAGTTAATATTGACGGTGAAAGCGTTTTAGGGGAAGAGTTTATGGAATTTTATCCGGATGTAGCTTCCGTGGAAAAGACAGTAGTAGATTGTTTTTATAAAGTGAAAGATTAACTGTAAAAAAGGATGCAAATGGTATGATAACTGTAAGATCAAAGATAATTTTTCTCGGTGCCTGTATCGCGGAGGTTATGCTTCTTTTAGCCGCACAGGTTCTGAACAGTACTCCTTTGCTCTTAGTTTGTCTTGTGGCTTTTCTTGTTTTTGTCGCGTGGTCAGCGATTAAGGGGATGGCAGTACCCGTTATCCTGTTCTTTATGCCCTTTGCCCCGCTAATAAAGCTTCGCCCGGGAACCATATCCTTTTTTACTATCGCGCTTTTGGGTATATATGTTATTTATCTGTTTATGGGAAGCCGTAATATCAGTGTATACCATTGGGTACCGGGTCTTTGTCTGATTGCGATTGCCCTTGCGGTAAAGACCTTTTACGGCTATTCTATCGTGGATAACAGCTTTATTCTTTTCTCTGCATCGATACTTCTCATTCCGCTTTTAACCAGAGAGTTAGATGAAGAATATGACTTTTACTGGCTTACTGTTTTCTTTGCCCTGGGCATTATAATTTCGGCTATAACGGCTAAGTATCTGGCCGTCTTTCCGACTATCACGAGATATATAGGTACCTACGTCAGTTTAGGTGTAATCAGACGTTCGGGTTATTACGGAGATCCGAACTTCTATTCTGCACATATAACGGCGGCCTTGAGCGGTGCGTTGGTTCTTCTTCTCAATAACATCAGAGGTAAGAGAATAACGGTTCTTATCGTTCTGTCGATTCTTCTGGTTTATTGCGGATTTATGTCAGTTTCGAAGTCCTTTATGCTCATATCAATATCTCTGTTTTTAGTCTGGCTGGTAGAGTTTATGTTCATAAGGGGAAGATTGTCGGCGAAATTAATGATTATTCTGACCGGCTTGGTCGGAGCGGCATTCCTGCTGTCTACCACGATATTTACCGATCTTGTCAGTATGATGCTTTCGCGCTTCAGCTCTTCGAATAATTTGTCTGATTTTACTACAGGCCGAGTGGATCTTTGGATTAAATATCTTAACGCCTTTATTGAGGATCCGTACTTACTGCTTTTCGGAAAAGGCTTTACATCCACTCTATTATTTGAAAAGGCTACTCATAATACAATCCTGCAGTCAATTTATCAGTTCGGATTAGTGGGAAGTGCCTTTCTTGTAGGATGGGTTGTATGCTGTGTGCGTATTTTGTTAGGTGAAACCAAGATTTTATGGTCTGACTTAGCAAAGATATTTTTAATGTTATTAGGTATATTCGGTCCTTGGTTAGCCTTGGATTTGCTGTTTTTCGATGAATTTTTCCTTATGATCGTTTATGTATGTGTAGGAATAAAATTTATTGAAAAAGAAAATACACGGTTACCTGTGCAGATAAAAAATAGTTACTGATTATTTTAATTCAGGTTTCCGTTTCTATTTTAAGATTAGGTGTTATTATGGAAAAGAAAAAACTGAAAATCGCAGTTACGGCACTGCTTGCAATTGTTATGGTTGTAGCAGGTGTTGCAGCGGGTTACGGTCTCGGACGCAGTTCCGTATACGAGGCTACTGATGTGAGTGCCGATACGCAAAACGTACAAAGTGAAAATAACGGACTTAGTATTATGTCCTTGAAAGAAGACGGTGAATGGATTGTTTTAAATACATCCTTTCTGACACTTCGTTATCCTTTTGCCTTTTCTGATATAATCGAAGCCGAAGCTTACAATGATGAGTCGGGCTCACAGCTTCGTTTTTACTCTGTTCTTGACGAAAAAAAGGTGCTTAATTTTATAATTCACTTTAACAGTAATGAAGGTGTTCTCTGCGGTACACTTAAGCTTGAGCAGGACATTCCGGTTACCGTTGAATTTGAGGAGTTTCCTAAAAAGCTTTCAGATGATTGGCAGAGCACTTTTTATGCAGTACAGGAAACATTTAATGATGTTCTCGACTCGATGAAGGATAACGATAACTTTTCCGCAGTTATTTAAAAGGTGCTTACTATGAAATTACAGGTTTTAGTTGCCACTATAAAGCAAGAAGATTTTTCATTGATTGAAAAAATGAATATACGCTGTGATGCCGTTATAGCTAATCAGGCAGGCCGTAATGAGTTTTCAGAAGTAAACACAGAGTTCGGAAAAGTCAGAATGATAACTACCGATACACAGGGTGTAGGTCTTAATCGTAATATTGCATTAATGGCTTCGGATGCTGATATTCTTCTTCTTGCGGACGATGATATGATATATAATGACGATATGCCGGAAAAGGTAGTTGAAGCATTTGAGAAAAATCCGGATGCCGACGTGATTATTTTCAGCACAGACATCGTGAAAAACGGAGAAATTACCGAGAGAAGAAATGATGACGCTGTCAGATTACATCTTTGGAATTCGATGCGGTTCGGTACATATACTATTGCAGTAAGAAGAAGGTCGGTTATAAATAACAATATCACCTTCAGTCAATGCTTTGGCGGAGGCTGTGAGTTCAGTGCAGGAGAGGACAGCCTTTTTCTCAGATCTTGCTTTAAAAACGGCCTAAAGGTCTATTCAGACAGCTACGTTTTAGGAAGCTGCTGTAAGGACATTTCGACCTGGTTTACAGGCTATAATAAGAAATACTTTTATGATAAGGGAGTGCTTCTCAGTAAGCTGTTTCCCGGCTCGGCATATATTATGGCCTTATACTTCGGTGTGTTTTTTAAACGTGAAACAGAAATCGACCTGTTTAAACGGCTTCGGTTGATTTATCGCGGCATTCGTGCCGGAAAGAAAATGATTCCGTACAGTGAAAATAAATGAAAAAAATAATTATAGTAAACAATAATATGAGGATCGGCGGAGTACAGAAAAGTCTGTATAATCTGCTTTGGTCGATAGATACGGTAAATGAGTATGATGTAACACTGCTTTTATTCAGCAAAAGCGGAGAGTATGTCGGATGTTTACCGGAAAACATAAAAATTAAAGAGTGTAAGGGTCCGTTCAGATATCTCGGTAAAGGTCAGGGTGAATACAGAAACAAACCCATTGATTTTATTTTCAGAGGCTTTTTTGCTGCTCTCTGCCGCCTGTTCGGGAGAGCCTTTGCCTTGCGGCTGATGCTTTTGGCAGAGCCGATGATTGATGGGAAGTATGACTGTGCCGTTTCTTTTCTCCATAACGGGCAGAAGAATGGCTTTTTCGGCGGTGTACAGGATTACGTTTTAAGTCGTATTAAGGCAAAAAAGAAAATTGCTTTTATCCACGGAGATCATGTAAACTGCGGAGGCTGCTACACTGCAAATAACCGTATGTTGCGTAAATTCGATGCTGTTGCGGCTTGCTCCGACGGGTGCAGAGAAGTTCTGGTACGTGCTTTGCCTGAGCTTGATAGCAAGTGTGAAACTGTCAGAAACTTTAACCGCTATGATGAGATTATCGAATTGTCTGAAGATAACCCCGTAGAGTATGACAGCTCATTTATAAACGCTGTAATGGTCGCACGGCTCAGCGAAGTTAAGGGGATTGAGCGAGCTATAGAAGCTGTCTCATTCTGTTCTCAGAGAAAACTCAGAGTTAATCTGCATATAGTTGGCGGCGGGCATTTATCTGAAAAGATGAAGAGGTATGCCCGTGATGTCGGTGCAGATGACAGGGTATATTTTTACGGTGAACAGAAAAATCCTTACAGATATATGAAGAATTCGGATATTCTGCTGATTACTTCTTACCATGAAGCGGCACCTATGGTAATAGATGAGGCTTTTTGTCTGTCGCTTCCGGTGTTTTCTACGAAGACCACATCTACTGATGAGATGATAATTAAGCCGGGTTACGGATGGGTTTGCGAAAATTCACAGGATGCACTCAATTCTTCATTATATGAAGTGATGTCTGACCGACAGAAGCTTATTGAGATGAAAAATAAGCTTTCGGCTGTTTCTTTTGATAATTCGGATTCAGCAGTTCAGTTCAGAAGAATTACGGAAATTTAGAAAAATACAAGGAATACCTTTCTTGTTTATATATAAATAATATGTTAAAGGAGAGATTTTAATGGTAAAAAAACGTCTTAATAAAGCTTTATCATTAATTATGGCTGCAATAATGCTTCTCGGTATGCTTCCGATGTCAGCATCTGCTGCCGGCAGTGTAACAAATTACGCAGATTTCCTTAAAGAGCTTAAACAGCTGGAAATCTATGCAGCAGATTTTTATGCTGAAAATTCCGCAAAGAGCGAAGGAGAGCTTATTCTTAACTTCGTAAGAACCGGTGTTGACCGTTATCTTGACGGAAACTGGGCTACTCTTGCAGGTCAGGAGATTACTGAATTTACAGCTTACGTCGAAGCTCAGGATGCACTGAACGGTACGACTGTAATGAATCTCCGCGATATCATCGTCGATGATTTCATAATCCCTAACGGAAATCAGGTAGACTTCGGACATATGTTCGGAACCCTTAACATTTCCTATATAAACAAATCCAACACCAAAACCCCTGACCTTTCCGGTTGGGCAGGTGACCTTTGTGATCTGCTGTATTTTTGTGCCAGAGAGACAACCGTAATGGGTACAACAGTCGATGAAAAGGCTGCCTACATTCGTGAAAACTGCTTCGGTGTCGATGCAAAAGATGCATTTGGCTGGGACGATTTTTACGGTGATATGGATGCTTATTATCTCGTTAATGAGTACATAAGAGGTAACGGAAAATTCAGTGAGCTTTTCGAAGAGTATTTCACTGCAGAGCTCGATGATTCTGACCGTGCTGCCTATTTCCTTAATAACCGTTTCCCGGGCAAGATAACCAATAAGGAAGTCCGTGATTCTATCCATGATGCATACCGCCTCAATGTAGGTGTTCAGGTGCTCGAGGCTGACCGTGGAATTTCCGATGAGAATGATCTCAGAAAGGCTGTTTGCTACGCTTTGGCTGACTATCTCTTCTTGAATGCTGACGGACGTCTTGAGGGCGGTAGCGGAGAAGAGGATGAGGAAGAGGACGAGACTCCCGATAACGGCTACTATTCAGTTTTCTCTTCTACTGAATCGATCCTTGCTCCCGGTGTTACTCAGAAGATAAACTATGCTATGTCAGCTGACGGTAAGCAGATGGTATATTATGTTGCTACCGTTGATGTAAACCGTGACGACCTTACCATTATGGCAAACTACAATGACAATGACCCTTCAAAGGGTTGGGCTATGCAGAGAGTTCAGGACCAGGTTGCCGCAATGGTTAAAAATCACTCCCACATAGAAAATTTCCGCCCTGTTGTAGCTATCAACGGCGACGGCTTTAATACTACAACAGGTAAGCCCGGCGGACTTCTCGTTATGGAAGGTGTCGAGTGGCATCCTGTTGACGGTGACGGATTCTTTGCTATCCTTAAAGACGGCACTGCTATGATCGGTACTCAGGCTGAATATCAGACCTATAAGTCTCAGATTCAGGAAGGAATCGGTGCCTTCGGTGCTACTCTTATTAAGAATGGTGAAATTGCTATTAATAAAAACAGTAATTATTACACCTCACGTGCCAGCCGAACTGCTATCGGTATCAAGGCTGACGGTTCTGTAGTAATGATGGTTCTCGATGGCAGACAGGAGCCCTTCTCATGCGGCGGTTCAATGGAAGAAATAGCACAGATTATGTATGAGGCAGGCTGTGTTCATGCTGTAAACCTTGACGGTGGCGGATCCACTACATATATGTCAAAGCCTGAAGGCAGTAATGATATCGCTGTTGTCAACCGTCCCTCTGACGGTTATGCAAGAAGCGTTGCCGCATCTCTCGTAGCTGTTTCGACAGCTAAGCCTTCTGATGAATTTGACCGTGCCATTATTGAGTCGGATTATGACTATCTGACAGTAGGTACATCTCTTACACTTAATGCTGTCGGTGTAAACAACATCGGTTCTTCAGCTGCAATTCCCGAGGGTGCAGAATGGGCCGTCTCAGATGAAAGCATCGGTACCGTGACTCAGGAGGGTGTATTTACTGCGGCAGGTGTCGGTGAAGCCGAGGTTTCACTTATGCTTGACGGTGTTTCCGTAGGCAGTAAAAAAATCAATGTCGTAGTTCCCGATTCACTCGAATTTACAGAAAAGAATCTTGTTGCTATTTATGATCAGAAGACAGAGTTAAAGCTCAATGTTCTGTATAACGGCAACCCTGTAGCTTTCAATTTAGACGATATCATATACGGTATGTTTGATACCGCTTTCGAAAATATGTATGAAGAGGATGTCTGTGAAATCGATGGCTTCTTCTACACCGTAAAAGAGAGTGTTGGAACAAGAAAGATGATTCTTGCCGCTCAGCTCAATACAGATGAAGCACCCTTGATCTGGGAGAATCTGACATTATACAGAGCTGATGAGGCTGTATTTGATTTTGATACTGCTACTGCAGGTAACCGCACTCTTGCATGGAACAGAGAGGTTATCAATGCAACAACAACTGACGGAATGAACTATTCTGTCGTTGATCCCGATAAGGATATCGAGTTAGGATACACCTTCGCTCTTGATATGACTGCAATTGAGATTCCCGAGCAGCTTCAGGATATCGTATTTATGCTTCCCGGTTCCGATAATTCCGAGCTCACTGCTTCGGCTTTCAATTATCTTCTTATGCTTGCTGAGCGTGTAAGTATTCTTACAGAGGTAAGAATTACTGCTCAGTTTGATAAGGATGTCGAAGTTGATGTTTCCGAGCTCAAGATTATTAACGATTACTTTGAGCTTAAGAGCGCAACAGTAGACGAGAATAACAAGGTTACTTTAATCTGTAACTGGATCGACAGAACCGAGTCCATTCCTTCCGATACCGCTAATCCTATCTGTATTCTTACGGGAATGAAGGCTAAGCCTGCTGCAGATGCTACATGGACCGATGAAGAGCTTATCGTTATAAACACAGGTACTGTAAGCTTCGACATTTATCTCAGAGCATCCTCACTTTACTCTTTCGCATGTAAGACTGAAAATCAGAAGAAGTACGGTCTTTATCCTTATGCTTCTGCCGAAACCGGCTGGGAAGGCGGCGAGGAAAAGGGTGCACACTTTGCAGATAATTATGCAGAGTTTGAAGACAGCTTCATTCTTAACAAGACAATCCGCCAGGGTTGGTACAAAATTGACGGTAAGGATTATTACTTTGTTGACCATAAGGCTGTTACAGGTACTCAGTATATTCCCTCGAAGAACGATGCAGCTCAGAAGCTCTTCTATGAGTTTGATGAAAACGGTGTCTGCCTCGGTGCTTGCACAGGTGTAATCGAATATAACGGTGGCCTGTATTATGCCATAGCAGGTGAAATGAATACCGGTTGGGTTTCTGTAAACGGCGAAAACGGAAAGCAGCTTGATTATTACTTTGATACAAAAACAGGTAAGGCTGTTGACGGTAAGCAGAAAATCGGCGGATATAATTTCACTTTTGAAAATCACATTCTTGTTCGCGGTGATCTTGTAACTGATTCAAACGGCACCCGTTACAGATGGGGACCTGCATGGGTACAGGGTAAATGGTTCGAGGTTGACGGAAACCTTTATCATACAGCGAGATATAAATATTATGTAACAACCGGTTATGTACATATTGTCGGTCAGGATCTTGAATATGAATATCATCTCTTCGATGAAAATGGCGTATTCCAGAAAGACTACACAGGCTTCTGGACTGTAGGTGACGATACTTATTTCCTCGAAAACGGTCGTAGGAATATTCATCCGGGTCTCATTTATTTCGAGGGATACTACTATTACTTTGCTTCTACAGCTAAGATGGTTAAAAACAGACTCTATTGGGTAACAAAATCAAACGGTTATGTTACAGAAGGCTTTTATCAGTTCGATGAATTAGGAAGAATGGTTAATCCTCCTACTGACACTCCTGAAGATCCCGATGATTCAGATACTCCTGAGCTTCTTAACGGTATCATTGAGAGAGACGGAAAGTATTTCTATTACGAAAATGGCGTGCTTAAGGCCGGTGCAGGTCTGAAGAAGTTCACTGACGACGAAGGCGAGACATATTATATTTATGTCCGTTCAAACGGTCAGCTCGCAACAGGACTTTATTGGCCAACATATACTAATGATTTACTTCCTCTCGGAGCATATGATTTCGGCACTGACGGAAAGTATTATCCTCCCGATGACACTGAAGAGCCCGAACAGCCTGACGAACCCGAGCAGCCCGAAACACCTGAATTAAAGAACGGCATTTACCGCGAAAACGGAAAATACCGCTACTATAAGGATGGTAAGGTAGACTGGAGCGCAGGCGTGGTTAAGCTCCTCGATGAGACAGGCAGAGAGTTCTATATCTATGTCAGCTCCTCTACAGGTTATCTTGCCACAGGTGTTTATTGGCCTACATATACTAACGGCTTACTTGCTCCCGGTGCTTACGATTTCGGTACTGACGGAAGATATTATCCTCCTGTCGTAAATCCTGACGAACCCACTCCGGAAGAGCCTGAGGTCAAGAACGGTATCTATTATGAAAACGGACAGTACCGTTACTATAAAAACGGCGTGGTAGATTATGCCGCAGGACTTGTAAAGCTTACCGATGAAGAAGGAAAGGATTACTACATCTATGTTCGTTCTTCTACAGGTTATCTTGCTACAGGCGTTTACTGGCCTACACACACTAACGGTCTCTTACCCGCAAAGAATTACGATTTCGGTACAAACGGCAGATACTATCCTGCCTGATAAATCGGTAAAACATAATCCGGCTCACTTCTTGTGAGCCGGGATGTAAAAAAAAAATATATATCAGAAAGGAAAAACAATCTATGAAATCAACATTGAACAAGCGTATTTTAGCATGCTTTCTCACGATGCTGATGCTGTTTACTATGATTCCGGCTGTTAGTGTTTCTGCTCTTGAGCCGTCAGGTGAACTTTCAATCAGCGATCTTGCAGTTACTTATGATAAGCTTGCAGGTAATGCATCTACCTGTATATTGGACGGAACTTCCATTACAGCGACTGCACAGAGTAAGTCAGGTATGAACGCAGCTAATACCGCTGCAGGTCAGACCGAAGTGACACTTAAAAATACCGGAAGTGATGCAGCTGCATTGTCTTTCTTATATACGGGCTCCGGAGTAAATAGTCTTACGATTGACAATACAGAATGTGATACAGGTTCAGGTAGTTTTACTAAAGCTTTGGCTTCAGGGGAGTCTGTAGTTATTGTTTTCAGCTCAGAAAAAGGTGCTATAACTACGAAGAAGTTAGCGACTTTGACAATTACTGATATCGCACTTTCTGTTGAGAAGGATGTAAGTGTAACCTTTAAGTCAGCAGACAACGGTTCTTACTCAGTTGACGGTGATGCAGTTAATGCTGAAACTACAAAAGTAAAAAAATCAACTGAAAGCTTTGCTGTCAGTGCAGAGTCTGCTGCAGGCTACAATTTCTTCGGTTGGTATAATGAAACAACCGGTAAATATCTTTCTTACAGTGCTTCTTCTGACATTACCTTAACGGATGATGCAGTAGTTTATCCTGTTTTCGTTTCAGAAACTATAGCACTTTTCGGTGTCGGAAATACAAGCTTTATCAGTTTAACAGAGGCAGGTAATTTTGCCAGTACTTCACCGATTAAGACAGTCGTTCTTCTTAATAACGGTACTCTCAGCGGCAGTCATACCATTCCTGCAGGCGTAACCTTACTTATACCTTTCGATGATGCCAACACTTTATACACTGAAGAGCCTGAATGTACCAGTTATTATGTTAAAGAGACTCAAAAATGGGTTAATGTTGATTGGGTTCAGCCTACAGCTTACAGAACCCTTACTCTCGCTTCCGATGCAGATATTACAGTAAACGGTGCCATCTCCGTCAGCGGTAAGCATGCAGCATCAAACGGCGGTAAGCCCTACTGCGGTGCTCCTTCAGGTCCCGTAGGCTGGGTTAATATGCTTGAAGGCTCCAAGGTAACCTTAAATGATGGTGCGAACCTTTATGCATGGGGTTATATCCAGGGCGCAGGTACAATCACTGCGAAGTCCGGTGCAGGTATTTACGAAAACTTCCAGTTTACCGATTTCCGTGGCGGTAGTTATTCTATGCAGCTTGCTATGACTGACGGTTTAGTATTCCCTATAAATCAGTATTATGTTCAGAATATCGAGGTGCCCACTGTCTTTGAGGCTGGTGCAAAAGAAACTCTGTACACATCGGCCTATGCAAGCTCAATGAGAGCCGGCGGTGCGGCAACATTTATCGGTGAAGGCGGTATGTTCGTTGTAGAAAGCGGATACATCGTTAAGGATTACATCGAAAACAGAGACCGTCTTCAGGTAGATATTTTTGGTGATATTACTATGAGCGGTATAGCTGTTGATGTTGGTGCTCCTATTGATTCATCGACCTTTATTCTTCCTATTACAAATAATATTTCAATTAATTTAAGCTCCGGTACAACAACTATCGGACAGAGTATGGCTCTGCTCCCCGGTGTCGAAATGACTGTCGGTCAGGAGGCGATATTAGTTGTAGGTGCCAGCGAAAAAGAACTGCTTTGGGAAGAGAAAAATGAATTTAACACCGGCGGTTATCATCTTATTGTATATGACTATGATGAATGGTGTTATGGCATAGATCTGGTAACTTTTGAAGATATAGTTGAAAATCCCCAGTATGCTTTCGGTTCAAACACAGGCTTCCGTGCACTTCCCTATGCACCCGGCAGAACCTATGACCGTACTGTAGAAGATTTGAAGGATGCAGTTCTTGATGTCAACGGTATGATTGTTGCAGACGGTAATCTTTACAGCACCATGGGAGGCGGTGTAATTAAGTCTTCCGAAAAGACAGGTACCATCGTAATGCAGAGCGGTTCCGGTTATGATATACTTACCTTCCAGGCAAACGGCGGTACATCATTAGGTATTCCTATGAACTCTGCTTCGCTTATGAACGGTGACGGATCTTATGTGACCACAGGTCCTAATATTAACGATGACGGTTCTACACCTTATACAGAACCCGGTACAATCTTTAACTACTGTGCAAGACATGATCTGTGGTACTCAGGTGACGATCACGCAGAATGTCCTGCTGTTGAGTCATATAACGTTACATGGATGAACGGCACAGAATCTCTCGGTACTACTGAATTTGAAGAAGGTACAGTTCCTTCCTATCCCGGTATTGATGATCCTTCTAAGGCAGCAGATAACAGCGGTCATTACACCTTCGCTGGTTGGTCAGCTACAAACGGCGGTTCAGCTATAGAGCTTCCTGCAGTGACAGGCGATGTTACTTATTATGCTGTATTCACAGCAGAGGCACATGCTGATACTGATAAGGAAGCAGTTGACGGTAAGCATTACTGTGACGGATGTAACTATCTGATGTACAGTTGCTACGATAAAGCTAATGACGGTAACCATGAATGTGATTACGGTTGCGGCAGAGTATTAAGTGAATGCTCAGGCGGTGCGGCTACCTGTAAAGTACAGGCTGAATGTACAGAATGCGGCCAGTCTTACGGTGAACTTGCAAAGCACAGCTATAACGGTGTTGTAACAGATCCCACATGTGAAGATAAGGGTTACACAACTTACACCTGCTTAGTTTGCGGTGACAGTTATGTGACAGACGAAGTAGCAGCACTCAAACACGATATGCAGCTCACTGCAGAAAAGGTTGAACCCGAATGTGAGGTTCCCGGTAAGGAAGCAGTTTACACTTGTGCAAACGGATGCGGCAAGACAGAAGGCGGCGACGAAATCCCGATGCTTGGCCATAAAGAAGGCGAAGTAGTTGTTGAAGACGTAGTAGAAGCAACATGTACAGAAGATGGTTCATACTGTAACGTAGTTTACTGTACAGTATGCGGCGAAGAACTCAGCCACGATACCGTTGTTGTTCCCGCAACAGGCAAGCACACTTATTCAGAGCTTACTGGTATGTGTACCTGTGGTGATGCACTTTACGGTTGGAATGAGCTTAACGATAGCTGGTACTTCTTCTTCGAAGATAATACCCGTGCAGAAGGCATCACCCGTGTACCCTATCCTACAGAAGAGATTAACGGCGTGAAATATGAAGCTGATAAGGAAACTATTGACTACTCCGCTTTAAAGGGAATTGAATTCATTGATGCTGAAACAGGTCTCTTCCTCTTCGGTGAAGACGGTAAGTTCCTCAGCACATTCACAGGTATCACAGAGTATGAAAATGCAGACCGCTACATCAAAAACGGATTTATGCCTTGGAACCCCGGCTTTGCAGAGGTGGACGGTGTACTTTACTATTTCATCGGTGATGTAAACGTAGGCGGTAACACTCCCGCAAACGGCGACACCTATCTCATCAGAATCAACGGCTTCAGAGGCTATAATAAGAATGAAATCTATAACTTTGCTGACGGTAAGTTCAGCGGTGCTGACGGCATCATCGGCGGCAAGTACTATGAGAATTCGAAGCTTATGATGGGTAACGGTCTCACAGCTGTCGAGGTTGACGGTGAAACCAAGTACATCTATGTACGTTCAAACGGCGAAGTAGTAACCGGCGCTAAGTATTGGGTTGGCAAGAATAACTATAAGGTTGTTCCCGGTTATTATGAATTCGATGCTGACAGTTATATGCTCGGAATCAAGACAACCGATATGGATGGCGTTTGCTTCGAAAATGACGGATATTATTTCTATGAAAACGGTGTTCGTGCATATAAGGGACTTATTAAATACACAGGTACTGCAGATAACGGTACAGTTTATGAAAATGACTGGATTTACGTTCGTTCTAACGGTAAGCTCGCAACAGGTAAATACTGGGCATCAAAGAATGACAGCGGCGAGCTTAAGAGTCAGTACTATGACTTCGATGAAACCGGTAAGATGATCATCAAAAACGGCTTCGTGGAAGAAAACGGAACACTGTACTATTATGTAAACGGTGTCAAGCAGATGGCCTTAGGTCTTATAGAGATTGAAGGAAAGTACTATTATGTAAGATCAGCAGGCGATGTTGTCAGAGGCAGAGAATACTGGATTTCGAATGCAAACGAGACAGGCGTTTCTGCTCAGAGCTACTACTTTGATGAAAACGGTGTACTTCAGAATCCTGTTTACGATAAGGATGAAGCAGTAAACGGTGTCGTAGACGGTTACTACTATGAAAACGGTAAGATTGTCTGCGGTAAAGGTCTT
>JAZUOC010000073.1:0-21289 GCA_045604465.1 Acutalibacteraceae bacterium
ATCGTCGGTGCCAATGACGTTATAAATCCCGCCGCAAACACAGCCGAGGGTACACCTATCTACGGTATGCCCGTTCTCAATGTAGCAGATGCTAAAAATGTAATCATCTGTAACTTCGACACCAAGCCCGGTTATGCAGGCGTTCCCAATCCTCTCTATGAAAGCGAAAGCACCATAATGATGCTCGGTGATGCCAAAGAAACCGTCAGCGAATTAACCTCTTGCGTATAATGCTCATATATATGTACTCCCCGTTTTATCACCCTAAAGTGAAACGGGGAGTTTTATTTTTAACAAAAGATAACACAGTTAAAAAAGAGCAGATAAATATTTATTTACCCTCGGCTTTCTCCGTGAATACAGAGGGTATCTTTTCGCCTGTTTTTATTGACTTAAAAGTGCCGATGTGATATATTTAAAAGGTAGAGAATTATTACTCTTAAGGAGGAGCAAATATGATTTATTCACCCGAAAGTTTTAAAACCACTACCGCTGAATGTACCGAGTTTATTACAGAAGGCATCACAAATATCTGTAACACCTACGGTCCCCGTCCCTGCGGAAGCGAAAGCGAGAAAAATGCTCAGCTTCAGATGATGAAGGAGCTGGAAGGCTTCTGCGACAGCGTAACAAGAGAAACCTTCAAGGTTAATCCCAAAGCCTTTATGTCCTTCGTTCCCCATGCAGGTGCCTGCCTTATGGGCTCGACAGCCATCAACCTCGCATCAGCATTAGGAAAAATCTCGAAGAAAAAGGCACTCGGCTCCGCAGCTCTTATGGGCGGTGCTTTAGCAGGTATCGTAGGCGAGTTCCTTCTTTACAAAAAAATGTACGATCCCCTTTTCAAGGAAGAAACATCGGGTAATGTTATCGCTGTAAGAAAAGCCAAGGGCGAAACAAAAAGAAGAATCATCATTTCAGGTCACAGCGACTCTGCACCTGAATGGACTTATACATACAAATTCGGTTCACACGGCGTTCTGGCCGTAGCGGGCTATGCCGTGGCAGGTCTCGGTTACACTGCCGCTACCACAGCCGCTCTTTTAGCCGGTAAGGATGTAAAGAAAATGGCTCTCGGTCAGCTCGCCTTCCTTCCCGCTTACGCAGGTCTTTTCAAATTCGTAGACCATAACAATTATGTAGACGGCGCAAACGATGACCTTACAGGCTGCTATGTATCCTCAGCGGTTATGAAGTATCTCAGCGATAACGACATCCGTTTCGAAAACACAGAGGTTATTGCTATTCTTACAGGCGGTGAAGAATGCGGTCTTCGCGGTGCCAAGGCTTATTTCGAGTCTCATCCCGAGCTTAAGAATGACGGAGTAGAGACTGTTTTCATCGGTCTTGATAATATCCGTGACGGCGACTTTATGATGATTTACGAAAAAGATATGACCGGAATGGTCAAAAACGATAAGGATGTCTGTGCTCTTCTTAAGAACGCCGCTCTTAAACAGGGTGAGGATATTCCCGTCGGCGCCATCCCTCTCGGCTCTACAGATGCCGCTGCCGCATCACAGGCAGGCATAAAGGCTGCATCTCTGGTCGCTATGGATCCCGCACCTGCACAGTACTATCACACCCGTCTGGATAAGGCCGATATTCTTGTTCCCGAGGTTCTCGACAAGGTTCTTAACATCGTTCTTCAGGCCGTCTGTGACTTCGACGAAAACGGCATCTGAAAGGAGATAAGCATATGAAAAAAAGTGACGCACTCCAGGCGGTGAAATTCGCCCTTTTCTCAGCCTCCGCCGGAATAATACAGATAGGCTCCTTTACTCTTATGAATGAGCTTATTCTTCCGAACATCCACATTGAGAATGAAAAAATCATGTCTCTCCTCAGCGCAGAATACGGTGTGTGCTATCTCATCGCTCTCACTCTTTCTGTTTTATGGAACTTCACCTTTAACCGCCGTTTCACCTTCAAATCAGCAGCAAATATTCCCGTTGCCATGGCGAAGGTTTTCGGCTTCTATCTCATCTTTACCCCTGTTTCCACCTGGCTCGGAAACACTGCTACGGGAAACGGTATCAATGAATATGTAGTCCTCGCTGTTACCATGCTCTCGAATATGATTCTCGAGTATCTCTTCTGTAAATTCGTGGTTTACAGAAATCAGGAAAACACAAGATAAGATCAAAAAATACAAAAAAATGGACTGTTGCACTGACAGTCCGTTTTTTTATACTACATTCTGTTCGATTATTCTGCCCTCAGCGAAGCTTTTCGCATTTTCGAGCGTAGTAATACTGATAGCTTCAAGCGCTTCCGATGTTAGAAAGCCCTGATGTGAGGTCACTATAACATTCGGAAAGGATAAAAGTCTCGCCGTGACGCTGTTTTCGAGAATATCATCCTCTCTGTTTTCGAAAACATTATCCTCCTCTTCCTCGTAAACATCCAGTCCCACGCCCGAAAACTTATGCATACGAATTCCCTTTATGAGATCTTCGGTGCTGATAAGAGCGCCTCTCGAGGTATTTACGAGAATAACTCCGTCTTTCATTTTTTCTATAGCAGGAAGATCTATTATGTGATAGGTTTCCTGTGTCAGCGGACAATGAAGAGAAATAAGGTCGCTCTCTTTAAAAAGCTCCTCCATACTCACATACCGTGCAAAGGGAAGATCTTCCTTCCTCATATCATCATGGCAGATAACCTTCATACCGATGCCGTGACAGATTTCAGCCATAGCCGAGCCTATCTTTCCTGCACCGATAATACCGGCTGTCTTGCCGCGGAAATTCATACCCGTAAGCCCTACCAGACTGAAATTATTCTCTCTCACCTTTATATAAGCCTTATGGATATGCCTGTTCACGGCAAAGGCGAGAGCCAGAGCGTGTTCTGCCACTGCTTCGGGCGAATATGCGGGCACATGCATTACGGTTATCCCCTTTTCCTTCGCACAGGCAAGATCTACATTATTATAGCCTGCACAGCGCAAAAGAATAAGCTTAACCCCATTTTCCGAAAGCTTTTCAATAATACCTCTGTTTACCTGTGAAGCGACGAAAACGCAGACCGCATCGTAGCCTCTGCTCAGGTTTACCGTGTAGCCGGAAATATCTGTCTTAAGAAAATCAACAGTAATCCCCTTGTATTTGTGAAGTATCTTTTCGAAGGATTCTCTGTCATAGGGCTTAGTATCATAAAAAAGTATTTTCATTTTATCTCCTGCCTTTCAACTGATAGTTTTAGCTGAAGAGACAGAATAATACGAAAAAAGACAGACAGTTTTTTCTGCCCGTCTTATACATATTAATATTTTTAATTAGCAGCCGCAGTGGTTTCTGCAGGTGCAGCGGTTATTTTGGTTGAGTCGGGAGCGATGATACCGATGTAGCTCTGACCAGGATTAACCTGTAAGGGTGCGCCTGTGCTGTCGAATACCTGAATGGTATCTCCCTCTGTAGGCTTTGTCCAGGTGATTTTCTGACTCTTGCCCATAGAGATATAGTAGCCGTTTCCGCCTTTAAGCTCGACCTTCATAAGATAATTATCCGTATGGGGTGTTACCTTGGTTTCGAGTACGAAAACGTTAGTATAGTTAAGCTGTTCACCGCTTACGCTGTCCCTGTGAACAGAACCGTTATGCTGCTTAAGATATACCTTCTTTTCTGCATCATAGGTGAAGGTGCTGTAATAAGAAGGTGAGAAGCTGAGCTTCACCTTATCACAGCTCGTGTCTCCAGCTGCTACAGCCTTACCCTCCTCACGGAAGTTAAAGATAGTAACATCCTTGCCCTCATTATAATCTGTTCTGATTTTTTTGCTTTCGAAAACCTTCGGAATGTTTTCGCCCTTTACATAAGCAGTATGCTCACTGCTGTACTTCTTAAGTCGTTCAGCATCTCTTCCGAAAAGGTCGGTGATGTAATTAGCCGCACCGTCGAAATAATCTATACCGAGTCTCTTAAGAGTAGGTGTACCGAAGGTCTTATTACTTCCGAAGCAGATGTAAACGGCATCCAGACCGTAGGCAAGAATCGGGAAATAGTAACGGCAGGATCTTACGGAGCAGACATTAGGCACCTTAGTATAGTCGCCATAGACAGCCATCATTCGTGTTATACCGCCCTCTACGATAACCTCAAACATAAGGTCAGCCTTGCTTACACCGTACTGAGGAAGCGCGGCACGGACATTATTTATCATAATAGCTACAGGGCGTTTGCCATAGGCCTTTTCGCTGAGAGTAGAGAGACCTGTAAGTTTATTTATCTTTCTCGTATCTACGACGGGTTCTGTGGTAGTGACCTGTGTAGTAGTGGTCTCGGGAGCTGTGGTTTCTTCTTCCTTACCGCCGCAGGCAGTCAGACCGAAGAGCATAATCACGGAAAGTAAAAGTGCTGTAGTCCGTTTTAAAACAGTTCTGTTTTTCATTTCGTTTTTCTCCTTTAAACTGCTTATTTTTACATAGTATACCACTATTACTTGATAATTTCAACCAAAAACATACAAAATATACAATAAAATTACAAAAGACAAGAGGACAGGTTACCTCTGCGCCCTAAGTACAGAGTACCCGTCCCCTCGATGCGGATTATTATACTTTTACACCTCGATGTATTTCACATAACCTACAGTCATTTTTTTAAGACCTGACTTTTTAAGTGCGGATTTCCAGCTTTTTGCGGCAGCTTTATTTTTAGCCGTGAACTTAATGCTTTCAGCTGTTTTACCGAAGGCTTTTTTACCGATTTCGGGTGCTGTTTTTTTACTGTTCACGGTCACCTTTTTAAGCTTACTGCATCCGTAAAAGGCCTTTTCGCCTATCTTAGTAACCTTCGGTGAAACGGTAAAAGCTGTGAGAGCCTTACAGCTACGGAAGGCTTCATCCTCTATCAAGGTTACATTATCCGTGTTATAAACCTTCGTAAGCTTCTTACAATTTTTAAAAGCGCAGTGCATAATCCTTATCTTTTTCACGGATTTAGGTAAATAAACCTTTTTAAGAGATGTACAGTTTTCGAAGGTGTTATACATTATGGTAAGCAGTTCGGCTTTTCTGTCAGCAAAGACAACCTTAGTGAGCTTTTTACAGTTTTTGAAAATAGGTCCCTCATCCTCATTATATCCCAAATCCGTAACGCTCGCAGGAATAGTTACAGAAGTAAGACCCGAGCCGTAAAAGGCACCTCCGCCTATCTCTTTAACAGTAGAAGGAATTTTAAAGCTTTTAAGAGAAGTACAACCGTTGAAAGCGTCTTCAGAGATAACCGTTATCTTACCCATATTCTTTACGTAAGTAAGCTTAGTACACTGACTGAAAAGATTTCGGGAGATGCGGATAATGTTTGATGAAAGCTTAACGGTTTTCAGACTTTCCATACCGCTGCAGGCATAATCAGAAATAGAAGTAACCGAATCGGGAATTGAGAGCTTTTCCACTCCATCCAGCGAAGCAAAGGCCGCTCTGCCGATTTTAACCACACTATCGGGTATACTTATACTTTTAACATTAGGATAAGATTCCTCTTCACAGTAAGCCTGAACGAATTCTATGTCACCTGTGATTCCTCTGATTTCCCTTACGGGAATTCCGTCGATTTCACTCTTTATGCTGACCTTTACGGCAGATTCCGCCGATTCGTTTGTAGCAAAAAATTCAATAACCTTGTAGAATTTTTCTTTAGCTTTTTTATCATAATCAAGCTCGTAAACCACATTATCGACTATCGTATACTCTTCCTCTCTGTAAGGTCTGTACTCTGCTTTGGCTTCTGCCGTTAAAGCACAGAAAGAAAGAGCTATCATTAAATATAAAACGTACAGTATTTTCTTTTTCATTGTAATCACACCTTTCAGTAATATTTCAGAGAGGTTTCTCTCTGTGGTTTCACCATAACATAATGATTATTTAAAATCAACAATATCCGAGCTTCTTAAGGAAAACTTAAGAAATTATGTGTTTCGATTTTATACACTAATATTAATTTAATTCAAGAATATTAAATGTGTCTTTACTGTTTAAATATTTGAAAATTCTCTCTTGTGAATTTTTTATCTGATATTAAACTATCATTACAATGAAGTTTGAAAACAGCATCCGCCTGCTTTCCGTCAGCTGTTACTGCATTACATGAAAATATCATCGTATCATCTGCCTGAAAAGCTATAGATTCAATTTCAAACTGTGAATACTTATCACTTTCTTTTGATTTGTTAAGGTCAATTTTTATTGGAGTATAAACCTTATAATTAACGCTACCTTTTGTTACTGTTGAATATGTTCCGTCTATGTCTACCCAAAGAATAACATTTTTTAACGGATTATAGCTTTCATTTTCTTCTCCGCCACCGCCATACCAACGAGGAACAAACAGTCCGCTATTGGGAGAATAACAAATATCCTGTCCAATAGCATCTTTATTTTTTACAGTATTTTTTACAACGTAAATATCGTTCGGATCTTCAGAAACAACAAATAATGTTTCCCCGTCAGATTTTTCAAGTTTAGCTTTTCTATACGCAAGATAATCTCCTTCAATAGGAGACGACGTTCCAATCAAAAAAACACCGTCTTCATTAAATTTGGTAATACTGGCAATGCGCTTTGTATAGCGTTCGTATGTAACCGTTCCGTCTGAATTTGTTTTTTTTACTTTCGGGTACAGAACAGAAAATCCTTCCACTTCTTCTGTAGACTTCTTATCTTTAGGTATTTTTTTTCCTGTCTTTGTCAATCCCATTGAGGAAATGGTTGATCTCGGGATCATAAGAATCCAGTTATTATATGTATTATTTTCCTGATTTCCCAAATCCTCTATACTGCTTTTATTTGTTACCCAACCCGCAACAAAAATATTATTTCTGTCAACTGTCATTGCATTACCGTGACCTGCATGTTTCAGTCTGTAAACACCATACTTATTCGGATTATCCATGTCAGGAAAATAATAAAATAAAGCGTACTGTTGTGTGTTAGAGTTTCCTTTTAACACGAACATACTATGCTTACTCTTTCCTGTAGCAATTCCACCAACAGATGTATATGTAACGTCACTTCCATCCGCCTTATATACAGGTAAATCAGCTATTTTCTCTGTTGATACTTTAGAAATAACGCTTACCGCAGCATAAGCAAGAGTTGTAAATGAACTTGCAACTATCATGATTATCATAAATACAAATAAAAACTTCTTACATTTTCTTTTCAACATAATCGTTACTCCTTTTTTGTAATTTTAAAAATACTTTTTGCTTTGTTCTGTTTTTCTCTACTCCGTCAGCATCACCTGCTTTACTTAACTTCAACAAATAAGCTCATTATATATCGTCAGAATATATTTATTGCAAATATATTATCACAGTAAAACCACTTTGTCAACAATATATTTATATAAAAAGTATTTACAACTAATATCTTTCCTGTTATTATATATGCAAATTGATTTTGGAGTGGTAATTATGAGTCAGAACACAGAAAATTTCAAAAGGGGTTGTGCCGAGCTTGTGGCACTTTATCTTTTAAGCAAAGAAGATATGTACGGTTATCAGATGACATCAGCCATGGAAGAAATCAGCGAAGGCAGATTTACTATGCTGGAAGGCTCCCTTTATCTTATTCTTTACAGGCTCGTCGAAGCAGGATATATTACGACATATACAAAGCTCGTCGGCAAAAAAAGAACCAGAAAGTATTATCACTTAGAAGAAGCCGGCAGAGAATATCTGAAGGAAATACTGTATGAATACGATGAGGTAAATCTCGGTATAGCCTTACTTCTCGATCGAAATAAAGAAACCAATATTATTTCCATAAAAAAGGCAAAATCAGAAAACGAGTGACATCAGTAAAAGGGAGATTTTATGCACACTATCGAAAAGGACATTAAAACATATCTGACACAGACAAAAAATTTTCTGATATGTGACTCAAAGCTTAAAAAAAGCATAATAGCGGAAATAGAAGAGTCCATTTACGAATATGCAGAAAATAACGGAATCTCTGACATCAGTCAGATTTACGAACGCTTCGGCACACCCGAAGAAACAGCCAAAACCTATCTCAGTCAGGCAGACCCCGGGAAACTAAAAAAAACGGTAAGCACTAAAAAAATAATAGTAAGTGCACTTGTTACTGCTCTTATTATGTTCGCAGTGTTTCTTATAGCTGTTTTCGTTGATGCACATATTGATTTCAACGGATTTTTTGAGGACTTGCCGATTGAGGTAATTTCGGAAAGTGTTGTTAATTAAAATATAAAAAAGAAGGTAATGTTATGAAAAAGATAATAAGCATTTTTTTAACATTAATAATCATTTTTTACTCAATGAGCATTAACTTGTTTGCATCAGCATTTTCTGTTTCGGAAAACATTGTCATAATATTTGAAAACGGAGACTACATTACAGAAACTATCACAAAAGAATCTGTTCTCAACCGCGCTACAAACACCATAACAGGTCAGAAAACTAGTAATTATCGCAATTCAAACAATGAACTATTATGGTCTGCCACCCTCAAAGGCACCTTTACTTACACAGGAAGCAGAGCCACCTGCACCGCTTCATCCATTACTTATACAGTTTATGATGATAACTGGAAAATCACGTCTGCCGTTGCCTCTAAAAGCGGTAACACGGCTAAAGGTGATGTAACAGCCAAAAGATATGTTTTAGGTATCCCGGCAAAAACCGTGGAAAAAACCATATCTCTCACCTGCAGTTCGAGTGGCGTTCTTTCATAACTTCTTATAATCATTTATTCTTCTAAAGAGAGACTAACTTCGGTCAGGTCTCTCTTGATTTTTCTACCGAATGAGTGTATAATGTGTTAACATCATAAAAAGAAAGGGTGCTTACTATGCCTCACGAAATAAAAATCACACTCACGGTTCTGGCTGTCGTCATCGCCGTTCTTCTGCTTATCTGGCTCGGTCTCGGCTTCGCCTTTTTCTTCATCGCTCTGGGCAATAAAAAAAGAAAGGATAACACCGTCCCCTGTAAAGGAAGTCTTTTCGAAAAGAATGCCGATAATCCTACCCTTAAAAACGGCTATAAATGGTTCGATAATACCTACCATCAGGAGGTTATCATCAAAAACCGCAAGGGCGAAAACCTTCACGCTGTGGAGTTCCGTAATCCCTCAAACAGTAATATGTGGGCGGTAATCCTTCACGGCTGGACTAACGTAAACCGTGAAATGGGTACATACGGCTCACAGTACTATAAGCGTGGCTTCAACGTTCTTATCCCTGACCTTCGCGGTCATAATAACAGTGAACATAAATATGTAACCATGGGCTGGATGGACAGACTGGATGTAGTTGACTGGATAAACAGCATCGTAAAAGAAAACCCTAAAGCCAAGATTATACTTCACGGACCTTCTATGGGCGGTGCCACCACCATGATGACCACCGGTGAAAGCCTTCCCGAAAATGTGATGCTTGCCGTCGAAGACTGCGGATTCACTAACGTAAAAGAAATTTTCGCTGACCGATGTAAGAGAAAGTATCACCTTCCCCCGAAGCTCGTTATGCCTCCCGCCGCACTCGTATGCCGTGTCATAAACGGATTTTTCTGGGGCAAGGCCTCCGCTGTCGAGCAGGTTAAAAAGTCAAAGACTCCTACCCTTTTCATTCACGGTGATAAGGATGACTTCGTCCGCATTTCGAATCTCGATCCCGTTTTTAACGCCTGTGCCGCTGAAAAGGAAAAGCATATCGTTCACGGTGCAGAGCACGCACTCTCAGCTATCTGGTATCCCGAAGAGTACTGGGAAACAGTAGATGCCTTCCTCGAAAAGCATCTCTACAGTAAAATGGCAAACTGATAAAAAATTACAGCAACCGAAAACAAAATCGGTTGCTGTTTTATTTTATTTGTTCAGTACCTCTTCGATTATCCTCGCCCAGCTGTCGTAGCTTCTCGAGCCGATGTAGGGACCTGCGATTACGGAGCCTGTCTCGTCGACAAAGACGGTTTCGGGTACCGAGGTAACGGAATTCAGCTTAGCCTTATTCAGCGACTCAGAGGGAAGAAGGCTTACATATTTGACACCTGTGTCCTTTACGATGTCTTTAGCGGTCTGTAATCCGCTTTCGTCAAATACACCGTCATACTCATAAATATCACATACGATACCTACCACCTGAAAGCCCTTGTCAGCATAATCCTCGTGAAGCTTCTGCAGATCAGGCATTTCTCTGATACAGGGGCCGCAGAAGGTAGCCCAGATGTTTACCATGGTTACCTTTTTACCCTCAAATATGCTTTCGTCTGCCTTTTCACCGTCGAGAGTTTCGGCTGTGAATGAGGAGAGAAGTCCTGATTCTTCTCCTGTCTGTGCCGCAGTTTCGTCGGGTGCTGTGGTTTCGTCATTATTACCGCTACAGGCTGTAAGCATAAAGAGCATCATAACACTTAAGACGATGCATAATATTTTTTTCATAAAACTACCTCTTTTCTTTATATAAAGGAAGGCTCCGTCAAAAGAGCCTTTCCTTATAATACTATTACTGTCTTATTTCTTAAAGCCGCCGATTATTCTCTTAAATCCGCCCTTCTGTCCGTTACACAGATCGACAATACCGTCTACAGATTCCTGAGGAACGAGACCTCCCGTAAATCCGCTGAAGGAACGAAGTGGCATAGTTTTGATGGATTCGGTAATCATAGCGGGATTTTCTGCAGTAAGGGCTACTATCTTAGCACCGCCGCAGAGAGCACCGTACAGCACCTTACCGAAGGGTGAGCATTTAACCTGGCTGAGTGAGCAGTTGATGTTAAGATCACCCTTTTTGTATTCGCCGTTAAAGGGAATGGGTCTGCCTAAAACTGCCTCGAACTGCTTATCGGGAATGCTTGACATAGAATCTACATTATAATAAATGGGAGCACTCTTTGTGTAGTCGGGTACTACTGCATCGGGCTTGTCGGTTTCGACCTCCACCGAAGCATAAAGTCTGCTGTCACGTGAGGATGCGGCTACGATGATTTTATATTCACCGCTTTCGGTATGCCAGTCATTGATGTTTACATTGTAGTAAGCGAAGGCTCTTTCATCCAGCTCGATCGTTACCTTCTTTTCTTCACCCTTTTCGAGGAATACCTTGGCAAAGCCCTTAAGCTCTCTGTCAGCTTTGAAAATCTTGCTTTCGGGAGGACATACATAAACCTGTGCTACCTCTGCACCTGCTCTGTCACCTACATTCTTAAGCTTAAAGGAAACGGTAAGTTTTTCACCGCCCTTAATCTTTTTCTTGCCGAGCTTAATGGCGCTGTATTCGAACTTAGTGTAGGAAAGACCGTGACCGAAGGGATACTGTACTGTCTTCTTAGCCTTATCGAAGAAGCGATAGCCTACGAAGATGCTCTCTCTGTACTGAACGTTTCTCGGACCCATGGGGAAGTATTTATGTACCACATTGTCTTCGTTATTGAAGGGGAAGGTTTCAGCCAGCTTACCGGAAGGATTAACCTTACCGTAGATAAGATTATAGGCTGCCTCACCGCCTGCCTGACCGCCGAGGTAAAGATTGAGGATAGATTTTGCCTTGAATTCCCACTCGTCTATTTTAACGGGTGAGCCGCAGGAAAGAACTACGATGATGTTTTCATTTACCTTGGCAAGCTCGTTAATGAGCATACCGTGGCTCTTGGGCATATTGATGTGCGTTCTGTCGAAGCCTTCACTTTCGAAATCATCGGTGAGACCTACGAATACGAGAACTGCCTTTTTACCCTTAGCTGCCTGACAGGCCTCATCAATAAGCTTTTTACTGTAGCCGTCACCCTTAAGCTTATAGCCTTCAGCATAAGTGAAGGACTGACCTGCCTTCTTCATAGCCTCTACGAAGGAAACAGTCTTCGGGGGATTGATGTGGCTGGAGCCTGCACCCTGATAGCGGAGCTTTCTGGCAAGAGCACCTATAACTGCTACACTGTCAGTTCTGTCAAGAGGAAGGAGTGCATCGTTATTTTTAAGAAGAACTGCTGATTCTTCGGCAGCCTGTCTGGCGATTTCGTGATGAGCCTTGAAGTCGATGGGATAACCGTTACCCTCATTAGCCTTACACTCGAAAGCGAATTTAATCATACGGAGTACACATTTATCGAGGTCAGCTTCATCGAGCTCACCGCTCTTTACAGCCTCCACGATGTGCTTGTCGTTCATACCGCCGTTACCGGGCATTTCCAGATCCATACCTGCCTTAATGCCCTTAATGCGATCATTTACTGCACCCCAGTCAGAAATAACGATACCCTCAAAACCCCATTCCTTACGGAGAATGTCGTCAACAAGTCTCTTATTTTCACCTACATATTCACCGTCAACGGTGTTATATGAAGACATAACTGTTTTAGGCTGTTCGGTTTTAACGATGTGTTCGAAGGCTGAAAGATAAATTTCACGAAGCGCTCTTTCATCCACTACACTGTCAATACACATTCTGTTGAATTCCTGATTGTTTGCACAGAAATGCTTAAGGCTTACGCCTACATTTTCCTTCTGTACGCCGTGAACGAATGCGGCACCGAGTCTCGAGGTAAGGAAGGGGTCCTCAGACATATATTCGAAGTTTCTGCCGCAGAGAGGGCTTCTTTTAATGTTAATGCCGGGGCCGAGAACAGTAGTTACCTTGAGTGCTCTGGCTTCGTCGGCAAGAGTAGCACCCACCTTCTCGAGAAGCTCGACATCCCAGCTGCTGGCAGTGGTAACGGCTGTGGGGAAGCAGGTAGATTTTTCGGAGGGCTGCATAATGTTAGTACCTGCAGATTCCTTTTCCTTTCTCATACCGTTAGGACCGTCACTCATCCATACTGAAGGAATACCTAAACGGTCAATGGGTTTCGTAAGCCAATAGGTAAGGCCTGAACAAAGAGAAGCTTTCTCTTCTAAGGTAAGCTCACTCAAGAGTTTTTCATAATTTCTTTCTTCCATCATAGTTTCCGCCTTTCCATTAATATAATACTCCTATAATATACCAAAAAATAAAACATTTTTCAATAGTTAAAGACAAGTATTAATAGTTTTGCTATTGAAAAAAACCCTGAAGTTTGCTATTATATAATGGATATATTATGGAAAGGTGTGCGGCCATGACAGATTTTATGACAGAAGATTTTCTTCTTACCACAGAAACGGCTAAAGAGCTTTATCATTCTTATGCCGAAAAAATGCCTATTATCGACTACCACTGTCACGTAAGTCCCAAAGAGATTTACGAGGACAAGCATTTCAGCAACATTACTGAGGTATGGCTCGGCGGTGATCATTACAAATGGAGAATTATGCGCTCAAACGGTGTAAGCGAGGACTACATTACCGGCGACAGATCGCCCCGTGAAAAGTTTCAGAAATTTGCCGAAGCACTCCCGAAGGTTATCGGCAATCCTATGTACCATTGGTGCCACTTGGAGCTGAAAAGATATTTCGGCTATGAGGGTGTGCTTAACGGTGAGACAGCCGAAGAGGTATGGAACAAGGCAAATGAAATTCTCGCACGAGAGGATATGGGTGCAAGAGGTATAATCGAAAAGAGCGGTGTAGCCTTTATCGGCACTACCGATGACCCCATCGACAGCCTCGAATATCACGAACTGATACGTAAGGAAGGCAAGCTTAAAACAGTAGTCGCCCCCTCCTTCCGTCCCGACAAGGCACTCAACCTTAATAATGACGGCTTCAAAGAATATATTGCTTCCCTTTCCGCCGTTTCCGGCATAGAAATAAGCTCGATAGCTTCGCTTAAAGAGGCTCTCTATAAGAGAATTCTTTACTTTAACGAAAGAGGCTGTAAAGCAAGTGACCACGGACTTAATTATATCCCCTTCTCCGAAATGAGCGAAGAAGATATGAATAAGGCTCTCCTTAAGGCTCTCGACGGTGAAAAGGTAAGCGAAAGTGAGCTTCAGGCAGTACAGACAGAGCTTCTCTGCTTCTGTGCAAAGACATATAAAGAGCTCGGCTGGGTTATGCAGCTTCACTATAACTGTCTGCGTAATCCTAACAGTAAAATGTTCAGCCGTCTCGGCCCCGACACAGGCTTCGATGTTATCGGTCCCTGTGACTGCAGTAAGGAATTAGCTAAGCTTTTAGATAAAATGTACTCTGCCGATGCTCTCCCCCGTACTGTTCTTTATTCTCTCGACAGCACCGATAATTCCTTTATCGACACACTAATCGGTGCCTTCCAGCAGGAGGGTTATCCCGGTACCCTGCAGCACGGAAGTGCCTGGTGGTTCAATGACACCAAAAAGGGAATGCGTGAGCAGATGGAATCTCTTGCCTCACTGGGAATCTTAGGAAATTTCATCGGTATGCTTACCGACTCGAGAAGCTTCCTCAGCTACACAAGACATGAATATTTCCGTAGAATACTCTGCGGTCTTTTCGGTGAATGGGTAGAAAGAGGCGAATACCCCGCCGACATCCCCTCCCTCGGAAGGATGGTAGAGGACATCTCCTACGGTAATGCTAAAAGATTTTTCACTTTGGAGGAAATAATATGAAAATGACATTCAGATGGTACGGTGAAGGTAATGACCGTATCAGCTTATCTGATATAAAACAGATTCCCGGTGTTGACGGCATCGTATGGGCTCTTCACCACAAAATGCCAGGTGAAATCTGGGAAGAGGACGAAATCGCCGAAGTAAAGCGTCAGCTGGATGAATACGGATTCAATATGGACGTTGTTGAATCGGTTAATGTTCACGATGATATTAAAATAGGTCTTCCTACACGTGACAAATACATCGAAAATTACAAAACAACCATCCGTAATCTTTCAAAGTTCGGTGTCAAGGTTATCTGTTATAACTTTATGCCTGTATTTGACTGGACGAGAAGTAATCTTTTCCATCCTGTCGGTGACGGTTCAACTGCCCTGTTTTATGAAAAGAATATGATTCAGGATGATTACAACGCCATGGCTAAGTATATTCTTGATTTCACTGAAAAATACAATATGTCATTTCCCGGCTGGGAGCCTGAACGTATGGCAAAGCTCGATGAGCTGTTTAAGGCCTATAAAGATGTTGACCACGAAACATTATGGGCAAATCTCAAATATTTCCTTGAGGCAATTATGCCCACTTGCCGTGAGTGTGACATAAAAATGGCTATTCACATGGATGACCCGCCATGGGATATTTTCGGTCTTCCGAGACTTCTTGTAAATGAAGAAAGCATCGACCGTTTCCTTAAAATGGTTGACGATGAATATAACTGTCTTACACTCTGTTCGGGAAGTCTTAACGCAAATCCCGATAACAACGTGGCAGAGATTGTCCGTAAGCATTGTGACAGAATCGCTTTTGCTCACATCAGAAATGTCAAACATTTCGAAAACGGAGATTTTTCAGAAGCGAGCCACCGTGACTGTGACGGCGATACAGGTATTCTCGAAATTCTCAAAGCATATCACGACGCAGGCTTTGACGGTTACATCCGCCCTGACCACGGCAGACATCTTTGGGATGAAGGTCCCGGCACAGTACGTCCCGGCTACGGACTTTACGACCGTGCATTAGGTATTATGTATATGCTCGGTGTGTGGGACAGTCTTGATAAATTCGATAAATAATTAAAATATCACATTATTTACAACAGGAGGTAAATATATGTTAAAAAATGTTCTTAACACTGACCTTACAGGCAAGGTTGCCGTAGTAACAGGTGCAGGCGGTGTTCTCTGCTCATCCTTTGCAAAGACACTCGCCAGAGCAGGTGCGAAGGTAGCACTTTTAGACATCAATGAAGATGCCGCTAAGGCTTACGCCGACGAAATCGTAGCTGAAGGCGGCATAGCCAAGGCTTACAAATGTAATGTTCTCGAAAAGGAAAGCTGTTATGCCGTAGCTGATGCCGTAAAGGCAGACCTCGGCGACTGCGATATTCTCCTTAACGGTGCAGGCGGTAACAACCCCAGAGCCACCACAGACAAGGAATACTACTTCGAAGGTGACCTTGACGCTGACTGTAAGAGCTTTTTCGACCTTGAGGCTGAGGGTGTGGGCTTCGTATTCGACCTTAATCTTTTAGGCACACTCATTCCCACTCAGGCTTTCGCACGTCAGATGGTAGGTCGAGAAGGCTGTAACATCATCAATATCTCCTCTATGAACGCCTTCACTCCCCTTACGAAAATTCCTGCTTATTCAGGTGCTAAGGCAGCCGTTTCGAACTTCACCAAATGGCTCGCTGTTCATTTCTCTAAAGAAGGCATCAGAGTAAACGCCATCGCTCCCGGCTTCTTCTCCACAAAGCAGAATGCAGCTCTTCTCTGGAATCCCGACGGCTCACCCACACCGAGAACCGATAAGATTCTCTCTGCTACTCCCATGGGAAGATTCGGTGAATCGTCAGAGCTTGACGGCGCACTTCTCTTCCTTATAAATAACGCTGCAGCCGGCTTCATCACAGGCGTGGTTCTTCCCGTCGACGGTGGCTTCTCATCTTATTCAGGCGTATAATCGGAGGTAAAAATATGGATATATTCAAAACAATATACGAATTAGGTATCATCCCCGTCGTTGCCATCGACGATGCCGATAAGGCAGTTCCCCTGGCCAAGGCTCTTAGAGACGGCGGTCTTCCCGCAGCTGAAATCACCTTCAGAACAGCAGCTGCTGAAGAAGCTATCAGAAGAATCACAGCAGAATGTCCCGATGTTTTAGTCGGTGCAGGCACAGTTCTCACACCCGAGCAGTGCGACAGAGCTATCGCCGCAGGCGCTAAGTTCGTGGTTACTCCCGGTTTTAATCCCGAAATGGTAAAATATATCAAGGATTCAGGTATTCCCATGATGCCCGGAGCCGCTACTCCCGGTGAAATGGAGCAGGCTATGAGTATGGGCCTTACAAACATCAAGTTCTTTCCTGCAGAAGCGAACGGCGGTGTAGCAAAGCTCAAGGCTCTCGCCGGTCCTTATCAGGCTGCTAAATGGATGCCCACAGGCGGTGTGAATGCTAAGAATCTGAACGATTATCTTTCCTTCGACAGAATTCTCTGCTGCGGCGGTACATGGCTCGCCACAAGTGCAGACATTAACGAGGGCAAATGGGACGAAATCACAGAAAAGTGTAAAAAAGCAGTAGAGACTATGCTCGGCTTCACTCTCGGCGGTATCGTTCTCTACACTGACGATGAAAATGCTAAGAAGGATGCTGAGCTTCTCTCCTCTCTTTTCGGCTTCGAATACAAAGAAGATGAAAGCTCTGTTTCTGCAGGCGCTCTTTCCTTTATGAAGAATGACGGTGATGCAAAGGGCTGTATCGTAATCAATACCCTTAACGGAAACCGTGCCGCCGCTTATGTTAACAGAAAAGGCATAGAAATCGACCCGGATATATGGTACGATAAGAAAGGCAATATAAGCTGCTTTGGTCTCAAAGAAAAAGTTGCAGGCTTTGAAATCTGCATCGAAACCAAATAACCCCTCTGTCACCTGCGTGACATCTCTCCTTTCAGGCGAGGCAAAAGAGGATAGAATATTAATCTGAGGTGAATAAAATGGCAAAAAGAATTGTTACTTTCGGCGAAATTATGTTAAGACTCGCACCTGAAGGCTACCTTCGTTTCTTCCAGAACGATACCATGCAGGCTACCTTCGGCGGCGGTGAGGCTAACGTGGCAGTATCCCTCGCTAACTACGGTATGGATGCCGCTTTCGTAACCAAGCTTCCCTCCCACGCTATCGGTCAGGGTGCAGTCAATTCTCTCCGTGCTCTGGGTGTCGATACAAAGGACATCGTAAGAGGCGGCGAAAGAGTGGGTATCTACTATCTCGAAAAAGGTGCTTCACAGCGTGGCTCCGTATGTATCTACGACAGAGCATACTCTGCTATCCAGCTGGCTAAAAGAGAAGACTTCGATTGGGACAAGATTTTCGACGGTGCTGACTGGTTCCATTTCACAGGTATCACTCCGGCCCTCGGTGAAAATCTCGTTGAAATCTGTCTTGACGCATGTAAAGCAGCTAAGGAGAAGGGCGTAAAAATTTCCTGTGACCTTAACTACAGAGGTAAGCTCTGGACAAGAGAACAGGCAAGAGAAGCCATGACAAAGCTCTGCAAGTACGTAGATGTCTGCATCTCAAACGAAGAGGATGCAAAGGATGTATTCGGTATCGAGGCTGAAAACACCGACATTTACGGCGGAAAGCTCGATAAGGAAGGCTACAAATCCGTAGCAAAGCAGCTTATGGACACCTTCGGCTTCGAAAAGGTAGCCATCACCCTGCGTTCCTCCATTTCAGCCAACGACAATGACTGGGCAGGAATGCTTTATGACGGTGAAAACTACTGCTTCTCCAAAGAATATCACCTTCACATCGTTGACAGAGTCGGCGGCGGTGACAGCTTCGGCGGGGGTCTTATCTATGCTCTCTTAAACGGAAAGACCACACAGGAAGCTGTGGAATTCGCAGTAGCTGCTTCAGCTCTTAAGCACTCGATCGAAGGCGATTACAACAGAGTAACCGTTTCAGAAGTAGAAAAGCGTGCAGGCGGGGACGCTTCCGGCAGAGTTAAGAGATAAAAAGGAGAAAAAATATGGAAAACAAATCATCAATCAGACCTTTTGGCTGGCAGGACAAATTAGGCTATGCTATGGGTGATATGGGCTGCGGCTTCTCATTCCAGCTCGTTTCTACCTTTATGCAGCTCTTCTATCTTCAGTTCATCGGTCTTTCCCCCAATGACTACGCTATCATTATTCTTATTTCAAAGGCATTTGATGCCGTAAACGACATCGTTATCGGTAACCTCGTAGATACTAAGAAAATCGGTAAAAAGAGTAAGTATATGCCCTGGATTTTACTCGGTGCAGTTACACTCATTATCTTTAATGTTATGATTTTCGCTCCCGTTAAGGACTTCTCTTATGCAGGAAAATATGCATGGTGTCTTATTTCCTACTGCCTCTGGTCAGTCGCCTACACTATGGTAAACGTTCCCTACGGCTCACTCCATTCGGTTATTACAGACGATCCTCAGCAGAGAGTTTCTCTTTCCACCTTCCGCAGCATCGGTGCAGCTCTCCCTGCTATCATCATTATGATCGTTCTTCCCGGTATCGTATATGATAAGTCAGTAAATCCCGTTACAGGTATCGAAGAGCAGGTTCTTAAGGGTGAAACCCTTCTTCCCGTAGCTATCGGTATGTCTGTCTTCGCTCTTATCGTGCTCTACGGCACCACCGTTCTCGTTAAAGAGCGTGTAAGCCGTGAAGCTACTGAAAACACCACCGGTATCAAGGCTATGATGTCTTCCGTCAAATCCTTCTTCACTAACCGTGCTATGGTCGGTGCTACCATCGCCAGTGTCGCAGCTGTAGCTCTCTTCAACTCTACAATGGCTCTTAACAATATGGTATTCCAGTATTACTTCAAGGATACCTCCAAGGTCGGTATGGCTATGATCGGCTCATACGCTCCCATGATTTTCGTAATGGTATTCCTCGGTAAGCTTACCAAGAAATACGGTAAGAAGAACATTCTCTCAATCGCTATGCTTGTCGGTGCTGTTTCAGGTATCGTTTCCATCTTCGCACCCGTTACACCCGACTCAAAGGGTATGATCGTTTATATCATTTGTCTTATGGGACTCAATGTAGGTAACGCTGTATTCCAGATTTCCGTATGGGCTATCGTCGCTGACTGTATAGAAGTAAGCTACCGCAAAACAGGTAAGAGTGAGGAAGGCTCTCTCTACGCTCTCTACTCCTTCTTCCGTAAGCTTTCTCAGGGTATCGGCCAGGCTGTAGTTTCCTGGGGTCTCGTGGCTATCGGCTTCGTAGAAGGCGAAAACGCTGTACAGCCTGAAAACTTCGGTGCAGACGTAAAGAACCTTTACTTCATCGTTTTGGCTGTAGGCTCACTTATCGCATTCCTTGCTATGAAATTCATCTACAATATTTCTAAGAAGGATGAAGAAGAAATGGCTTTGGCTTCCAAGTCAGCTGCTTCAGGTGAAATCGCATAAGAAGCTCAAATAAATAAACAAGAATCCTCCTGCGAAATAAAAATCGCAGGAGGATTTATTTTATTCAGGATAATCAAGGCCCTTCGGTAAATCAAGAATGTAATCGGCGGATACACCGTAATAAATGCACAGCTTTTTCAGCACCTCTACAGGCATCTGCCTTTTTCCGCTTTCATACTGCTGATATGTATTTTGTTTGCACCACAGCACATCGGCTATATCCTGCTGTGTTAAGTCTCTGTCTTCACGGAGTGCCCGGAGTTTCATATTATCACCTCTTATATATTATGTAATATCTCATTGAGAGATATTGACTTTTATCTCAATATGCGATAATATTTTCTCATAGTCGCCAAACAAAAGAGAGCAGTGCCGATTTATTTCATCAAACGGTACTGCTCTTTTTCTTATTTCATTTCAAATGCGCCTGTGTAAAGCTGATAGTATTTGCCGCCCAGGTCAATAAGACTCTGATGGTCACCCTCTTCGATGATTTCACCCTTTTCCAAAACGATGATCTTTTCAGAGTTTCGTACAGTGGAAAGTCGGTGAGCGATAACGAATACGGTTCTTTCCTCCATAATGGAGTCCATTCCCACCTCAATAAGCCGTTCTGTTCTCGTGTCGACTGACGATGTAGCCTCGTCGAGAATAAGCACGGGAGCCTTTGCGATAGCTGCACGGGCGATATTTATAAGCTGTGCCTGTCCCATACTGATGTTATTTCCGTCAGATCGGATTTCGGTTTCGTATCCGTCGGGAAGCTTTTCGATAAAGGAATGGGCATTGGCTATCTTCGCAGCCTCGATAACCTCTTCATCTGTGGCATCGAGCTTACCGTAACGGATGTTATCGGCGATAGTGCCTGCAAAGAGTCTCGTGTCCTGCAGAACCATAGCCATTGACCTTCTGAGGTCATCCTTTTTAATGTCCTTTATGTCGATTCCGTCATAAATGATAGAACCCTTATCGATTTCATAGAAGCGGTTTATGAGATTGGTGATTGTTGTCTTGCCTGCGCCTGTGGAGCCGACGAAAGCTACCTTCGTTCCGCTTTCAGCATCGACGGAAACATTTCTGAGAACCTCTGTACCCTCCACATAGGAGAAGGTGATGTCCTCCACCCTGATGTCACCCCTGAGAGGAACATATTTACTACCTTCCTCTGCAGGAACCTTCCAGGCAAAAGCGCCTTCATTCTCAGCTTCCTCTTCTTCACCGAGAGCGTTTTTTATAAGGCGTACGAGAGTAACCTTACCCTCATCGGTTTCCGAGGGAGTATCGAGGATCTCGAAAACTCTCTCTGCACCCGCCATAGCGGAAACGAGAGTGCTGTAGCATG
>JAZUOC010000074.1:0-15733 GCA_045604465.1 Acutalibacteraceae bacterium
AAATCAATTTGTTTACCCGTAGGGCAACTTCGTTCGTTTATACCACCAAAATTGAAGTACTCGCTCTGCTCGTTGCCACGTCGACGAAAACAGTCCACCGGACTGTTTTCTTCCGCTTCGCTCCCTCCTTGTTCGAATCCCTTCGGTTGATTGTATCTAAAAAAACATAACGGCACCTATCGGCACCGTTATATTTTTTTGGCCCGCACGAAGGGATTCGAACCCCCGTTCTTCAGAATCGGAATCTGCTGCGTTATCCGGCTGCGCCACGTGCGGTTATTAAAAAGGCTGTTGCCATTATGACAACAGCTCTTCCTTTTTTCTTATTCGGCAAGTGCTCTTTCGAGCCAGATTCTGCCGATGTCCATAGCTGCGTAAAGACCTTTTTTCTCTGTCTTCTGTGCGATTCTGTCGTGAGGTCTTACGTCGGGATCTGTATTTATGAGCTGAACTGAAACCTTATCAGCTACAGCTAAGCCGTCTACATCCTTTGTACTTAAAATCTGAAACATAACTACAAACTTGTCACTCATATTACCGTAATAAAGAGTGTTACCCTTTCTTACGAGGGGTTTGTCCTTATATGTGAGAAATTCGTTTTTCTTTTTTGCTGCCATTTTTTACCTCCTGAAATCAGCCCTTGAGATAATTCTTCAAAAGCTCCTGTAAAAGTTCGTCCCTGTCTATTCTTCTGATAAGACTGCGGGCGTTATTATGTGTGGTGATATAGGTCGGGTCCTCGGAAAGAATATATCCGACGAGCTGATTGATGGGATTATAGCCCTTTTCCTTAAGCGCGGAATAGACTGTATTCATAACCTCCTTCATTTCTTCGGGAGTACCCACCGTAAGTTTGAACTGTATTGTTTTGTCGCTCATTTCTGAACCCTCCAATCAATCTGATGTTATAAGAATCATTATATAACATTTTTAATAATAAAACAATGGTATTTTCAAATTTTTATAAAGTTTTTTTCGTCAGATGTAGACAAAATCGGTTAAATAGCCCGTTAATCTTCACCTTTTTTACACTTCAGAGACGAAAAATTATCCTTGAGAGCACCTGTGGGACACACGGAAATACATTCTCTGCATCGGATACATTCCGCTCCGTCGGGATTCTCAGAAGGATTTACATTCATTTTACAGGTCTTCGCACACCTGCCACAGCCTACACATTTTTCTTTATCAAGAGTGATTTTAAAAACCGACACCTTATTAAAAAAGGAATAAACGGCTCCGAGAGGACAGATATATTTACAGAAGGGTCTGTAGATTATTACGGAGAGAATAACGGTTACAGCCAGAATCAGAAGCTTCCAGGTGTATAAAAAGCCGACGGTTTCTCTTAAGGCACTGTTCAGAAGAACGAGAGGCACTCCTCCCTCCAGCGTTCCCGCAGGACAGATGTATTTACAGAACCAGGGATCGCCGAGTCCCGACGCGTCTGCGACAGTCATCGGAAGCAGAATAACAAAGACAGCAAGAATTACATATTTCAGCTTTCTTAAAAGCTTGTCACCCCTGAATGTGCGAAGCTTTTTCGGAAAAGGTATCTTATTAAGTAAATCCTGTATAAGTCCGAAGGGACAGAGCCATCCGCAGACATATCTGCCCATAACAGCTCCGATAAAAATAAGAAAGCCTGACACATAAAGACTGATCTTGCTTCCGCGGGAAGAAAAGGATGACTGCAGAGCACCTACGGGGCAGGCGCCGAGAGCACCGGGACAGGAATAACAGTTAAGCCCGGGCAGACAGATGCTTTTCAGCTTACCCTGATAAATTTTCCCCTGCAGAAAGCCTGTCAGATAACTGTTTGTGATGAACGCCCACACAGTCTGAAAGACAAAACGCAGGTCAAATTTTTTTCCTTTACTTTTCTTATCCAATTCCGATACACTCCAGACATATTCTTATCGCCTTTTCCAGAACCTCTCTGTGCTCATTATCCGCCACGCCGAAGGCTATCATCGCCGCACCTGCCAGAGCCAGAGCAATACCAGCGAACCACTTTTTATCCTTTAACATTTTGATCACCGCATATATAATAACACATATTTGTTAAAAATTACACTCTTTCCGAAGAAAAATATTCTTATCTATTTTTCTTTTTAGTAAATTAATCTCGCCTGTTCAGGTCTATAATGACCTTTGGAAATAAATGAAAGGATGTGGTAACTGTGGTTAAAAAGCTCACAAAAGAAAAAATCAGAATTCTTAAGCGTGCCGCATATGTGGCTTTCCCCCATTCTCTGCCTATACTTGCAGGCTACGGCTTTTTAGGACTTACCTACGGCATCTGTATGAGTGTAAACGGACTTCATCCACTTTACACCTTTTTTATGTGTATTTTCCTTTTCGGCGGCTCTACACAGATAGTCGGTATCAGTCTGCTGACAGCTGCCTTCGATCCCGTAAACGCTTTTATCATCACATTTATCCTGTGTGCAAGACATATATTCTACGGAATCTCTATGCTGGAAAACTATAAAGGATTAGGCATCAAAAAGGTATATATGATTTTCGGCATGGTCGACGAAACCTTTTCCATTAACTATTCTGCACAGCCTCCTGCCGATGCAGACAGAGGCTGGTTTATGTTCTTCGTAACACTTTTTAATCAGATTTACTGGATTATCGGCTCTACCGCAGGTGCACTTTTCGGTACGATGATAAAATTCAGCACCGAGGGCATAGAGTTTGTTATGACATCTATGTTCGTAGTTATCTTTATCGAACAGTGGAAAAAGGATAAAAACCATCTGAGTGCCTTTTACGGTCTCGGTATTTCTCTGATAAGTCTGCTGATTTTCGGCCCCGATAATTTCATAATTCCGTCTATGATCGGCATTTTCGCCATTCTTACCTTTTCGAAAAAGTATCTCGAAAGAAAGGTCGGTGATGACTGATGAGTACAAATCAGAAAATAATCACCATAGCCGTTATGGTGCTTGCTACCGTGATAATGCGTTTTCTTCCCTTTATGGTTTTCCCCGATAATAAGCCTACGCCGCCCTTCATTCACTATATGGGCAAGGTGTTACCTCCTGCCGTTTTCGGTTTTCTTATTATCTACGCTCTGAAAAACGTAAGCATCCTCGAAGGAAGCCACGGTATACCCGAGCTCATCGCCATAGTAATCACTGCGGCAGCACATCTGTGGAAAAAGCAGATGCTCATTTCCATCGCAGCAGGCACCATAAGCTATATGCTGATGGTACAGTTCGTATTTTAAGGTGTCATAATGAAGAAGCTTATCAAATCAGAAAAATTTCTTTACATAATAATCGCCGCAGCCTTCATCGGTGCCTTTGTTTCTGTGTATCTTAAAACAGAACAGAAGCTCACAGCCATACGTGATGCAGAGCCTGTGGTCATTCACGATGTTACCGCAGAAAATGAAGCTGAAAAACGAACCGTTTATATAACACCGTCAGGTAAAAAATATCATCTTGACGGGTGCGATTATCTCGGCGAAAAGAAAATAGCCGTATCCCGTAAAGATGCCCTTAATGCGAAATACGAGGCCTGTGCATACTGTAAGCCGTAAAAGATAAAATTCACCGTTTATCTTGCCTGAAAACGCGCCATACTCCTTTTGAGGTGATGTATGTGGTAAATATGCTCATAAGAGGTATCATAATCTATGTGACGGTTATTTTCGCTGTCAGACTCATGGGTAAAAGACAGATAGGTGAGCTTCAGCCTACCGAATTAGTGGTTACTATCCTGCTTTCTCAGGTGGCATCTATGCCCTTTGAGAGTCTCGAGGTGCCGCTTTTAAGTATACTGTCCATCGTATTTCTGCTCATTTCCCTGGAAATCCTGTGTTCGGTTATCGGTATGAAGGCTAAATCCTTCCGCAACCTCGTACAGGGTAATCCTATACTGATAATCAAAGACGGAAAGCTGGTACAGAAGGAGCTTAAGAATGTACGTTACAGCGTAGAGGATTTGCTCGAGGCTCTTCGTCTCAAGGATATTTTTGACATAAGTCAGGTGCAGTTTGCCTACATCGAAACCAACGGCTCCATAAGCGTTCTGCTGAAAAATAAATACCGTCCCCTGACCGTCGATGACACGGACATAAAGACGGAAGCCAGTGAGCTGCCCTGTCTCGTCATAAGTGACGCCAAGCTCGTAAAAGGTCAGCTCGACATCTGCGCCATGACGAAAAAAAGACTTTCTGACATAATGAAAAAAGAACAGATAAAAATAAGCGATATTATGCTTATGACCGCAGAAAAGAGCGGTAAATACTACATCGTCAGAAAGGAAAAAAGTCAATGAAAAGAATAATTACCGCCTTCGCTCTTTTATTTATCTGCATAGGTCTCTGTGTCTACGGAAGTGTGATTACAGAAAAGAAAACAGAGTCACTTATCAGCCTTCTTAATGAGACAGAATACTCCATCAGCAGCCAAAACAGCGAACAGGCGATCCGATGTATCAGCAGACTCGAAAAGGAATGGGACAAAGCAGAAAAGTTTTTCAGCTCAGTTTCGGAAACTGCACTAATTGACGAGATAGACCTGTCTCTCGGCAGCATAGAAAAATATATAACATCAGACATGAACGAGGAGGCAATAGTAGCCATAGAGCAATGCCGTACAGGACTCGACACCATTTTAAGGCGTCAGCAGGTTTCACTTGATAATATACTTTAACTTTCAGTTGACCTCAAAAACAATCGGTGATATAATTAGCCTATCATTTACCGACTGTGAGGACGTTTTATGAAAAAAATAATGAATCCACGGCTTATGCTTATAGCATCTATGGTCATTTTCGGAACTATAGGTGTTTTCGTAAGAAATATTCCTGTCTCTTCGGGTGAGTTAGCTCTCTACCGTGCTGTTATGGCGGCCATGCTTATCGGTGTTTTTCTTCTTGTAACGAAACAGAAAATACCCTTCGGAAAAATAAGAAAGGAAATACCTCTGCTTTTAGCCTCGGGCGTGGCTATGGGTATAAACTGGATTTTACTTTTCGAGGCATACAAATATACCACCGTTTCCGTAGCCACCTTAAGCTATTATTTCGCGCCTGTAATAGTCACTGCTGTGTGTCCCCTTCTTTTTAAAGAGAAGCTTACAGGCAAGCAGATTTTGTGCTTCATAATGTCTACGGCAGGTCTTGTTCTAATAACAGGCATAGGAGGTCTTACAGGCGAAAAGGACATCGTAGGCATTCTCTTCGGTCTCGGTGCCGCCTGCTTCTACGCTACGGTTATTCTTCTTAATAAGTTCATTAAAAATGTGGAGGGTATCCATCGTACATTTCTGCAGTTCATCGCAGCGATTATCGTTCTTCTCCCCTATGTTCTTTTAACGGGCGGTTTTACTCTCGGCTCTCTCGACGGCAAGGGATGGATAAATCTTCTCATAATAGGTCTCTTTCACACGGGAGTTACCTACTGTCTGTACTTCTCCTCGCTTAAAGAGTTACCCGGTCAGAAGGCTGCTATTTTAAGCTACATAGACCCGCTGGTGGCAGTGCTTATTTCAGTAACGGTGCTGAATGAAGCTATGACTGTACCGCAGATTATCGGCGGTGTGCTGATTTTGGGATTTACGATGATTAATGAGATTTCACCGAAAGCAAAAAAATAAAAAAAGAGTTAGAATCGAAGGAAGACAGGGGACGTTCATCCCCTGTCTTCAAATGTCTTTTCCATCAACACAAAAGAACCGTCCCCTTGTGTTTTCCTTGTGTTCTTTATTTAAAATACATATAAAGCTGACATTTGATCATACCGTTATATAGCTTTCTTCTCTTGTCAGCTTTTCTTCCGAAGAAGATTTCGAAGTCCTCTGAGGGACTGATAATACTGTAAGACCAGCCCTTCTGCTGCTTAAAGCATTTACCCATAGACTTATATAAATCCTCCGCCTGCTTGAGGTCTAAAAGTCTTTCGCCGTAGGGCGGATTACAGATAAGTGTACCTCTTTCGGTTTTCGGTGCGAAATCCTTTACATCGCATTTTTCGAAGGTAATAAACTTATCCACACCTGCTCTTTTAGCGTTTGCCTGTGCAAGCTCCAGAGATTTTTCATCTATATCTGAGCCGTAGGCTACAAACTGACTGTCAGTAAGAGCAAGGCTTCTCGCCCTGTCTCTTTCCTCTGTCCAGACGCTTTCAGAGAAATTAGACCATCTTTCAGCTGTGAAATGACGGTTTACACCCGGTGCCATATTATTAGCAAGCAAAGCACCCTCGATAAGAATAGTACCCGAACCGCACATAGGATCGTAAAGAGTGTGATAAGGACGCAGTCTCGAAAGGCAGCAGAGAGATGCGGCAAGAGTTTCCTTTATAGGTGCGCCGTTTGATTCGAGTCGGTAGCCTCTTTTATGCAGACCGTAGCCTGAGGTGTCGATGAGAAGGCTTACCTGATCCTTCATAATAGAAAACTGTATCTGATAAAGAGGGCCTGTTTCCTCAAACCAGGAAATGTTGTATTTACTCTTGAGTCTTTCAACCACAGCCTTTTTGATAATGGACTGACAGTCGCTGACACTGAAAAGAGTAGAGTTAAGAGAATAGCCCTTTACAGGGAAGGTGTCATAAGCACCGATCCATTCTTCCCAGGGAAGTGCCTTTGTACCCTGAAAAAGCTCTTCGAAGCTTTTAGCCTGAAAGGTACCGACTAAAATCTGTATTCTTTCAGCGTAGCGTGAGCAGATGTTTGCTCTGGCGAGAAGATATTCATCACCCGAAAAAAGCACTCTGCCGTTTTCGGAAATGACATTTTCCGCACCCAACTCCTTCATCTCATCAGCTATAAGCTTTTCGAGGCCGAGAAGACAGGGAATAACAAAATTTATTTTCATAAACAACCTACTTTCTTTAAGGCTTGAAATTATAAAACCCTGCCGACATAAGTCAGCAGGGAGATTATATCACATCTTTTCAGATAAATCAATCAACATCAGGAATAATTAAACCGTAGCCTCCGTCTTTTCGTGCATAAACCACGCATATTTTCTCGCTGGTGCTGTCGAGGAATACATAAAACTGATGATCGAGAAGGTTCATCTGTAAAATAGCCTCCTCTACACTCTGGGGCTTAAGAGTGATTTCCTTTGAACGGATAACGGAATAGTCATCCTCGGGCTCGAATACGTCAATGGCCTCATAAGCATCGAAGGCACCGCTGCGAAGTCTCTTTTCAACCTTGGTTTTATTTTTGCGGATTTGACGTACGATAGAGTCGGCACATCTGTCCAGGGCATCATTCATATTAACAGCTCTTTCCTGTGAACGGAAAATCATACCGTCGTGGTAAATAGTAACCTCAACTATCTGCTCATTCTTTTCGACTGTTGCGGTTATTTTAGCCTCAGCCTCGTCGCCGAAAAATTTCTCTACCTTTTTAAGTCTTTTTTCAGCTCTTTCCTTGAATGAATCTCTGGGTGTGCATTTTCTGCCGATAACTGTAATTTTCATATCGTCAGCTCCTTTCTGTGCTTGAAAAAGAGTTAAACTCCTTTTCTTGACTATATCATAGCATATATTCACATAAAAATAAATAGTTTCGGAAAGATTTTATTTATTTTTTATAAAAAATTCAAAAAAAAGCGGAGCCACACATTAATGACTCCGCAAATAATTATTTTAGCGCTTCGAGATAAATATCTTCCACTATTCTGTTCATTCTGTCGAGATTATTCTCGATCTCCTCCACAAGCTTGAACTGATTTCTCGCTCTTACGAGGTTATGCTCAGGATATTCCGTTCTGAAATACACATCACCGTCAAGATAATCCTTAAGGAAACGCACACCGCACTCGTAGGTCATAAGCTTGGCCGAGAATGCGAGATGGTCTACCTCTGCCTTGGTAAGAGCCTTGGCGCAGGTGCTCAGAAAGCCCCTGGCATAGCTTCTGAAAAGCTCGATGGAGATATTGACATTATCGAGATTTCTGTCATCCTCCTTGGTGGTGTTTCCCCCGTAACGGATGGCATCACCGAAATCGTAAAGAGAGAAGCCGGGCATAATGGTATCAAGGTCGATAATACAGATAGCCTTATTGGTATCTTCATCGAAAAGAACATTATTAAGCTTAGTATCGTTATGGGTTACTCTTAAGGGAATGAGACCTTCTTTGTAGAGCTCCAGCAGTACCTTCGCATCCTCTTTTCTGTCAAGAACGAATTTTATTTCCTTCTCTACCTCTTTGACTCTGCCATTTACATCGGCGGCGACTGATTCCTCCAGAGCCTCCACTCTTTTAGGGGTATTATGAAAATCCTTAATGGTTTCATGGAGAGTTTCCATAGGATAACCGCTGAGGTTTCTCTGGAATCTGCCGAAGGCCTTACCCGCACTTTCGAAAAAGCTGCGGTTTTTGATGTAATTCAGAGTATAGGATTTGTCGATATATCTGTAAACGCGCCAGCATTTTTCATTATGACACAGATAATATTTACCCGTATCTGCCTGAAGAAATTCAAGACACTGTCTCGAGCTGTCGCCACCTGTCGCTTCGATTTTTTCTTTGAGATACTTTGTCACATTGACGATATTCTCCATAAGCTCGTCAGGATTTTTAAATACGTGTGTATTGATACCCTGAACTATATACCGATCTGTACAGTCACCTTTTTCAAAGGCGGCACGGTAGGTAGAGTTTATGTGTCCGTCAGTGTATACGCTGAAATCAATCAGTTCACCCTCGATACCGAAATGATTTGCAAGCACTTTAATTTCATTACGAATTGACATTACTCTGTCCGTCCTTTATTTATCCGTTTTTTTGAGATAATACATTCTCGAATCGTTATCGAAGAGCATTCTCGAATTCGAGAAGTTATATCCGCTGTAGTTAAAGGGCTGCTTGGGCTTGAAGCCTGAATTCATAAGTGCATCACCGCCGATGGTGTAATCTTCCTTCTCGTTGCGAAGCTTCACTGTCTTACAGAGGAAGTCAAACATCTTTCCGTCCTCGAGATCCATTTTCTTCGGAAGAGGAACATTGATCATTTCACCGAAGTTTTTGAATTCGAGAATCTGTGTACGGACACTCATATCATAGGTAAAGTCCTCATTGAGATCAGAGAACTTAATAACATCATTACCCCAGTTAGGTCTTACTCTGTCCACGAAGTAGCCGAGCATAGCCTCGCTCTTATCCTTGGCAGTGATCTGCCACATAACCTTATCATCTACATTTATGTCGCCTGTACGTGAGTAGTCACCGAACTGTAAAAGCTTTCTGTGCTTTTTATAGTATTCGATCTGCTTCTTTACTCTGGCTCTGTCGAGATCGGAAAGCATAGTAACATCAAGCTCATAGCCGAGTACGCCGAAAGCAGAAACATTGAAGCGGTGGTCGATGCTCTGTGCACGGAAATTAGCGAAGCTCATGGAAGCGGCTACATGCATAGTGGTGACAGACTGAGGATAGCCGTAGGAGGTACCGCTCTGAATGTAAAGTCTGTCAAGCACGTCAGTGTTATCACTGGTCCAGCACTGAGGCATATAGCAGAAGGTACCGAGATCGAAACGGTTACCGCCGCTTGAGCAGGCTTCGAAGAGAATTTCGGGGAAGCGACCGATAAGTGCATCCCAGATTTCATAGAGGCCTAAAATAAATCTGTGGAAATATTCACCGCTCTTGGCACCCTTCTGACGTGAGAATACGTCGGAGAAATGACGGTTGTTATCCCATTTGATGTATTCGATATTACCGTAACGGAAAACATCGGTCATAGTATTTATGATGTATTCACGTACTTCTCTTCTCGTAAGGTCGAGAGTAAGCTGATTTCTGCCCTGTGAAGGCTCATACTTATCCGTGGTCATAGCCCAGTCGGGGTGCTCACGGTAAAGGTCAGAATCGGGGTTGACCATTTCAGGCTCTACCCACAAACCGAACTTAAGACCCATATCATTGACCTTTTTGGCAAGACCGCCGATACCGCTGGGAAGCTTTTTCATATTTACATACCAGTCACCGAGACCTGCCTTGTCATTGTTTCTTTTGCCGAACCAGCCGTCATCGAGAACGAACATTTCTGCACCGATATTCTTGGTAGCCTTGGCGATTTCGAGAATCTTCTTTTCAGTGAAGCTGAAGGTGGTGCATTCCCAGTTATTGACCAGCACGGGGCGCTCCCTGTTCTTCCAGTAGCCTCTTACGATATGCTCATTGACGAAATCGTGCATATTATGGCTCATTCCGTTAAGACCCTCATGGCTGAAGGTCATAACAGCTTCGGGAGTGTCGAAGGATTCACCTGCACCTAAGTGCCATTCGAACTCGAAGGGATTGATACCGTTCTGAATTCTTACGAGACCGTGAGTGGAAACCTCTGCTCTGGCTGTATGGTTACCCGAATAAACGAGGTTAAAGCCGTAGCAGTTACCCTTATGCTCGGTGGTGTCCTTTTCTCTGATTGCAAAGAAGGGGTTGTGACGATTTGAGGAATAGCCTGCGATAGAGCCTATTTCACATACACCGGGAACGAGAGGTCTTTCGTTCTTATATCTTTCTCTTGCCCATGCACCGTCGAAGGAGAGCATTACATAATCCCCTCTCTGAAGGTCGAGCTGCATACTCATAAGAGAGTGAATTTTAATGGTGCTGTCACCCTTATTTATAAGTCTGGCACTTCTGGTGATTACATTACATTCACTGAAAACAGTGTAGAAAAGGTGAAGCTCAGCCTTTAATGCCTTGTCCTCAAGAACGACGGTAAGCGTGTCACTGTCACCGTAACTTGAAGGAAGTCCGTGAAGCTCAGGCTTAACCTTGGTAACAGCGTGAGATTTATATTTGAAATCAGTAGTGAAAATACCGTCCTCGGGCATAAGCTGCATAGCGGGAATACGGTAGTCGCCCTTACCGTAGGCAGAATATTCGAGAGCGATGTGATCGAGAGAGAGAGAGGTATCCTTCTGTGTGTAGGGTGTAGAGTTACTGTAGCCCGAAGCATGCTTATCGTAAAGATAAGTAAAATCGTCAGAGTTTCTTATTTTTCTGCCGTAGTACATACCTTCAAGCTGACCTGTGGGAAGTGCTCTGAAGACATAGCTGGTCTTCTCACTCTGCAAATGGAATACGTTGTCTTTGTTAATATAAATCATATTTCCTTCCTCAGACACCTGAATGTCTTTACCTTTCTTGTTTAATAACAAAATTTAACATTATAATTTTATACTATTTATCCTTCGGTGTCAATAAATTAACACCTAAAACTTCGTATCAGGCTGTTTGTTAAAAAAAATTCAATAAATCGTGATATTTTTTGCATTGTAAAAGAAAAAGTTTTATGATAGAATATTAACAGACTGTGAAAGGAGAACTTTTTATGGAAAACATTATTATCGCTGACGATGAATTAAGAATAAGAAGGCTTGTGTCCGATTTTCTTAAGCAGGCAGGCTACAATGTAATCGAAGCAGAGGACGGCGATGAAGCCTTTGCTCTTTTCGAAAAGCACAAAAACAACCTCAGCCTCATTATCCTCGACATTATGATGCCCGGTCTTAACGGCTGGGAGGTCACGAAAAAAATAAGAGAAACCTCTAATCTTCCCGTAATCATCCTCACGGCAAGAAGTGAAGAGTTTGACGAGCTTATGGGTTATGAATCAGGTGCTGACGATTATGTCACTAAGCCCTTCAGTCCCTCAGTCCTCGTAAAAAGAGTAGAAGCACTTTTAAGGAGAAGCGGATCTAAAGCAGTCGCAAGCAGCGAAAAAAACTTCAATGACCTTATCTTCAATGATGACGCTCACGAGGTTCGTCTCGACGGCAAAGAAATCGACCTTACGCTAAAGGAATACAATATTCTGAAAAAGTTTCTCGAAACACCGGGCAGAGTCTTTTCCAGAGAACAGCTGCTGGACAGTGTGTGGGGCTACGATTTCGCAGGCGATGTAAGAACAGTTGACTCCCACGTGGCAAGACTGAGAACAAAGCTCGGTGACTGGGGTGCAATGCATCTTAAAACCGTTTACGGTATCGGATACAAAATCGAGGAGTTTTAAATGAAATCAAAAAAAAGAAAACCGCCGCTTAAACGGCGCACCTCCTTTGTGGTTATTCTCGTTTTCTGTATCAGTCTTTTCTTCTCGAGTGTGGTACAGTTTGCCTTTATGGACGATCTTTATATTTATGCCACTCAGCAGAGTATGATAGACAGCTCTGAGCAGATAATGAAAATAGATTTCGAAAAAGACGACTACAAAAGTATTCTCTCTGACATCGAAGCCAATAAAGACATCTACATAGAGATTTACAGCCCCCGTGAGACTCTTTTTTATACCACGGACAGTAATGATATTATCTACGAGCCCGACGAAAATAACAGCAAGCAGGAGCTTAAGCCCCGAATTATGAAGATTAACTCCCACACCGATCTTCCCGACGGCAGTTACTTCGAAATGCGCCAGGAGCATTATACCTCAGCCGAATATATGGTTTACGGTGTGTTTTTCGATGAAAATAACGGTATAGAAATCTACCGCTCCCTCGACGCTGTCAAATCAAATGCGTTGACAGCAAGCTGGGCGTTTTTCATTACTACCCTCGTTCTGAGCGTAATTCTTATTCTCATCGCAGTTATATATGCTCAATCGGTCATTACACCTCTGCTGATTATCAACGATAAAACCAAAAGCATAATCAAAATGAATTTCACCGAAACCTGTCCTCCCTTTAAAATCAAGGAAATCCATGAGCTCGGCTCAAACATAAACAGTCTCTCCGCTTCTCTGAGTAACGCTATGAATGAGCTGCAAAGCGAAAACAGAAGGCTGGAAATGGATATCGAAATGAAAAGACGCATGGAAAAAACCATGCGCTCCTTTATGGCGAATGTCTCCCATGAGCTGAAAACACCCATCTCCATCATACAGGGCTATGCAGAAGGAATGAAATTCGGTATCGGCTGCGATTCACCGGAGGAATTCTGCGACATCATAATCGAAGAATCGGATAAGATGAATAATCTCGTATCCAGACTGATGGAGTATCTTCAGTACGGTAATGAAAACTACCGTGTAAACAAAACAACCTTCAATATAGCATCTTTCATCAAAGAATGTGTGGAGCTGCGTACTCACCGCATAAAAGAGGCTAACGGCAGCATCTCAATGAATATCGATGAAAAGCTTTACGGCTACGGTGATACAGAGCTTTTGTCAAACGTCTTCAACAACTACCTTTCAAATGCCCTCAGCCATCTGGATTTCGAAAGAAATATAGTCATTACCTCACAGGATATGGGCAATGCCTGCAGAATCAGTGTCTTTAACACAGGTAAGCAAATTCCCGGCTCAGACATAGAAAACATCTGGCAGAGCTTCTACCGTGCCGATAAATCTCATTCCCGTGCAGAAGGCCGCTTCGGCTTGGGTCTTTCCATCGTAGCGAAGCTCCAGGAGCTTCACGGTCAGAAATACGGAGTAATCAACAGAGAAAACGGCGTGGAATTCTGGTTTGACATAGAAAAAGTCAAATAAAAAAAGCAAGAGCAACCGCACTTCACAGTCTGTGAAAGGGTTGCTCTTTACATTTACATTAAAACTCGGCAAGATTATCCGATACGGATTCTCTTTTTCCTTCTTCTATTTCGTGAATCATAGCTACAAGTTTCGCATTTACGGGAGTAGGAACGGAGTATTCGGCACCCTTCTGTACGAAATAGCCGTTAAGAATGTCTATCTCTGTCTTTTCTCCTTTTTCCAGCGACTGAAGTGTGGACGGCTTTACATCGGAATAAAGAAGTCCTACCGCACGGACGACAAGCTTACACAGAGAATTATAAAGCTTACCGTCGCTGAGGTCAAGCAATCTGTATTCAAGCATCACACCGTATTTGGGAACCCTTATATCCATAGCCTTAGCTACTGCCATACCCTCTCTGGCGATACTTAGAAAGAGATCTCTTGCCCTTACATCCTTAAGAATTTCGCCGAGAGTTTTACCCGTAATACCTGCCACGGCATTTATACAGGAATTTATTATAAGCTTCGAATACTGCCTGCACGTTATATCCATAGTTACCTCTGTAGGAAGCACCGTTTTAAGCATTTCGGCAAAATCATCAAGTATCTTCGGTCTTCTGCCGTCGAGCATACCTACATAAAACTCACCTTTTGATGTCATGGTAACATCATTCGCTTTATTCTTCGTGGCACCGAAGCCTATCATACAGCCGACCACCTTGTCTCTGCCGACGATTTCACCGAGTTCCTCCGTAAGAATTCCGTTCTGCATGCCTACCACGAGACCGCCGTCAGCCACATGAGGCAGCGAGGCTCTCGCACACTCAGCCATAGCGGCATATTTGGTAGCGATAATAACAAGGTCAAATTTTTCCTCTCCCAGCTCTTCGTAGCTGCTGTAGCAAGTAAAATCTACACGGTATTCTCCCTTTGCTCCGTGAAGAAAAAAGCCTTCCTTTTCTATAAGTTCCTTCGTAGAAGCACTGTGACACATAATACGTACATCATAGCCTGCATTCTTCATAAAAACCGCTACTGTGCCTCCGATGGCACCGGCACCGACAAGTAAAATTTTCACACATATTCCTCCTTGGGGATTTTCTTTATCTGAATTATAGAACTAAAATATTAACAATAAATGAATAAATGTCAATAAATGTATTTTATTTGTTTTTTATATATGCTACAAATAACTCAATTCTGTTTTGTGCATTTTCCCAAAGGAAAAATCACATCTGACTTACTTAACATCATGCGTAAAAATTTTTCTGTTAATCCTTTACATTGATGCTCTGAAATGATATTATGAAACCATAAAAATTTTAAGAGGTGAAAAATATGATTCATTTTATCGAAAACGATTATCTTAAAATAGGCGTAAAGGAATTCGGCTGTGAGCTTACAAGCGTTATTCTCAAGGAAAACGGCACCGAATATCTCTGGCAGGGCGACGAAAAGTACTGGACAGGTCAGTCCCCCATCCTTTTTCCCATCGTAGGCAGACTCATCGAGGACAGCTATTATCTCGACGGTAAGAAGTACACTATGCCGAAGCACGGCTTCGCAAGGAAGATGCTCTGGAAATTCGGCGGTGCAGATGAAAGCTCGATGTTTTTTACTCTCACAGAAACCGAAGAAACTCTCGCTATGTATCCCTACAAATTCACTGTGAAGGTTATCTTTACTCTCGACGAAAGCGCTCTTAAGGTTACTCACGAAATCAGAAATGAAAACGACGTTGTTATGTATGCCTCGCTCGGCGCTCACCCTGCCTTCAACTGTGAAATCGGTGACAGACTTGTATTCAGTGAAAATGAAACTCTCGACACGGTAAGAATCGACCTGGTAAATTCTTTAAGACTTCCCGAAACCATTCCCGTGCTTAAGAATGAAAAGGTTGTCACGATTACAGAGGATATTTTCAATGAGGATGCCCTCATCTTTAACGGTGTGAAATCCGATACCCTCACCCTCGAAAGCGACAACCATTCACGCAAGGTTATTTTCCATCTGAATAAGTCCCCCTGGCTCGGTATCTGGGCAAAGCCCGGCGCACCCTATGTGTGCATAGAGCCCTGGTGCGGTGTCAATGACTCCACGGAAAAGAAAGAGGATTTCTCTCAGAAGGATGCAATCAATGCCATTCCTGCAGGTGAAAGCTTCGTTTACAGCTGGACAGCTGAGTTTGTGAAATAAGAAAAAGAAAGACTGGTTTACGGGATGTAAATCAGTCTCAGACTGTCGAAAAACCGTGTTTCGCAATCAAGCGAG
>JAZUOC010000075.1:0-3349 GCA_045604465.1 Acutalibacteraceae bacterium
AATTTCTGTTCCTACTGTATCGTACCTTATGTACGCGGCAGAGAGAGAAGCAGAGATTTCGATACTGTTATAAACGAGGTGGAAGATCTCGTAGAGTCAGGTTATAAGGAAATCACACTTCTCGGACAGAATGTAAATTCATATAATAAGGATTTGTCAGAGGATAAGAGATTCCCTGCTCTGTTAAAGAGAATCAGCGAAATAGATGGAGATTTCATAATAAGATTTATGACCTCACATCCCAGGGATTGCACAAAGGAGCTTCTGGAGGTTATGGCATCATCCGATAAAATTGCCAAGCATCTTCATCTGCCATTCCAGTCGGGTAATGACAGAGTTTTAAAGGAAATGAACCGCCATTATGACAGAGAAAAGTATCTGAGCCTTATCAGGTATGCTTATTTACTTATGCCTGATCTTTCGATTACCAGTGATGTTATCGTCGGTTTTCCGGGTGAAACCTATGAAGAGTTCAAGGATACTCTTTCGCTGATCGAAAAAGTGAAATATACCTCGCTGTTTACCTTTATTTTCTCTCCGAGACCGGGTACGAAGGCTTATGATATGCCTGATGCGGTATCACGGGAAGAAAAGGGGAAATGGTTTAAGGAGCTTACCGATCTGCAGGAATCTATCGCCGGAAGAAGAACTGCTTCCATGAAGGGAAAAACCTACCGTGTTCTTGTGGAAGGTAAGGCGAAGGGCGAAGGCGTACTTTCGGGAAGAACCGAGGGTAACGTAATAATAGAATTCAAGGGTGATGAAAGCCTTATCGGTACCTTTGCCGAGGTAGAAGTAACAGCGCCTAAAACCTGGGTGGTTTACGGTGAACACAGAGGATAATTTACACTTACAAACGTAAGCTGTATTTATTATAAAAATTTATATATTTAAGGAGTACGACAAATGGACGTAATCAAACTTACACGTGAACTCGGTGCTACAATCCAGCAGGATGAACGCTACCTTGCTTTCGCAAAGGCTAAAGAAGCTAATGAAAGCGACAAAGAACTCAATGACCTTATGGGCAAGCTGCAGCTCGTTCAGATGAATTATCAGATCGAAGCTTCAAAGGAAGAGCCTGATGCTGAAAAGATGCACGCTTTTGAAGAAGAATTCAACGATGTATACACTGCTCTTATGGATAATGAGAAAATGCAGGCTTATGACGAAGCAAGAACTGCAGTAGATGAAATGATGAACTACATTATGCAGATTTTAGGCCTTTGCGTAAATGGTGCTGACCCTGCTACCTGTGAGCCTCCCAAGGCTGAGGAGCACAGCTGCGACGGCTCCTGCTCATCCTGCAGCGGTTGTCACTAATCTTTAATCAAATTCACGTAAAAAACTCAGGAGGAAAAACTATATGTCCGAAATGACACCGATGATGGCACAGTACTTTGAAATAAAAAAGGAATATCCGGATACCATTTTGTTTTTCCGACTGGGTGATTTTTACGAAATGTTCTATGATGACGCTAAAATTGCTTCATCTGTTCTGGAGCTTACACTTACGGGCAGAGCCTGTGGCGGCGGAGAAAAAGCGCCTATGTGCGGTGTTCCTTTTCATTCGGCCGATAACTATATCGCTAAGCTCGTAAGCCGTGGATACAAGGTAGCTATATGTGAACAGGTAGAGGATCCCGCTACAGCTAAAGGAATCGTTAAAAGAGATGTTATCCGTGTAATTACTAAGGGCAGCATCATAGAGAATTCCATGCTTGATGAGTCACGGAACAATTATCTTACCGCAGTTTATCTTAATGATGAAGGTGCAGGCATCTGCTTCTGCGATGTTTCTACCGGTTCTGTTAATCTTACCTTTGTAGAAAGCTGTAAAAATCTCGAAAATAAAATTATTAACGAACTCGGTGTATTTTCACCAAGTGAGATAGTTCTCAGCAGAAGTGTCTCAGAAAATAAAAACATTTCGGCTTTCATAAAAAAGAAAGTCGATGCAATCTGCGAAATACCTGAGGATAAATTTTTCGATTATGAGGATAATTATGAGGAATGTGTGAAGCATTTCGGTGCGGATGCTCTTTCCTCCCTGAATGTAGACAAATGCCCTGATGCTGTAATAGCTTTGGGTGCAACAATAAGATATTTAAAGACTGTACAGAAGAATAATCTTGATAATATCCGTGAAATTAATTTTTATTCTGACAGTCAGTATATGAAAATGGATTATTCCACAAAAAGAGACCTTGAAATCACGGAAACGATGAGGAGCAGAGAGAAAAAAGGCTCTCTTCTCTGGGTGCTTGATAAAACTAAAACAGCTATGGGTAAAAGACTTTTACGCTCATGGCTCGAAAAACCTTTGGTAAATTATAACCTTATTACCCGTAGACATAACGCTGTCGGTGAACTGGTTGATAACAGCATGAAGCTTTCCGATCTGTCTGAGGCCCTTTCAGGTGTTTTTGATATTGAAAGACTTATGACGAGAATTTTGTTTGAAAGTGCGAACGGTAAAGACCTTAATTCCTTAAAGCAGACTATTTCTGCTTTGCCGCAGATTAAAGCTTTACTTACAGGTTCTTCCAGTACTTATCTCAGACAGCAGTATGACAACATAGATCTTCTCGAGGATGTGTATAATCTTATCGATGCGGCTATTGATCCCGAAGCACCCTTCAGTATAAGAGAAGGCGGTATAATTAAATCGGGCTTCAATGCGGAGCTTGATTCGCTTAAGGATATTAAATCGAACGGTGAAGACTATATCAGAGAAATTGAAGCACGGGAAAAAGAAAGAACAGGCATTACCAAATTAAGAGTAGGCTATAACAGGGTATTCGGCTATTATATTGAGGTTACCAACTCATTTAAAGAGCTTGTACCCGATGATTATATAAGAAAACAGACTCTCGCTAATGCTGAGAGATATATAACCCAGGAGCTTAAGGATTATGAAAGTAAGGTTTTGGGTGCAGAAGAAAGAATAGTAAAAATAGAATATGAGATTTTTTGTCAGATAAGAAGAAGTGTAGCTGACGAATATAACAGAATAAAAGCAACTGCCTCTGCTATAGCGGTTACGGATGTACTCTGTGCTTTTGCAAAAACTGCTATTACGAATAATTATGTATGCCCCGTTATGAACAATACGTCTGTAATTGATATAAGTGAGGGCAGACATCCTGTTGTTGAATTGCTTCTTGACGGTGCTCCTTTTGTTCCTAACGACACATATATGGACTGCGGTGATGACAGATGCTCCATTATCACAGGACCTAATATGGCAGGTAAATCCACCTATATGCGTCAGGTAGCTCTTATCTGTCTTATGGCACAGATAGGTTCCTTCGTACCGGCTAAAAGAGCTGAGCTTTCCATAATTGAC
>JAZUOC010000076.1:0-23837 GCA_045604465.1 Acutalibacteraceae bacterium
TCGCCTTCAATCATAGTTTCGATGAAGGCACGGTTGATCATATCCATTTCCTTCTTACAATCCTTATACTTGAAGTCCATTTCCTTGCCGCCTACGATAGCGTTAAGCTCTGCAAGGTCATTAGGAACAGTCCAGTCAAGGCTGATGTTTGAGAAGGGAGCCTGTGTGCCCCATCTGGAGGGTGTGTTTACACCGTAGATGAAGGACTCTATGCACTTTTTAACCTGATCGTAGGTAAGATTATCCACCTTTACGAAGGGAGCGAGGTAGGTATCGAAGGAAGAGAAAGCCTGTGCGCCTGCCCATTCGTTCTGCATAATACCGAGGAAGTTTACCATCTGGTTACAGAGAGTGGCGAGGTGAGAAGCGGGTGAAGATGTAATCTTGCCCGTTACACCGCCGAGACCTTCCTGGATAAGCTGCTTAAGTGACCAACCTGCACAATAGCCTGTAAGCATGGAAAGGTCATGAAGATGAATGTCTGCATTACGGTGAGCGTTAGCGATTTCATCGTCGTAAACCTCTGAAAGCCAGTAGTTTGCAGTGATAGCACCTGAGTTATTAAGGATAAGACCGCCGACAGAGTATGTAACGGTGGAGTTTTCCTTAACACGCCAGTCGTTTACGTTAACATAGTTATCCACGATCTCCTTATAGTCGAGGAGTGTAGTGTTTATGTCACGGAGCTTTTCGTGCTGTCGGCGGTAAAGGATGTATGCCTTGGCTACATCAGAATAGCCCGCCTGAACGAGAACGTGCTCTACGCTGTCCTGAATATCTTCGACAGCTACATGACCGTCCTTGATTTTGGGTTCGAAATCGGCTGTAACCTTGAGAGCAAGGAAGTCGATGATGTCGGGATTGTAATCTCTGCCCTGTGCTTCGAAGGCAAGAGTGATCGCCTGATTGATTTTGGCTAAATCGAAATCAATGATTTTACCTGTTCTTTTTAAAACATTATACATGGTTTTTCCTCCTTAAACATTACAAATTTAGTTTCCGTTCTTTACGGCGGTAAAAATCCCAAACCACCATATATAGGGCATCTGCCCATCAAAGGAACGGGTGCAGGACTAATAATAACACAAAATATAGTGAATTGCAATAGAAAATCCACAATTTCTTGTATTTTTTCAAAAGAAATAATACACAAGATATAGAGGTGTAAGCCTTCACATTTTTGTACACTTTTCCCTTTCTTTCAAAAACAGATTTTTCTTTCAAAAAAACTTGATACTTTCGGAAAAATGTAGTATAATAAAATTTATAAAAATACGAAGGAGAGTAATTATGGTTTGCAAGGAATGTAAAAAGTCAATTGCAAAGAACAGCAATTACTGTAAATACTGCGGTACAAAGGTAGAAAAATTAACGGCACCCGTAGCGGAAGGAAAGCCTGACGACGGCAGTCCCCTTCTTTTCAGAGAAATAGAGGTCACTGAGGAAGAAGCGGATACAGGTGCAGAGAGAATTATCGAATTCGACGGTGCTCTCGAGCCCTTACATATTATCTTCCCGAAGCTTTTCTGTACAGGACAGCTCTTCATGGTAAAGAAGTATAAGTTCCTTAACGAGCAGGGCAAAAGCTACAAGAAAAACATTCTTATCAGAGTTAATATCGCTTAAATGATTACCGGCAGAGATGCCGGTAATTTTTCGGCTACAGGGTAAAAATAAGGCTGATACGCAGTGTGTCAGCCTTATTTATTTTCATATCTCTATCTCGTACTTATCATCAATAAGTACATAATTAACTCCATGCCTTTCGGCAAGAGCCAGCATCTCGGCATTATCCTTAAGTACACCTTCAACGGTGCAGCAGCTGTCATCGAGTCGCTTTTCTATTATATCTGCGTATTTCTTTATATCATCATAATGCTTTCTGATATATTTTTCACTCATAATAAGACAGTAATATCTGATGTTATCTAGGTATTCCTTCGTAAAACCATTCTGCCAGTCGAAAGGAATATAACAGCCCTCTACGATTAAGTTCTGCTTGTTTTCGATGGCTGTCTTAATCATTTCACGGATAATGGGCCACAGATATGCCGTCAAATCCCCATCGTCACTCATCGGTGTAAGCTCTGTATCTCCGCTTCTTATAAGTCCCATTTTCAGATGGTCGATGGATAGATAGGGATATTTATATTTTTCGAGCAGTCTTTGAGCAAGGACAGTTTTACCCGTATGAGATGCCCCCGTAATAAGTATAACCATTATTAAACCTTCTTTATATATACTCTTGAAGCCTCGCCGTCAATATCCTTCATAGCTTCATAGAACTCATAGCCGAATTTTTCGTAAAGTCCGATATGATTAGTGGAGATGTACACACTTTCTGCACCCTGCGACTTCGCTTTTTCTTCCGCATAGGAAAGAAGCCTTCCGCCGAAGCGATGACCTCTGTACTGCGGGAAGGTGTAAACGAAGCCTATCCAGGGTGTAAGCTCCGTAGGCTGGATATCGTCCTTTTCGGCGAGAGTACAGAAGGAAATCAGTTTTTCTCCGTCGGTGAGCATAAGCACATCTGAGCCTTCTCCTACAGTGTCATAAAATGTGCCATCCTTAAGGAGCTTATATAAAAACTGACCTGCACTCCATTCACTTTTCTTTATTTCAGAGAGCCAATGCCCTTTATTGTCCGAGCTGTAATATCCGATTATTTCCATTAGAAATTCACCATGTAGATTTTATTCTTACCTTTTCTTTATCAAAGCCGACGACCAGAGATACAGCATCTCTGACATTTCAGAGAAATTAACCTCTCCGCCATTTTTAAGCTTCATAAAGGTTTCAAGTATTATTCTGCTGTCATCTGAAACCGCTCCTAGTAAATCCGTCTGTCGGCTGATATACTTTCCTGTTTCCTTAAAACAGACAGCCTGTATTACAAAGGAGGCAGATTTATATAAGCCTCTTAAAATATCCTCGCTTTTTTCGTAAAGCATATTATGTACACAGCCGTGATAAATGTTACAGGCACCCATTTTTATTGCTCTGCTGACAGCCTCACCGTCAATCATCGGGATCAGCTCATCAAGATTTCCCGTCAAAGGCTTCGTATCATAATAAAACTGAAAAAGGTCGGCCGGCTCCCAGTTCATCAGTTCGCTTTTACCTGAAAGAAATCCGCAGACAAGCTCTCTGTAAGAAAGAGTGTCAAGCATAGCATTGTAGGTCTGAATATCCCCTGCAGTTAATTCGTCGAGCACTACCACAAGGTCTATATCACTGCTGTCTGTGGCTTCTCCGCGGGCATAGCTTCCCTGTAAGCCCACAAACCATACACGGTCCCGGAAAGTTTCAGTTAAAGCACTCAGGAATTCATTCATCCAAGCAGTAATGTCTATCATTGGGGTACCTCTGTTTTCATTAAATATTTTTCGGCGGAATATCACTTCTTCCTACCCGAAGTTTCCCCGCCTATTCTGCGTTCTTCACTCTGCATTCCGAATTAATCAAAGATACCTCATCATCGCCACGGCCTTACCTAAAATAATAAGCTCATTTACGATGATAGGCTCAAAGGCATCGTTTTCCGGCTGAAGACGGAAGTGACCGTTTTCCTTGTAGAAGGTTTTTACTGTGGCTTCGTCCTCGATAAGAGCGACTACTATATCACCGTTACGGGCAGTGGGTGTCTTTTCCACAAAGAGAATATCCCCGTCATAAATGCCCGCATTTATCATACTTTCACCGCGTACACGCAGTGCGAAAAGCTCCTTATCCTTCGAGAGATGTCCGCCTGTGAAGGGCAGATAACACTCCACCTGCTCTACGGCTAAAATGGGCAGACCTGCAGTAACGGTACCTAAAAGAGGTACATGGCGCACATTCTCAGCCTGTCCTACGATACGGATGGAGCGCTTTAACATCGGGTCTCTGACGATGTAGCCCTTCTCCTCGAGAGCGTCTAAATTAGCTTGCACCGAAGAAGTGGATCGAAGGCCCACAGCCTGACAGATTTCTCTGACCGAAGGAGGTACACCGTCACCCATTCTTTCCTTAAGGTACTCGAGAATAAGATGCTGATTTTCACTTAAAGGCTTCATAAAAATAACCTCTTTTCTTTATATATAACAAATAAACAAATGTTCGACAAACTTAGTATAACACATCTTTTCAGAAAATGCAAACATTTGTTCTATTTTTTATAAAAAAATTTTCTTTTACGTGAGGATAAAAAAGACTTTCTCTATCCATAATAAAAACAAAGAAAAGACTTATTTTGAAATGAGGAAATTTTATGAAGGATAAAAAGAAGCTTTTTTCATCTCTTTACACAGGCAAAGGCTTTTATATCACCAGCGCAGTCTGTCTTTCACTTATCGCCATAGCTATAGGCGTAATCTACAGGGCATCTTCAGATCTTATCTCTGAAATCGCCTACGACACTAACACGAGCGTTTCCTTCGCTACCGAGCAGGCCAAGGCAGACAAAAAAGACGAGGCTGATCCGAGACTTACCGAGACCACCGCTGAAAAGGAAACTACAGTAAAGCCGAGTACGACAGCGCCCGCTACAACAAAAGCACCAAAAGAAACCACCACTTTAGCTACCACTGCGGAAGCTACGAAGGAGAGCTACGGAAACACCTCTTACATTCTTCCCTGCGAGGATGAAATTCTGAAGGACTATTCCCCCACTCCCGTTTACGACGAGACCATGGACGACTGGAGAGTACACAAGGCTATCGACTTCTCCTGTGAGAGAGGCACGCCTGTTTACGCCGTTGGCAACGGAAAGGTAACCAAGGTTTATTCGGACACTGCCTACGGCTACTGCATCGAAATAGACTTCGGAGACTTTACCGGAAGATACTGCGGTCTGGAGCAAGGCACTACCGTAAAGTTTGACACCGTAATAAAAAAGGGAGACACCGTAGGCAAGACAGGAGATTTACCCTGCGAAAGCGGCCAGGAGCCTCATTTTCACTTCGAGGTGCTTAGGGACGGAAAGAATGTGGATCCGATAGATGCGATAAGATAAGTATATCGAAGAATTCGGTCACAATGCATCGTAACCCTACGAAATGTCAAAAAAACGAAGAACTGTAGGGACACAACGGGTTGTGTCCGCAAAAAAGCACAGGGAACAGCTTAATGCCGAACCCTGTGCTTAATGCTATTCGGATGTTATAACATCTCTCCTTTCAGGAGAGACTCGCAAGAATCCCTTGATTGATTATTTACCTAACATTTTAAGTAAATCGGGAATTACCGTTTCAAAGTTTACGCCATAGTCATTGGATGTGGGATCCTCGGCAGTAATACGTATACATTCACTCGTATAATCAGCGGCTACCTTAACTGCTTCCTTCCAGTCAAGTCCGTTCATTATAGCACCGATGCATGTAGAAGAGAAAATATCTCCCGTGCCGTGGTAGGAACGGCTGTGCTTTTTATGACAGTAGTAGAAGTATTCGTCCTTCTCCTTATCATAGCCCATTACACCTGTTTTTCCTTCTTCGAAGCCGACTCCCGTAAGTACAGATATTTTCGCACCCAAGTCAGAAAGAGCCTTCAGCATTGTTTTAGCGTACTCTTCATCATATTCTGCCTTATACTCGATGCCTGTCATAAAGGAAGCCTCGGTAATATTCGGAACGATGATGTCAGCCTTGGCACAGAGAGTAGCCATATACTTAGCGAACTCTTCGTTGAATGCAGGGTAAAGCTTTCCGTTATCTGCCATAGCAGGATCCACGAAGATGATGTTATCCTCTGTCTTATATCTGTCGAAGAAATCCTTCATCAGATCAATCTGCTCAAAAGAACCGAGATAGCCTGTGTAAACAGCATCGAACTTAAACTGCTCTCTGTTCCAGTGGTCAGAGATAGGCTGAATCTGATCGGTAAGATCCTTTACTGTAAATTCACTGAACATGGTGTGGGTGGATAAAACTGCTGTGGGGATAATAGCCGTTTCCACGCCCATAGCCGAAATAATGGGAAGAGCGACGGTGAGAGAGCATTTGCCCACGCAGGAGATATCCTGTACTGTAACGATTCTTTTCATATGTGAACACCTCACTGATTAAATTACAGTACAAATTATACACTTTTTTGACTATATTAAAATAACCAAAATATTACATTTTTATATAACCAGATTTCACTTATATATTAATCTCTTTCTTTTTCCCAATGAAGGATCTTACCTGTGCTGACCTCGACAGTATATTCATAATCATATCTGCCGTAATCGAAGCTGATTTCGTAAACCTTTACGCCTCTTTCATAATCAAGCTCACATTCAAAATCCCTTACCTGACTCTTTTTAAGACCGGCATGCTTAAGAGCGACGGATTCCGCCTCGGATCGTGTCACCTTACCTGAAGTGGCAGCTGAGGAAGATGAGGAGGATGCAGACTTCGTCTTTACGGAAAGAACATCTGAAAAGTCACCGAATTCCTTTCCGGCATCACCGCTGAAATATGCTCTGACCTTGAATTTGTAAGTAGTTCCTGCCTTGAGCTCCTTGACAGTAGCTGTGTTTGTTTTAACCGTTACCTTTCTTACATACTTACCCTTGGCAGAATCGTAGATATAAACCTGATACCTTGATGCGCGGGGCACCTTTGACCATTTAAGGGTTACGGTAGTTTTCGCCTTTGAGGAAGCCTTGAGATTTTCTACTTCATCGGGCTCTGTAGCCGCTACGACAACGGAAGAATACTTGCCGTAAACTCTTTTACCCTTTTTAACCTCGTAGGCTCTTACCTTGAACTTATAGCTCGTGGCACTCTTACGGTCATCAACCTCAAAGGTAGTTTTCTTCGTAAGTCCGAGAGCCTTCCATTCACCCTTAGAGTAAATCTTTACCTGATAGCCGTCAGCTCCCCTTACAGCCTTCCACTTAAGATTTATTTCATCGTCATCTATGTTATAGGCTTTGACCGATGTAACCTTAGGAAGAGTAGCGGCCGAGGCTGTAACTGCCGCCGCAGAAAATACCGAAACACCTAAAACTGTCGCTAATAAAACATTAAGTAACTTTTTCATATACATTTCCACCTTTCTGTTGTTTATATTGATGATAAATTTCTTTTATCACCCTAATAATGCCAAAGTTAGTTAAAACTAACTTTAAAAATACTTAATAATTAAAAAAGTGAGACAGTTTTTCTGTCCCACTCTGTTAAATTACATCTTCTTATCCTTATCGAAGCTGGCCTGAACGGCATTCATAACTGCCGCCTCGAAGCCGGCATTCTGTAAGGCTGCTACTCCTTCGATTGTAGTGCCGCCCGGTGAGCATACTCTGTCAACAAGTGTCCATGGATGCTCGGCTGACTCAAGTATAGTTTTTGCACTGCCTAAAACCGCCTGTGCCGCTACTTCTAATGCCTGAGCCTTTGGCATACCGTTTTTAACGGCAGCTCTGGCTAAAGCATCGATATACATATAAGTAAAAGCAGGTGAACAGCCACCGATAGCGCTGAAAATCGGAAAGAGTTTTTCATCGGTACGCACCGCTGTACCGAAGCATTCGCAAAGCCTCACGGCGAAAGCCATATCCTCATCACTTACATTTTCCGTACCGCATATACCCGAAACTGCCGCACCGACGAGAGCGTTTATATTCGGCATAACACGGATAAACCTGCCCTCATAGCTTACCGAGGAGAGAAGATATTCCGTAGTCTTTCCTGCGGCGATAGAAATAAAGAGGGGATTTTTTTCTTTTGCCGTACTGTCTATATCCGAAAGAACAGCTGCGATTACATTCGGCTTTACGGCGAGAACGATTATATCACAGTCCTCCGTAATCTCTACCGCTGACTCCTTCACAGTAACCCCGTAAGCATCTCTGAGAGCATCCGTCTTTGATTTATCCAAATCAAAAACCGCTATATCACTGCTTTTAACGAATTCAGACCTGCACATACCTGAAACAATGGCTGATGCCATATTACCAGCACCGATAAAGCCTATCATTCTGCTGCCTCCTCTGCCGGAATGTCAGAGGTACAGTGCGAACATTTCACAGCCTCGATGCTTATTTCGCTCCTACAGAAGGGACAAACCTTGGTGGTAGGCACCTCTTCCTCAGGCTCTTCCTTTTTCTTGCCGATTTCGGAAAGCTTGTTTATACCCTTGACTAAAAGAAAAATAACAAAGGCCATAATAAGGAAATTGATTACGGCAGTGATAAAGGCACCGTAATTAAGAGTAGCATACCCTGCTTCCTTGGCAGCCTCAGCCGTGGCAAAGGTTTCTTCCGTAACCGCGAGAACAAGAAACTTATCGGCAAAGTTAATGCCCTTCGTAAAAAGAGAAAGTATCGGTGAAACAAAATCGTTTACCAAAGAATTGACAATAGCCTGGAAAGCACCGCCTATAATAACACCGACTGCAAGATCGATAACATTACCGCGCATGACAAACTTTTTAAATTCATTCATAAAACCTTTCATTTTAAAAACCTCCGTTGTTTTATTACCTTTTGATTTTACCACATATAATTTCAAAAATAAAGACCTTTTTTATCTTTATATGCCCGTAAAGTCGAAATCGGGAATAAAATCTTCGTCTGCCGAAAGAGGACTCTGTGTAAAAATATTTTCGAAGCCGAGATGTTCAGCATAATCCGTAACCTTAAGATATTCTCTTTCAGTGATTTTACGCTGCAGCTCCGGGAAAGCTTTCACCTTTCCGTAGGGAGTATACTGTGACATAAGGCTTATTATCGTATCTGTACCAAGATTTTCCTTTATCCAGTCGAGAATTTTAAGCGACTGGTTAGTATTTTTAGGCAAAATCAAGTGTCTGACTATCATGCCCTTCTGCATTATCCCCTCTTCATCGAAAAGATTTTCGGGACACTGCCTTTTCATTTCGATAAGAGCCCTCGAAGCATAATAAAAATAATCGGGTGCGGAAGAATACTTATCGCTTCTTTCATCACTTATATACTTCAGGTCAGGCAGATAAATCTGTATTTTCCCCTCCAGTTGTTTAAGTGTATCCGTTTTTTCGTAGCCGCCGCTGTTATAAACCGCAGGCACGGAAAAGCTGTTTTTCTCTAAAAAATCTGCAAGTGCAAATGCATAATGAGTAGGATTTACAAAATTAATATTATGTACGCCCTCACCTATAAGCTTTTCACAGATTTCACGGAGTCTCTCCTCTGTTACCGTCTTACCCTTACACCCATGGCTTATTTCGTAATTCTGACAGAAAACACAGCCTAAATTACATCCCGAAAAGAAAACTGTTCCGCTTCCCCGGATACCGCTTATGGGTGGCTCCTCCCACATATGCTTCGCCGCCCTGGCAAGGGTGAAGCACTCCGTCACTCCGCAGTAGCCCACGCTTTTTTTCCTGTCCGCCTCACACTCTCGGGGACAAATATTACATTTCATATTATCACGCTCTTTTTTAATTTTAAATATTGTAGCATATCCGTTTGACTTTTACCATAATTTTGTATATACTTTTTATATGAATTAACTACACCTTTCACCTAAGGAGTGATTTTATGCTTTTAGCTATCGATATGGGTAACACTAACATTACTCTCGGCGCATATAAAGGCGATGAGCTTGTTTTTGTCTCCCGTCTTTACACCTCGAGACATAAATCAAGCGACGAATATGCTATCGCTCTTCTGGATATTTTCAGTTTATATAAGGTTTCGCCGTCAGATTTTACCGGATGCGTTTTCGCCTCTGTTGTACCCGAACTGACACAGGCACTGAGCCTGGCTGTAAAGCATACTACAGGAATAGAGCCTGTCATCGTAGGAGGAAAAAATTACGGTGACCTTAAGGTGGAAATACTTCCCGTCTCCTATCTCGGTGCGGACCTTATCGCAGGAGCGGTAGGTGCGAGAGAAAAATATCCCCTCCCCTGTCTCGTATGCGATCTCGGTACTGCTACTAAAATACTCGTTATCGACGAGGACGGTACCTTCCGCGGCTGCACCATTTCACCTGGTGTAAAAATATCCATGGATGCTTTAGCGAAAAACGCCGCACTTTTACCGTCAATAAGCTTCACCACTCCCGAAAAAGCTATCGGTGAAAACACTACCGAATGTATGCAGAGCGGTATCGTTTTCGGAACAGCGGCTATGCTCGACGGCATGATCAAAAGAATCAGAAACGAACTGAAAATAGAAAAATGCTCCCTCGTCGCTACAGGTGGCTACAGTACAGGCATTATTCCCTGCTGCGAGGAAAACATCATCTACGACGAAAATCTTCTCCTGGACGGACTTAAGGTAATTTACGAAAGAGCTAAATAAACGCAAAAAAAGAGAACTGAGGCACGACACTTCAGTTCTCTTAATTTTTCAGTTCACATTATGCAGGTACACCGCGGAACACATCGTAAAAGATGTATTTGAATAAGCCGTAGATTTCCATAACAAAATCAATGAAAATGTCGATAAATCCGCGATGACTTTCTGCGCCTTCTGTTTCAGGTGCATCTGTTACATCCTCAGCACTTGCGCCTACTGCCATAAATGACATAAGCATAAGCACAGAAAGAAGAAGTGCAATGACTTTTTTGAAATTTTTCTTCATAATAATATGCCTCCGTTCTTGATTTATAATATCTTTGACTCCATTTTAACTCAAATAATTAAAATAGTCAATATCTTTAAGTTAAAATTATTTGGTTTTGATTTTAACAGCTTCTGAGGGCTTGGTAATAATCATTTCACCGTCGATCTTTTTATAGGCCCTGACACGGTAATAATAAAAGCTGAAGGCCTTATCCGCCTTGTCGGTGTATTTGGTCATAACATCCGAATCCGTTCTTGCTATTTCAGTGAAGCTCTCTCCGTCTTCGCTACGCTCGAAAATGTAACCGTCAGCGCCTGCCACTATTCTTGCCTGCAGGTCTACCCTTCTGAAAAGCCTCGACTTAAAATCAACTATCTCACCGCAGTCAAGACAGACACAGGAAACCTCATCGCTGAAATTACCCCGTCTTTCCCCCACAAGGCTCTGAACACTGTAGTGATAAAGCTGTCCCTGTACGATGTCTCTGTCGATAAAGCTGTCACCTTCAGCCACGGCTATAGGCATCATCTGGTAAAAATATTCGTTACGTCTGTATATAAGGAAGGCTGTAGCCTCCTCGGGAGACTTCCAGACAAGCTTTATTTTTCCCGATTTATTTACTGCCCTGACAGCTTCAGGAGCAGCTATGGCTGACACGACCTTCGCTACGACAGGACTGGTTTTTTTAGAGTTTCTTTTACCCTTGATAACCTTAAGAGCCACTACTTTATACCAATAGGTAAAATCTCTTTTTACTGCTGTGTCAGTATACTCTGTATCTTTAACCCATGCGACAAGCCCATACTCTCCGTCGGGACTGTCCGCACGCTTTACGGCATATTTATCCGCACCGAGCGTTTCGGTCCACCGAAGACGTATTTCACCCTTTTCGGTAACGGAAACATCGGTTATTTTAGGACACGCCTTTAATTTTTTATCATCGATACTCATTTTTCCCGTGATTCACAAATGCAAATCGCCTTTCTTTAAAATTATCTGTTATCGCTTAAAAGAGAAGCGCTTTCCTTATCAAGGAATACGGTTACATCAGAGTGAAGCTTCAGAATAGTCGCAGGACATGAAGTGGAAACCTCGCCCTCGACCAGCTCTTTTATTGCCTTTGCCTTGCTCGCACCTGTAGCGATGAGGATTATTCTTTTACTTCTCATTATGTCACCGATACCCATAGTAAGAGCATATTCAGGCATAGTGTCGCCCACTGCCTCAAAATATTTCTTATTGGCATCAATGGTGCTCTGTGTGAGCTTTACGGCGAAGGGACCGTCAGCGAATTTATCACCTGGCTCATTGAAGCCGATATGTCCGTTAGTGCCGATGCCTAAAATCTGAATATCTATACCGCCGCTTTCCTTAATCTTCTGACTGTAACGGTCACATTCTGCCTCCATGTCCTCAGCAGTACCCGAAAGGAAATTAACACGGTCAAAGTCAATATCGGTTTTTCCGAAAAGATTATCCTTCATAAAGTAAAAATAGCTGTTTACATTCTCTCTGTCGAGTCCCACGTATTCATCGAGGTTAAATGTAGTTATGTATTTAAGTGAAACCTCGCCTTTTTCATAGGCTTCGATAATTCTCTTATAGGTTTCCACGGGAGATGCACCTGTAGCAAAGCCGATTACACTGCCGTGCTTATTATTTACCTGCTTAATGATTATGTCGGATGCGGCCTTCGAAATTTCGAGGGCATCATTCATTACTATTACTTTCATTTTCTTTTCTCCTTTACCTTGCATTTTCCTTATAATAACACATAAATTATACTTTTTCAATAATGCACTATTGTTTTTTAAACAAAATTTATGATATAATAAGCCGAAATAAAAACAGGAGAAAACGCGATGAATGATATTTTAAAAAGCCTTTTTGAAAGAAAAAGCATCCGTCAGTTTACCTCTGACGACATTGACGAAAAAACGAGAGAGCTTTTGCTTCGCTCTGCTACCGAAGCACCTACTGCAGGAAACCAGCAGCTTTACACCATAATAGATGTAAGAAATCAGGAAATCAAGGATAAGCTCGCTATCTCCTGTGACAATCAGCCGTTCATAAAAACTGCTCCCATGGTGCTTATCTTCTGTGCTGACTGTAAAAAGTGGGATGATGCCTACCGAAGTATAGGTCTCGAGCCTAAAAGCGCAGGTGAAGGCGATCTTTTCATAGCCATCGAGGATGCGGTTATCGCCGCTCAGAATGTAGTGGTAGCCGCTGAAAGCTTCGGTCTCGGCTCCTGCTACATAGGAGACATCATCGAAAACAGAGAATACCATAAGGATCTGTTCTCTCTGCCCGACAGAGTAGTACCCATCTGTATGCTCGTTATCGGCTATCCTACACAAGGACAGATAAAAAGACAAAAGCCTCAGCGCTGTGAGCAGAAATTCATCGTTCATACTGACTCCTACCACTCTCTTAACGGTGAAGAGCTTCGTGAAATGCTCTCATATAAAGCAGGAGAAAAGACCTACGAGGAATGGCTTACCGCCTTCTGTAAAAGAAAGTACGACTCGGACTTCTGCAAGGAAATGACGAGAAGTGCGAAGGGATATATAAAGGAATTCGAATAAAGCGAAAGGTAGTTACAGTAAATCACTGCAACTACCTTTTTTATCTGTATTTTACATATATCTGTCTTAAGACTCCGGTGACAGCAGTACCGAGAAACGCCGTAACCGCCGCCCAGGCAAGAAGTCCGGGGCCTTCACTGCCTGCATCACCGGAATGACCCGTAGCATAAAAGATAACTGCATTGGCGATAAAAGCAATCGCAACGGCAAGTGCGGCAAGAGTGGCATAAAAGCCTTTTTCTTTTCTGATGAAAAGCAATCTGAAAACAATTCCGACAATCAAGGGGATAGCAATAATGTCAAGGTAAAACATATTATTTACTCCTTTTGTTTTCTTTTCATCATAATAACAATTACGCCTTAAATCCACTTAAAATCAGCCTTCGGGAATAATACTTTCAAGCTCCGCACTCTCAACCTTATATCTTCCCGACACTCTGTCCTTTTCCTTATAATCGCACCATATTACCCTGTTTTCCGTGTAAAGAATAGCGACGGTGCGGTTCACGCCCTTTTCCAAAGGCGAAATCATTTTTATGCCCTCGCTGAATTTTTTTAGTCTGCTGTCAGAAATTTTCAGTCTTTCAGGAATAACACCCGAATTATTGGTAGCTACTCTGTCATAAAGCATTCTGTCACGCAGAATTTTTTCATCCACACCTTCGAGTGAGGAAAGATAATCATAGGTAAGACAGGTATACTCATCCAGAGGCACACTTCCGTCTTTTCCTTTTTCCGCAAGATAAACGGCAAAGGAGTGAAAAAGCTCAAAGGGCGTTATGCCGACATTTTCAAAAATATAACCGAGAGTACGAGTAAATCTTCCGCTGTTCGAAAGACGTTCCAGTTCATTTTCGACCTTATGCAGCTGCTCTAGTTCCCCGGCACTTATCCACGGTGTGGATGTAACCTCATAGGGAGGCTCGGTGCTGAATTCACAGGGGAATTTTTCTCTTTCCTCCCCCATAGGTGAGCCGTGAAGAATTTTAAGAAAGCCCAACTGAAGCATACCTGCTTTGAGTGAATATGCTCTGTTAAAGCCTTCTGTGAAGGAGGCAAAATTCTCTTCGGGAAGTCCCGCGATAAGATCTATATGAATATGGCAGTTACCGTATGACACGAGTCTTCTGATATTTTCACATATTTTTTCCGTGTTATCACTTCTGCCGATAGCCTGGAGGGTTTTTACGTTAAAGCTCTGTATTCCCGCCTCAAACTGAACACTGCCCGAGGGCATACTCTCTATCAGAGAGAAAAAATCCTCATCGGCTATATGAGCGGCTATTTCGAAATGAAAGCATACGTCATCGGGGATTTCTTTGCCGTAATTATCTTTTATGAAAGAAAGTATTTCCTTCGCTCGTTCGAGATTACAGTTAAAGGTGCGGTCTACAAATTTAACGGTTTTCGCTCCGTAACGGGCGAGAGAAATAATTTCTTTTTTTATCCTTTCCAAAGGAAAAAATCTCACCTTACCGCATCGGCCCGAAAGACAGAAGGCACAGGAAAAAGGACAGCCCCGACTGCTTTCTATGTAAGCAATTCTGTTTTTAAGAGAAGCGAAATACTCACTGCAGTAGGGCGAGGGATAATCTGCACCCTCTCCTTCCTCTCTGAAGGAGATACGGACTTTTCCGTCCTTTATAAATGAAACACCTTTTACATCCTCAGTCTTTCCGCTGAGAAATTCAGGCAGAATTACCTCTCCCTCACCTGAAAAAACGTAATCGATGCAGCTGTTCTTTTCCAGTATTTCCCGCTGATTATATGCTACCTCAGGTCCGCCGAGGATAACGGTTATATCCACAGCACTCTCTTTGATTTTTCTGCACAGAGAAAGAGTCTTTTTTATGTTCCAGATGTAACAGGTAAAGGTTACAAAGGATGGCTTTTCATCCATTATTCTTCTGAAAATACTTTCCGAATCCTCGTTGATTGTCCCTTCAATAACTGAAAAAGAATATCCGTCACTGCATTTCTCTTTAGCCGCTGTGAAAAGACACCAGGGTGCTAGAGAAGAATGAATATACTTGGAATTCAGCACACACAGTGCCACTTTTTCCATACCCTTTTCCTCCTCTTATTTATTAAGCCTGCCCGGAAACGGACAGGCTTTCAGGTTCGCATTACACTCGTCACCCTTAATCAATATTCTATAGAATAATCCTTCTCGAAGGTAATTCCTATCTGTGCATCAAACTGAGCAATACCGGCATCGAGTCCTAACCTGATTACTACCGGTGCGGTATAGTTTGCCCATACCACTCTTCCCGTTTCCTTATTCACACGGCAACGGATCACACAGTCATAATACTCTGCCGAAAAGGCTGTGATAAAGGGAGGTGCCGTATCTCTTACCGTCGGGACATCGAGACAGTCCATAGCCTTCGATGTACCCTTCCCCTGCTCGGGATCGACACAGTCGTAAAGCTTAAGGGTGATCTCATATTCGTCACCGTTCTCTACACATATCGCCTCTTCTACTTCCTCTTCCGTCAGTATACTCGACCATTCCTGTCCGGGAGCAGGATAACGCGATACTATCTCCTCCGGTGTCGCATACTCGAGAGGCTCTGTAGTACCTGCGATTCTGTTTTTAAGAAGACTTTTACCTACACCCTTGAGTGCCGCGGGAAGCTCGAGCTTATCCTCATTGTGAGTGCGGTTTTCGAAGTTTCTGACAACCTTGACAGCCTCGGTTTTTACACGGTTACTGCTTTCGTTGAAATACTCGATTACTTTGATCTTTGCTTCTTTTTCATCAGTCTTGCTTTCAGTAGCCTGTGAGGAAGGCTTTTTATTTCCGGCGGTAGTTTTTTCCTCTTCCTTGTTTTTTTCCGTCGTATCCGTATCCCTCACCGTAGTGCTCGTATCGGGTGCCGAAGTCATAGGAGGAGCTGTAGAAGGAACTGTTACAGGTGCGGTAGTTCCCATTGTGGGAACCACGGTCACCGCATTTACGTCTACGCCTATGGTTTCATCCGACGGGTTTCTTATCTGTGAAACATACCTCAGAAGCAAAAACACCAGAAGTGCCGCAAAAGCAACAATACCAAGCTGCATCCACATAGGTAATTCTCTTTTGGGCTCTGTAAATTCTTCTGCTGTACCGCTTTGCACCGGCTGCTCTGATACTTTTTCGGGGTCATTAAACTGAACGGAAACATTTCCGTTCTCCTCTGTCGGAATCCACGGCTTATCTGAAATTACTATATTTTTAGTCCACTCAGGTGGCTGAGGATACTTTCCCTGAGAAAAAACAGGCTGCTGTCCCTGCGTATTCGTTTCTCTGTCACGAGCCTGCGAATTAATATCATCCTGATTTCTCTCTGCACTGTCCTGTACACTAGCCCCACCGTCCCGGGCAGGGTAGGTAAAGCCGTCCTCGGGAAAAGCCGGAATATTGTTTACATTGTCTATGTTATCCATACTATTACATCATTTCTGTAAGTTTTTCTTTTACTGCTGAGATGAACTCTGCTGTAGTAAGCTCTTCTGCCTTTTCACCTTGCCATAAAGCTACCAGATCCTTTGTCATCTTTCCGTCTTCTATGGTACCGATAGTGGCCTTTTCGAGCTTTTCGGCAAAAGCCATAAGCTCTTCATTTCCGTCCAGCTCTCCTCTTTTACGAAGAGCACCTGTCCACGCAAAGATAGTAGCAACAGGGTTAGTGGAGGTCTTTTCGCCCTTGAGATGACGGTAATAATGTCTGGTTACGGTGCCGTGTGCGGCCTCATATTCGAAGTTTCCGTCGGGAGAAACGAGAACGCTCGTCATCATAGCGAGTGAGCCGAAGGCTGTGGAGACCATATCACTCATTACGTCACCGTCATAGTTTTTACATGCCCAGATGTAACCGCCCTTACTGCGGATAACTCTTGCCACTGCATCATCGATAAGGGTGTAAAAATACTCAATACCTGCCTTTTCGAATTCTTCCTTATATTCCTTATCATAAATTTCCTGGAAAATAAGCTTGAAGGTCTGGTCGTACTTTTTACTGATGGTGTCCTTGGTGGAAAACCAGAGATCCTGCTTTGTGTCAAGAGCGTACTTAAAGCAGGAATGTGCAAAGGATTTTATGGATGTATCCTTATTATACATACCCTGTAAAACACCGCCGCATTCGAAGTCGTAAATGGTGGCTCTTTCGGTTTCACCGTCTTCACTCGTGAAAATAAGCTCAGCCTTACCCGGCTTTTCGGGGCGGAACTCTGTTGCCTTGTAAATATCACCGTAGGCGTGACGTGCGATGGTGATGGGCTTTTCCCATGTTCTTACTGCAGGCTTCACACCGCTTAGAAGGATAGGTGTTCTGAATACCGTTCCGTCGAGAATGGCGCGGATAGTAGCATTAGGACTCTTCCACATCTCCTTGAGCTTATACTCCTCCACTCTCTGTGCATTGGGAGTGATGGTGGCGCACTTGACACCTACACGGTACTTCTTTATAGCTTCACCGGCTTTGATACTTACCTCATCGTTTGTTTCGTCACGGTAAGGAAGGCCGAGGTCGTAGTACTCTGTGTTAAGCTCCACATAAGGTGAAAGAAGTTCATCCTTTATCATCTGCCAGATAATTCTGGTCATTTCGTCGCCGTCCATTTCGACGATTTTTCCCATTTTAATTTTTTCCATTATTGCTCGCTCCTTGAAATTATTTTAAGTTCATAATTAATTCTTTAAGTTCAGAGGGATGTCTCGTGGTGATGTTATCCGGTGCATAAGAAAGACATTTAAGCATAGCCGGAATACTGTTGGCAGTCCATACAGAAACCTGCAAGCCCTCATTGCGGAACATTCCCACCATTTTCTTACTGCACTGTCTGTAGTTAATATTAAGACCTACAGCACCCTTTTCCTCTACCAAAGAAATGAGAGAAGAAATGTATTCCTCATTGTTCTTTTTCAATTTATTGACCTTATAATTGAGAAAGTAAGGAATCTGCGGAGTCTGTGTCCTCGCCGCTTCCACATCCTTTTCTTCTATTCCCGTGTAAAAAAGTCTGTCAGTTATGCCGTACTCTTCACCGAGACGGTATACCTCCTTAAGATTATCTGTAGTCTTGCAGTCTACATTTACCCTCAGGCCGTCATAGGCTGAAATGATGCGTAATGCTTCATCCAGAGACATAGGATCCTTTTCGTTCTCATCATGAGAAAGAATTCCGTTTCCTTCAGAATCAAAACGAAGGTCAAACTCAACAATATCGGCTCCGGCTTCCTTTCCCTTATGTATGGCTTCGGGAGAATTATCCGCTGTTCCTTCACAGCCTGTGTGAGCTGTCACGGTAAAGGCTTCGGTAAGATTTCCAGAACCCTTGACTGCCGATATGTATAAGCTGCCCGCAGCAACTGCCACCCCCGAGAGAATTACGACAGATGCACCGAGAAGTATTCTTTTTCTTTTACTCATCGTATCCATTATTTGTACTCCTCAGCTATTTCCACGCGGGTAAGCTCCTGCATTTCCACTACCTCTTTTTCATAAACACTGGCATATTTATCCTGGTAGTAGTTTTCAGCCACACAGTCGAAGTTTCCGTCAGGTGAGAAGGTAATGAGAGTACAGCCTCTCTGTGAGCCTTCCTTATAAATACCGGGATATGCGAGATAGTCCACGCTCATACCGTAGGTAAGTCTGATACCCTTATATTCAATGGAGAAGTTATTATAGTGGTCGTGACCGCAGAAAACAGCCTGTGTAGAGCCGAGCTCGACCATCTTTTCGAAAAGACCGTCTTCACCGATACCGCAGTAAACTACCTTTTTACCTTCACCGGCTGTACCGTAATAAAGCTTTACGTTTTCCGTGTCTGCAAAGCCGTTATCCGCATATTCATACCATGCATCCTTCTGCTCCTCGAGAGGAATGTGGAAGAAGGCGGCCGATTTGACAGTATCGGAAATCTTAAGATCCTTTTCCTTGGCGATTTCAGCATTCTTTGCGTTAATCTTATTTAATGCTTCCTCGTACCATACCACCTGGTTTTCGTGGATGTTATCGTACTTCCACATAATACCTAAAACGTCACCGTCAACATAGGAATGGCTGTCGAAAACGAAGAGGGACTGAGTAACGATACCGTCACTGTTCTTAACATTGATAATCTGGTTACCGTAACCGTCTACATTCTCGGGTCCGCTCTCAAACAGACAGTATTCAAACTCTTCTCCGGAGTAAAATATAGATATGTCTTCTCTCGAATGGTATGAATAAGCCTCTGTGTCGTGATTACCGAAGCCGAGAGTCCAGTAAACACCGAGCTTCTCCATGAGAGCGGCGAAAATCTTCGCAGAGGAAAGGTTGTTAAAGGTACCTGCCTGGAAGGGTACGGGATAGGAAACGTCACCTGTTACTATAACGAGGTCAGGCTCCTCTGCCTTAATCATAGCCGCTACGGCGTTAATAGCCATAGAGTCCTTTTTGGCTGACATAAAGCCGCCGCCGATATGCACGTCCGTAAGCTGCATAACCTTAAAGTCACGGTCTGTGGTAAAGGTCCAGTTTCCGTCCTCGTCCTTTTCGGGAACGAGTCTGTCTTCTTTTTCTACCTGTTCAAAGGAAGAGATTTTTTCGATGTTAGCCTTGTTTCCCGTGGTGCTGAGAACAGCGCAGACACCTGCTGCCGCCACGATAACCGCAAGGAAAACACAGAGAATCTTCAGTGCTGTTTTACCCTTTGATTTTTTCTTTGTTTCTACGTTTTTTTCTTTAGTTTTCATAACCTTTTTCTCCTTTATTTTCATTCTTCACAGATAACAAAGTAAGCTCTGATACCTGTTTCTTTTTCGATTTCACGGGCAAGAGAATCCGGTTTCTCTTTACCGCTTATTTTTATATAGACTTCATCCTTTTCTTCAGAAAGATTGAAGCTTATATCCTTTATGTCTCTGTCTTCGAGAAGCTCCGCCAAAGTCTGACGCTTATCCTTCGAAGGTGTTTCCGTCAGATGTGAAAGTGAGGAAACGATATTTTTTACCGCCGTAAAAAGTATCACTGCACTTATTGACATTCCGCAGAAAGCATCAAAAGCATATTTCCCGTCAACGGAAAGGATAAGTGTCAAGGCGGTTACGGCTGTTATAAAAAAGTCAAGCAGGCTGTCCAGCGAAATGAGCCTTACTACGGCAGAGCCGTTCTTTTTACCGTAAAAGCGTAAAACAACAAACATCACAAGCTTGACAACTGCCGTAATTATAATTATGACAAGATACTTGGTCATAAAACTTACGGGCGTGGGATAGGTCAGTCTCTCCAGGGAGTTATAGGCGAAGTAAAAGGCACTGAAGGCCACAGTTACCGAAATAACAAAGGTAAGAAGCTGTTCGGTCTTTTTCGTTCTGTAGGCAGTTACGGGATTGTTCAGTTTCGCCGCAGAAAAAAGAAGAGCAAAGCTCAGAATACCCGTCAGTGAATCAAAAAAATTATTCATACCGTCGGAATATATGCTGATACTGTTTGACGACAGTCCCACGTAAAGCTTCGTTACAAAAAGAAGGAAATTAACCCCGAAGACACCGAGATATATGTACGGCATTTTTCTGCTGATGGTACCACTCCCCCTTTTAATTTTATCTGTTACAGTATATCATGGTATTATAACTTTTTCAAGTCTTGACAAAGAAATATAAAACAGTTAGAATAAATTAATGTTATTTATAAGGAGAAGAATTTTATGGCAGTTTTCAATTCTTTCAGAGCAATAAGACCGACGGCTGAATTTGCACATAAGGTAGCCGCTCTCCCCTACGACGTTATGAACAGCGCTGAGGCAAGAGAGACGGTAAAGGACAACCCCTATTCCTTCCTCCATGTGGATAAGGCAGAGGTTGATCTTGACGAAAGCATAGATATTTACGATGAGAAGGTTTATCTTAAGGCAAAAGAAAATCTTGATTCTCTCGTAACTGACGGCATCTGCAAGGAGGACGAAAAGCCCTGCTTTTACATCTACCGCCAGATTATGAACGGCAGAAGTCAGACCGGTATCGTAGGCTGTGCCTCCATCGACGATTATATTAATAATATCATCAAAAAGCATGAGTTCACCCGCGCTGACAAGGAAGCTGACCGCATCCGTCACGTGGATTACTGTGATGCCAACACAGGTCCCATCTTCCTTACCTACCGTAAAAACGACAGTATAAGCGCTATCGTAAACGCCTGCAAGGAAACCAATGCACCTGTTTACGATTTCGTTACCGACGACGGTATCGCAAATACTGTATGGGTTATCGATGACGAAAAAATCACCGACACTCTCTGCGAAGAATTCGGTAAAATCGATTATCTCTACATCGCTGACGGACATCACCGCTGCGCCTCTGCCGTAAAGGTAGGCCAGAAAAGAAGAGAAGCCAACCCCGATTATACGGGAAATGAGGAATTCAATTTCTTCCTTGCCGTAGCATTTCCCGAAGACGAGCTGGAAATCATGGACTACAACAGAGTTATGAAGGATCTGAACGGCTTCACAAAGGAAGAGTTCATCGGTAAGCTTTCGGAAAAATTCACCATAGAAGCCTATGAGGGCAAAGGTCAGTACAAGCCCGTCGAAAAGCACACCTTCGGTATGTACCTCGGTAAAAAGTGGTACAGGCTTACCGCCAAAGACGGTACCTTCGATGAAAAGGATCCCGTAGAAAGACTCGATGTTTCTATTCTGCAGAATAACTGCATTACTCCTGTTTTCGGTATAGAAGACCCGAGAACAGACAAAAGAATAGATTTCGTAGGCGGCATAAGAGGCCTCGGTGAGCTGGAAAAAAGATGCGAAAATGATATGGTAATCGCATTTTCCATGTACCCCACATCTCTCAGTGACCTTATGGCTATCGCAGACGCAGGCGAGGTTATGCCTCCCAAATCAACCTGGTTTGAGCCTAAGCTTTTAAGCGGACTTTTCATCCATAAATTATCATAAAAAAGAAAGAAAACATTCAGATGACAGACAGATTATTCGATACAGACAGCTATATAAATGAATTCATCTGTAAAGTTACCGACCTTTACAGCGAAGGAGATACCCTGTATATTGAAACTGACCGCACAGCATTCTTCCCCGAAGGCGGCGGACAGACCTCAGACATCGGTAAGCTCGGAATAGCAGATGTGGAAAATGTACAAATTATCAGTGGAAAGATTTATCATTTTGTGGAAAACTCGGAGGAAAACGTTGAATTTTTCACAATCGGCAAGGAAATAAAGGGTGAAATCTGCCGGGAAAAGCGTTTTTCTGATATGCAGCAACATTCGGGTGAGCATATTTTTTCGGGAATTGTCAATTCTCTTTATGGGTACGATAATGTGGGATTTCATCTCGGAAGCGAGGTAGTTACCCTCGATTTCAACGGAATTCTCACTAAAGAGGACATCTGTAAAGTAGAATTACTTGTCAATAAAGCTGTATGGGACAACCTCCCGGTAAAGGTGTTTTTTCCATCCGACGAGGAGCTTGCCCTCATCCCCTACCGAAGCAAAAAGGAAATCGACGGTCAGGTAAGATTGGTTGAGTTTCCGGGTGTGGATATCTGTGCCTGCTGTGCTCCCCATGTAAAGAATACGGGCGAAATAGGCATCGTCGAGGTAGTGAATTTCGAAAAATACAAGGGCGGAACGAGAGTAAGTATTCTCTGCGGCGAAAGAGCACTTCGTGACATCCGTCACAAGCTCGACGAAAACCACGCCGTCAGCGTGCTGATGTCAGCCAAGGAAAAGGAAACTGCACAGGCTGTTGAAAGACTCAAAAAAGAAAAGGAGTCCCTCGACTATGAAATCGTGGGACTTAAAAGAGAGATTCTTTCTCTTAAGCTCTCATCCGTTAAGGAGGATAAAAGAATAATCGTCTTTGATTCCTCACTCGAAGGAAAAATGCTCCAGGACTTTGCTCTTGCACTTATGGAAAGAGCAGAGGAGTTCGTCTGCTGCTTCTGCGGTGAAAGCGGAAGCTACCGCTACTGTATGGTCAGCGATAAGCTGGACCCTCTCCCCTATGCGAAGGCTATGAATGAAAAGTTCAGCGGCAGAGGCGGAGGAAGAGGCGGAATCGTTCAGGGAACGATCACGGGAGATGAACAGGAGATAAGAGAGTTTCTGTCCTCGCTGACAGTCTGACGGCCGCCAATGACAGTACTGCAATAAAAACGGACGACCGATGGTCGCCCCTACGATATGAATAATATTAAAAGGACAGGTAATCCGAAGGGAAAACCTGTCCTTGCTTTTTTATTTTAGCCGTTAAGCATTTTGAATATCTTCTTATTTGCGGGATAAAATTCCTTATAAGCGGCGAACATCTTATCGTAAACAGGCTTGTTTGCCTTGTTAGGTGTGAATCTCTTTTCAGCGTCAATAAGAAGGTTAGCCTTTCCGATACCGTCGATAACTCCGAGACCAACAGCTACTACGATAGCGGCACCTACAGCACCTACATTCTGAGGACTGGGAACGGTTTCAACCACTCTGCCTGTAATGTCGGCAAGAATCTGGCTGGTGGAATCATTAAGAGCACCGCCACCAACGAAACGGATAACATTAGAGGTCTTTGTCTTCTTTTCGTGGGTTTCGAGCATCCATCTCATATGCATACACACACCCTCGACTACAGCGCGGATCATTTCACTCTTGCCCGTTTCGATACTCAGATTAAAGAACATACCTCTCGAATTCGGATCTTCGAAGGGGCAACGGTTACCGTGAAGCCAAGGAGTGAACATTACACCGTT
>JAZUOC010000077.1:0-3902 GCA_045604465.1 Acutalibacteraceae bacterium
ACCGCTTGGCCTCCGACTTGGTAGATGATGAGGAGAGCCCCAGATATTTCAGCGTTTTCGGCCCGGCTATGCCGTCTGCAGTTATTCCGCAGTTTTTCTGAAAGCTTTTTACAGCTTTCTGTGTGCCCGTTCCGTAAATACCGTCCACACTGCCTTTATAGTAACCTAATTCTCTGAGCTTTTTCTGTATCTCTCTTACCTCGTTGCCCCGTGAGCCGATTTTGGAGAGAGTGTGTACAGAGTCTGTATCTTCTCTCTGTACATAAGAGGCGAAGATAAGAAGAGTGAAGACGAGAAGCAGTGCGATGGCTGTTCTGTATGCTGTGCAGGTTCTGCTGTTTTTCATAAAATCATTCCTTTTCAAAAGCTTTCTTTTTCACTATGATTTCACATAAAGGTTATAATATGCAGAACGTTGTCAATGTATTTTTTTTAAATATTAAAGCAACGGCTTTTCATCAGTAACCGTTGCTTTACTCTATTGTTTATTATCATAACCCGGCTTTTCAATATACACCTTATCTCTTTATTATCTCTCCTGTTTTCGCATTTATGATGTTATTGAAAACGGAAATATGAGTGGTGGAGATGAACTTGTCCAGATGGAGAGAGCCGAAATACCAGTGGCTGAATTCGCAGATTCGGCTTACGTCCTCGAGATAGGTGTTTATAGCTGTGATACTAGCATCGCTGCCTGTGTGAAGCATAAGGAAATCTTTGATTTTGGCGGGAGGCTCATGAGTGATGATAAGGTCTACCTTGCCGCCGTATTTCTGCAGATTATCCACACCCTCCATCAGCTCTTCTCTGGTAGGAATTTCCATATCAGACCAGGTGTTCATTTCGAAGCGGATGTCGATGTCGGGACTTTCTCCTCCGCCCATGGTGAAAATTTTGGTTCCTTCGATGCTGAATACCTGACCGCGCATGAGATGAAAGATGTTCGAGGCGATGTGATGCACCTTGCCGCAGTTCCATTTCTTTATCTTAAGCTTTGACAGCATTTCGAAATTTTCGTGAGTACCGTCTACGAAGCAGATATTGTATTTCTTTTTGCTGAGCTTTTTAAGCACGCTAATTTCTTCCTTTGAGCCGTTCCAGATGAAGCCGAAATCGCCGCAGACGATGAGAGTGTCACCTCTGCCGAGCTTTTTCAGCCTCGGATCATCGAAGCGGGAGGCTATGCCGTGAGTGTCTCCTGTAACGTAAATCATTTATCCTTCCTTGCCCTGAGGCAGTCCTTTCTTTTATTGATAAGGTCAGAAAACCTTGCGGAAAAGTTAATTTTATTTTAAAGTTTAAGATAATTGAAGTAAAGGTATATACATTTAACCTTTTGTTTGGTATAATGTAGAATGTATAAGTACTGTCTGTATTCTATCATATATTTCGATATATTGCAAACATAAAAGGAAAATTTCAAAAAATTTACATTTGGGGTGTTTAAAATGAAAAAATTCGCAGCTCTTTTAGCCGTTTTACTTATAGCTCTTACTCTTGCTTTACCTACCGGTGCGGTTTTCGATTCGGGAACGGTGACGGCTAAGCTTAAATCTGATGTTTACTATATGGAAAGCCTCGATGAGGACACGGCCTTCTTTGACAGAAACTCCTCAAAGCAGGTTCCTGCGGCAGCCTTTGTTAAAATTCTTGCTGCGATTACTGCCATAGAAAAATGGCCTGAGCTTGACGAAAAGGTGACCGTAAGCGAAAAGAATCTTTCTTTGGTGGAATACGGCTACGGTATCAGAACTGCTCTTTATAAGGCAGGAGAAAAGGTAAGCAAAAGAGAGCTTATCGACTGTCTTATCGTCTACAGTGCCAATGATGCGGCTAGCATTATAGCTTACGAGATCTCAGGGTCTCTTGATGCTTTTATCAAGGAGATGCAGACTACTGCCGAAAAAATCGGTCTTACCTCTACCGTGATTAAAAATATCCACGGCTTCGACGAGGAAGGACAGTACACCACAGCCAAGGACATCGCAAAGATGCTCAAATATGCACTTAATTATCCTGTATTCGTAGAGGCCTTTTCCGCTTCGAGCGTAACACTTAAGAAAACCTCTCTTAACGAAGAAAGAACCTATAACGCAAGCAACAAAATGATCAACGCCACTATTTCCGACTACTATCACGCTTCGGTAACGGGCGGTAAGCAGACTATGACCGATAAGGCAGGCGAGTGCATAGCTGTAGTGTCCTCCAAGGACGGATATTCTTATCTTACCGTCGTTCTCGGCGGCAAGCTTATGGATATAGATAATGACGGTGTCGATGAAAATACATGCATGACCGATGCTAAAAAGATGCTGAACTGGGTTTACGAAAACATCAGATACAGAGTAGTCGCTTCTCCCACACAGCCCGTTACGATGGTGGAAATCACCTCGGGCAAGGGAACGGACAAGCTTCGTCTGGTTCCCGAAAAGGAAACCTCGGCTCTCGTTCCTTCCAATGCTACCACGGCATCTGTTCTTTTCGAGGTGGTAGAGGGCACTGTTCCCGAAAAGGTGAAGGCACCGGTCAAGGCGGGAGATGTGATCGGACAGGCAAATGTGCTTTATGCGGGACAGATTCTGGCTAAAATCAATATCGTCGCTGCTAACGATGTTTCTCTCAGCTTTACGGGACTGATTATGAATACTGTCAGAGCGGTTATGACCTCATGGGCATTTATCATTCTTGTGGCACTTGCCACTGTCGGCTGTATAGGTTATCTCCTTATGAGCTATAACACTTATAAGAAAAATGAAAGACAGAAAAAGGCAATTCAGGCGAGAATACAGAGAAAACAGGAGCAGCAGAAAAAGTTGGCTGAAATCAAGAAAAAATAAACTCAACACACGTATACACAGAAAATTAAACGGGAAGGATTGATACTATGAAGAAAATCAAGGGCATATTTGCTGTAATCGCTACAGTGCTATGCACTCTGTGCCTTTTAGGCTTCACCTCGTCGGCAGCCGAGGAGGGAAAGTGGATCAAGGCATGGAGCACCGCTGCTACTGAGGTGGCGCTGAATAATTTTTCAGGTGAAATACCTGAAGATATTATGAAAATTCTTAATCTTTTACCGCAGGATGTTCGGGAAGAGCTTTTAAAGGAGCTTAACGGATTGGTTGGCTCGGAAGCACTTATGAATGTGGCTATGAGAACTGTCATTACTCCTACTGCTTCCGGTGATGAAATCAGAATCAAATTTTCTAACTACTACGGTAAAGAGCCTTTGGTAATTGACCGTGCGAAGGTTGCTCTCAGCGACACAAGTGAGACTGCCTCGGGAATAGATCAGCCTTCTATGAAGCCGATTATTTTCTCCGGTGACGACAAGGTAACCATTCCCGTCGGCGGAGAGGTTTATTCTGACCCTATTCCTTTAAAGGTAGTCGCCGGTGAGAATATAGCCATATCTCTCTACATAAAGGACTTTATGAAGATACGCACTATGGGTATCACGGGCGGCAGCACTTATATCAAGGTTGCAGGCTCAGATTCAAGCGGTTATGATCTTATAGAGTCAGATAATTTTAACCTTGTTTATGATATTGAGGTAGATGACGATACTAAATGGTTACACACCGTTCTTGACTTTATGGCAGGCTTTCTTACCGGTACGGGCAGTCTAGATGTGCCCCTTTCAGACGGAGAAATCTATGCTGTTCCCATTATTACAGATGTGGAGGTTCTGAATCCCGACGATAATGCCTATTCGGTAGTCGTTCTCGGCGATTCCACCGTAGCAAACAGCTATCCCTATTACCTTTCACAGTTAATAGGTGAACTGGGCAGAACAGATGTAGGTATTTCCGCTAAGGGCCTCAGAGGCAATAAGCTTTTGAGTAAGGGTCTTGGCTTTGATACTCTTGTCAACAGTGAGAGCATTCTTGACCGACTTAAAA
>JAZUOC010000078.1:0-14466 GCA_045604465.1 Acutalibacteraceae bacterium
CTTGAATTCACCGTTGATTGCATCCATTTCATAAAGCTTATCGTAAGGAACGTCCACCTCACAGAGAAGAACATTCATATGACCGGGCATACGGCCTGCGACAGGATGAATAGCGAATTTTACCTCTGCGCCCTTTGCTTCGAGCTTATCGCAGAGAGCCTTTACCGTGCTCTGTGCCTGAGCGAGAGCCATACCGTAGCCGGGAACGATGATTACTTTTTTGGCTTCGGAGAGAATATCTTCCACAGTGATTTCTTCTTCTTTTTCTTCCTCTTCGGGTTCTGAAAGCTCTGCAGCAGCTGTTTTTTCTTCTGCCTTGGGCTTAGCGGTCTTTTTGGAGGTACTTCCGAGAAGAATACTGATGAGGCTTCTGTTCATAGCCTTACACATAATCTGTGTAAGAAGAAGTCCCGAAGCACCTACGATACCACCGATGGCTACGAGTAAGGGATCACCTACGGCTATACCTGCGATACCGCCTGCGACACCACTGAGCGAGTTAAGAAGTGAAATGGTAATGGGCATATCTGCACCGCCGACACGGATAGCGAAAGCGACACCGAAGAATGCAGATAAAACTGAATTGAGCCAGATGCAATCGGGAAGAAATACGATGGTGGCAAGATTTGCGATAAGGGTGATTCCGACAATCAGTGAATGTGCCTTCCAGACCACAGGCTTCTGGGGAAGAAGCTTATGAAGCTTACCTGCTGCTACGAGACTTCCTGTAAAGGTTACCCAGCCTACGAGCAGTGCAACAGCACCTACATAAACTGCAAATTTATCGTTTGCGGACTGCTGAATGGTGAGAATGGCAACCAAAGCACTTGCGAGACCTCCGAGGCCGTTAAGAAGAGCAACAGCCTGAGGCATCTGAATCATTTTAACCTTATAGGCACCGAATATACCTGCGACGGCACCTATTGCGATGCCGAGCCATGCCTGCCATGCTGTTAAAATCTCATTGTCATAAAGCACGACTGCTATGGCGAGGACAGAGCATACGGCAGAAAGAGTATTACCTGCTCTGGCGGATTTAACCTTGCTCATCATACTGATGCCGACTAAAACACCTAAAACAAGAATACCGCTGATTATGTAATATACAGTAGAAGGTATCATTTATTTGTCCTCCTTCTTTTTAAACATTTTCAGCATTCTGCCTGTTACGGTGAATCCGCCTGCTACATTAATCATAGCGAAAGCAATGGCGGCAATACCTATAATCACACTTATAACAGGAGCTTTTTCCTTGAGTGCTACTGCCAGAACCGTCAGCGCACCGAGAACCGTAATTCCCGACAGAGCATTCATACCCGACATAAGGGGAGTATGAAGCAGTGTGGGAACCTTGTTGATAATAAGGTAGCCTACTATCGCGGCTACAACGAATATAAGAATCAATAACCATCCGGGCATAGAGTATTCTCCTTTCAGTAATTAAATCTCTGATGTATTTTGCAGGTGAGACTTATTGTAATAAATAAGAAGGGTGACGGTAACCTGAGCCGAAATTTATGTAACGGCCGATTATCGGCACCCTTATATTTTTCAGTTTTATGCGTTCATTGCTTCGAGAGCACCCTTGTGAACTATCTTGCCGTCGATGGTAGTCATAATACCCTGAACGATTTCATCATTCATATCGAGATTGATTGTGCCGTCCTTTGCGAGATACTTGACAAGATTATAAATATTGTGGGAGAACATCCAGGTTGAGCTTGTGGGAAGGAGACCGGGAATATTCTTGATTCCTTCGATTGTAACCTTGTGCTTAACTGCTGTCTCACCGGGAGTAGTGATAGCACAGTTACCGCCCTGGTCGATAGAAATGTCCACGATAACTGAGCCGGGCTTCATGGTTTTTACGATTTCTTCTGTGAGAATGACGGGAGCGAGCTTGCTGGGTACGAGAGCTGAACAGAAAACGATGTCCATATCCTTGATTGTATCCTTGAGAGCGTCTCTTTCGATCTTAAGCCATTCTTCACTGAGTGCATTGGCATAACCGCCCTGACCTACTGCCACCTCGGCAGGAACGCCTGTATCGATTATCTTTGCGCCGAGACTCATAGCCTGCTCTGCTGCTGCGGGACGGATGTCTGCTGCGTATGTAACGGCACCGAGTCTTTTTGCGGTAGCCAGAGCCTGGAGGCCTGCTACGCCTGTGCCGATAACCAATGCATTACAGGGCTTAACCATACCTACGGCACAGAAAAGCTGAGGCATGAACTTAGCGAGGTCATTAGCTGCCATAAGAATTCCCTTGTAGCCTGCACAGGTACTCATGGATGTAAGTGCATCGAGATTCTGTGCTCTGGAGATACGGGGAACACCGTCAAGAGTGAGAGAGATTACGCCCTTGGCAGCGAGGTTTTTAACCATTTCGTGGTTGACGGGAGAAGCGGGATGGATGAAGGTGATGAGGTACTGACCTGCATGCATCATATCTACCTCGTGAACACCTTTATTTGTGTTGAACTGAGGCTCCTTAACCTTAAGGATGATGTCGGCCTTTTCATAAAGCTCTGCGACATCTGCTATCATTGTTGCACCTGCTGCTGCATATTCTTCGTCGCTGAAGAATGCACCTTCGCCTGCGGTATTTTCTACGAGAACCTCAAAGCCGTCAGCCTTAAGCTTTGCGACAGTTTCGGGGATAGCGGAAACTCGACCTTCTCCGTGCATAATCTCTTTTGGGATACCGATAATCATAATAACAAATCCTTTCTTCATATAATAGTATAATTTTTAATTTTTTAACCTGTCTGCCTGACAGATTATTTACTGATTTCAGGAAGCATACATACTTCATTTTTGTTTGTGGATAACACTACAGAGGTTCTCGTAAGAGAAACGCCCTCGATTGATTTGATATAGTTAAGAATGTCCTCGAGGCTCTGTGCGTTTTTTGTGATAATTTTTACGATGAAATCGAAGTCGCCTGCTATGTAATAGCATTCAGCTATAGATGCATGGGAATTTATGAGCTCTACAAAATTTTCGTAATATTTCGGATGCTCGAGGCGGACGCTGATGAAGGCCATAAGCTCACCGCCCAATGCCTGTTGATTCAGTACCACCGTATATTGCTTAATGAGTCCCGATGCTTCGAATTTTTTAATACGCTCTATAACTGCTGATGTCGAAAGATTAATTTTCGCTCCGATGTTTGTAGCATTTTCACGGGCGTTTTCTTTCAGACACGCTAAAATTTCATAATCTGTTCTGTCCATTTTAAATCACCTGTCTATCTGCTTTCATTATACAACAAGCGAAGAAAAAAGTAAATATATGTAAAAAATAAATATAAATTTCGGTAAACGAGAGATAACACAGAAAAAAATTCTGCAAAGAGACTATTTGTCTTACAGTACAGAAATTATTTCGGTGAAAATAAAATATTACTGAAATAAGACGAAAAAAGCCGAAGATCACTCTTAATGACCTTCGGCTGTATTTTATTATCTCAGCTTAATAATTAACCGCCTGCAGCGGGGGAGAGAAGCCAAACCTCATCTCCGTCAGAAAGCTTTTTACCCTTTCTCATACATCTTTCACCGTTTACATAAACCACGGCATCCTTGAACTGCAGCTTCTGATGATATTCGAGGGCGGGATTTTTAGGCTTTATGTATTTTACGTTAGGATCATTTTTCATACGTTCAAGCTCTTCCTTGTCCTCCTGATAACCCTGAGACATTCTCCATGAAACGACCTCGAAGATGTCGTTTACAGTCTTAGCCTCGGTTTCGAGATAGCTGAAGCCTGTAGTGGTACGTATAACACCGAAAAATTTAACCTTTACCATAAGGGTATACCTCCTTTGCACATTCGGGAAGCTTTATTCCGAGCTTTTTGATCATTCTCATCGTAGGTGCGCCGTCCTTCCATCCGCGGATAATATAGTAGCTTTTCTTCATTTTATCCAGAGGCACCTTTGTCTTTTTGTTGCCGGGTACCTGTTCTTCATCGGTAAGACGTTTGGGGAGGGTATCTGTATCCTTGCCCACGGGAAGACCTAAGATAACATTACATACTCTTTCTACATTGTAGCCGTAGGAGCCGGCCTTGATGAAGGTACCCATGGTATACTTGAGGCCTGTAGCCGCATTGATGGCTCTCGGATACTGGATGAGGGGAATGTTCAGAGCGAGTATCTCAGGATACTGCATACCTATATAAAGAATAGGAGTAAGGAATTTGAATGCCTGCTGAACTACTCTTGTGATTATACTTGTGGGTTTGGCTACAACGAACCAGGGAAGAACCGCATAGGAGGTAAATACACAGCAACCCGCCGCAGAAGCAGCCTCCATAGTGTTCTGGAACATAATGGCGAGACTTGCCTTACCCTTGGCAGTGTAGGAGTTCATATTAAGGCCGAGGCCTTCGAGAACTACCATATATCCTGCATTGAGGTGGCATCCGCCGCGGTTTGATGTAGCATAGCCGAGTCCCTGTCCTACCGCACCTCTGGGCTCATAAGCGGCAAGCTCCATACCCTTGGAGTGAATGGCGAATTCCTTTCCACCGAATTTCTCACTCATACGCTTTGTACCGTCAGCGAGAATATCGCCTATTCCTTCTCTGTGAGCGATGAGACGGAATACCTCACTGATATTATCGGTTTTACCAAATTCGAGACCGCTGTCCCACATGCCTTTTTCCTGTAATTCCATAGCGAAGGCAATAGAACCTGCACAGGAGATAGTGTCCATACCGAGCTCGTCAAGCTCATAGTTCCATCGAAGGATCTTTTCTATATCGTCATTAAGAATGTTCGGACCGAAAAGACCGAGTGTTTCAAGCTCGGGACCCTTTACATTCTTACCGTCGATCTTAACACGTCTTTCACAGCGCATGGGACAGGAATAGCAGTTACCGTTACCTACGAGATATTTTTCGGTGAGTTCTTCACCCGATACCTTTTCGAAGCTGTCGAATCTGCCGTCGCTGAAATTCTTTGTGGCGAGAATTCTGTGAGCCTGCATGGGAGCCACGAGTCCGGCCGTACCGAGCTTTGAAAGCTGTGCGCCTGTAATGGGGTGGCGGAGGAGCTGCATTTTCCACTGCTCTGTAATTTCGTCGAGCTTCTCCTTGTCATAGATTTCGGGATCCTTGCTTCCCTTCGCTGTGATAATCTTAAGGTTTTTGTCGCCGAAGACAGCTCCGACACCGCCGCGTCCGGCAGTTCTCTCTCCACTGAATACACCGGCATAAAGAACCTTATTTTCACCGGCAGGACCGATTACGAGAGGACTCGCACCGCCTTTGAACTGTTTCTGAGCCTCTCCCGTAAGCATACCCTTCATTTCGGGTACGTCGTGGAAGGTGACCTCATCGTCTACGATTTCTATCCAGGTGAGCTCCTCTGCTCTGCCTGTGATAACCATAGCATCCCAGCCGCATTTTTTCAGCCTTCTGCCGAAGGGACCGCCGCAGTTAGAGGAGGTAAGAATACCTGTAAGAGGTGAGACGGTTGAGATGTTGAAGCGGGTAGAGGAAGGAGTTTTGCAGCGTGTGAGAGGGCCTGTGGTAATAACGAGCCAGTTATCCTCATCGAAAGCCTTCATTCCCGGTCTTATGTGCTGAAGAAGAATATCTGCAGCCATAATTTTACCACCGATGGTTCTCTTTCTGTCTTCGTCTGTCCAGGGGAATTCACTGTAAGTTTTTTTTGTAAGGTCGACGAAAAGAACCTTACCCATGTAGCCTTTTAAGTTTGTCATATTTTCACCTCAGGTGTTTTACATATTTTGCATTGTGAGCTTGGTTTTATAGGGAGGGTTTCCCATAAATCTCCATCAAAAATGAAGATTTTTCCTGATGAGCCTACATCCTCGGAAAGAAGGTATCTCAGGGCAAGATTAACCTCCATGGAACCGATGATTCCCGCCGAAGAGGAAACTGAGCTTCTGACGGAAATATCATTGATTATCCCTGCACAGTCAGGACAGGGGGATTTTCCGGGAAGATAAAGATAAGCCGTTCCGTAAAATCCGTCAACGCCGCCGAAAACGGAAGGGATTTTCTCTTTTACAGAAAAGTCTGCCACGGCTCTTCTTCCTACTGCGTTATCCACACAGCACAGGATGATATCACATTCCTTAGCGAAAGAAAGGTCATCCGCAGACATAATTTTTTTAACTACGGGAACGTACTCGGTATCTCCTGAATAGTAGGAGAGTCTTTCCTTGAGAACATTACATTTCAGAAACTTTCCGTCTGTTTTCGTAAAGAGAAACTGACGGTTAAGGTTTGACAGGCTTACAGTGTCGAAATCGCAGAGATAGAGCTTTTTTACCCCGGCACCTGTCAGATGCACTGCCGCATTGGTTCCCAGTGCACCGCATCCTATTATGCATACTGTCTTATCGTCTATGCAGAAAAGCTGAGTTACATTTTTCAGACTCAATCAACCACCGCCTTTTCCGTAATTTCCGCCGCAGTTAAGGGTGTTACCGCTTAAAACCTCCACAGCGTGGGGGAGTACGGGAAGTACAAATTCCAGAGATTCCCTTACTGCCTTAGGACTTCCGGGAAGATTAATAATAAGAGAATTCTTTCTTATTCCCGATACTGCTCTTGAAAGCATAGCCTTGGGAGTTATTTCCATGCTTTTTTGTCTTATTCCCTCGGCGATACCGGGTGCTTCTTTTTCTATTACGTTTTTTGTGGCCTCAGGGGTGACATCTCTGGGAGCAAAGCCTGTACCGCCTGTGGTAAATATCACATCCACACAAGCATCATCGCACAGATAAATGAGAGCCTTTTCTATTTCTTCCTTTTCATCGGGAACAGTAATGTATTCTTCGGTTTTTCCGTAGGGAGTCAGCATCTCACTTATAAGAGGGCCGCTTCTGTCTTCACAGAGACCTTGTGAGCATCTGTCGCTGACACATATAACAGCAAATGTCATTTTTTATCACTTCCTACTTGAAATATTCCGATTACTGGTATATAATATCATAAAGTTACAGAATTTACAACAATTTCGCGATTTTTTTATTGAATATTATCAAAATATATTTTCGCTTTAGGAAGTTAGCGGTTTTTCCGCATTAATTCATATTCCGATACGGCTTTTCTAAGGGCATAGCCTATGAAAGACCGTACGTGACCGAAAAAACACTGCCTGTAAGGAGAAAAAATACAGGTACCGGTCAAAGGGTAAATAAGGGAAACCTTTTTACCTTCCGTGATCGAAAAGGAGAATGAATTATGAAAAAACTTCTCGCAGTATTACTTGCAGCACTGATGCTCTTCTCACTGGCAGCCTGTGGCGGCGGTGGCGGAGAGGAAACCACAGCACCCACAGACGTTACGGTACAGGCTCCGGAAAATCCTGTAATCCGTATGTCGACCACCACATCCGTCAATGACTCGGGACTTCTTCCCTATCTTCTTCCTGTTTTCGAAAAGGCTACAGGCTACACCGTAGAGGTTCAGTCCGCAGGTACAGGCGCAGCTATCCAGAAGGCCAAGGACGGAAACGCAGATCTTATTCTCGTTCACGCTAAGGCATCCGAAGAAGCTTTTATCGAAGAAGGCTACGGTGTGGAAAGACTTCCCTTTATGTATAACTATTTTGTTATCGTTGGTCCTGCTGATGATCCTGCAGGCATAAAGGACGGTGCAGAAAATGCTGCTGAAGCATTCGGTAAGATTGCCGACACAGGTTCAACCTTCATTTCCCGCGGTGACGAAAGCGGTACACATAAGGCTGAGCTTAAAATCTGGGGCGAAAATGTTCCCGATGCAGAAAAAGATGCCTGGTATGTAAGTGCAGGTCAGGGTATGGGCGCATGTCTTACCATGGCAAGTGAAAAGGGTGCTTACTGTCTCACAGATAAGGCTACCTTCCTTTCAAACAAGGCTGACCTCAACCTCGAAATCATCCTTGCTGAGGGAGAGGATATGAAGAATACATATTCTCTTATAGAATGTAATCCCGAAAAGCTCGACGGTGTAAACACCGAAGGCGCCAAGGCTCTTATCGAATGGATGACAGGCGAAGAGGCTTCCGCTCTTATCGCCAAATACGGTGAAGAGGAATACGGCTCAGCACTTTTCTATCTTATCGAAGAATAAGCTTTGGAAAAGATAAATGAAGCCTTTGAAATGCTTGTGAATATGGACAGGGAGCTGTTACAGATTATCGGTGTAACGCTCCGTATGTCCTTTTTCAGTACACTGTTTTCCTGTCTTATAGGTATGCCTGCAGGTGTGCTTTTAGGCAGAAGTGATTTCAGAGGCAAAGGGACAATCAAAAGAATAACCGGAACCTTTATGGGCTTGCCACCTGTGGTGGCAGGCCTGATTGTCTATATGCTTTTCACAAAATACGGGCCTTTCGGCTCTCTGGGATTACTTTTTACTGTAGAAATAATGGTAATCGCCCAGTGTATGCTAATAATTCCTGTCGTGATAAATCTCAGTGAGTCTATTACCTCGGTCAATTCGAAAGCTCTGGTTGAAACTGCAAAGGGACTTAACTTTTCAAAAGGTAAAACTGCCCTTCTGCTTCTCAGAGAAAACAGACAGGCACTCTTTTCCGTCGTGCTTACTGCCTTCGGAAGGTCTATAGCTGAGGTCGGTGCCGTGAGTCTGGTCGGCGGTAACATTCAGTGGAAAACGAGAGTTATGACTACAGCAATTATGCTCGAAACAAACAAGGGAAACTTCTCCTTTGCTCTTGCTCTGGGTATCGTACTTCTGCTCATATCTCTTCTTGTCAACATTGTTGCATCCTTTGCAGTAAGGGAGGATAAATAATGCTTGAGCTTAAAAATATTAAAAAAAACTATGGTGAACGCACCGTATTGGATATATCCTGTCTAACCGTAAAAAAAGGTGAGACTGTCGCTGTCGTAGGCCCTAACGGCAGCGGTAAAAGCACTCTTTTAAAAATCATCGCAGGAGTCATAAAAAGTGACAGCGGCACCGTAAAAACCGAAGGAAAAATATATTATCTTTCTCAGCAGAATATTCCTTTTAAAATGAGCGTGAGAAAAAATATCCTTTTTTCTATGGAAAATAAAGAAAACAAAGAAGCTCGCTGTGACGAAATTCTTCGGGAGCTGTCTCTCGACTTCCTTAAGGATAAGAGCGCAAAAGGGCTTTCGGGCGGTGAATGTCAGCGCCTTGCTCTCGGCAGAATTCTCGCGAATAAGGGTGACTTCCTTCTTCTCGATGAGCCTTCGAGCGCTGCTGACATCGAGGGCACGGAAATAATCGAAGGGGCCATCAGAAGATATAAGGAAAAAACGGGCTGCGGTATAATTATGACTACCCATTCGCCTAAGCAGGCTCTGAGACTTGCTGACAGAATAATTATACTCAATAAGGGCGTAATCGCCGAAAAAGGTACCCCCGAGGAGCTTCTCAAAGCTCCGGAAACAGAGTGGGGTAAAAAGTTTATTGATATGTGGAAAATATAAGTGAGGTGAGAGGCATTTATGCTTAAGGTTGTATCGGTGGAAAAGGCTTCGGAAATTATAAGGGAAAATTTCTCTGATATTACGCCTTACACGGAGACGGTTTCTCTTTATGAGGCTTTGGGCAGAGTGCTGTCTGAAGACATAATCGCAGGTGAAAATATACCCGCCTTCGACCGTTCGACGGTTGACGGCTTCGCACTTAAGGCATCGGACTCCTACGGCAGCAGTGAAAGTGTTCCTTCACAGCTTGACATAATCGGTGAGGTGCTGATGGGAGAAAGGGCTGAAACGCCCGTAGAAGACGGACAGTGCGTAAGAATCTCCACGGGCGGTATGCTTCCCAAGGGAGCTGACAGCGTTATTATGATCGAGAATACAGACTGTAGCTTCGAGGATATATGTCTTGTTTACAAATCTGTAAGTCCCTTCGAAAATGTAAACTGTAAGGGCGACGATATAAAGATAAATACTACTGTATTTGAAAAGGGCAGAACTGTTACCTCCCGTGAAATCGGAGTACTTGCTGCTCTCGGCATAAGTGAGGTCGGAGTGTTCGGAAAGCCTAAGGTGGGAATAATCTCCACGGGCGATGAGATAGTTCCCGTCGACACGAGACTCACCTTCGGTAAAATCAGAGACATTAACAGTCATATTCTGTCTGCACTTATGAGAGAGAAGGGCTGTGAATGTACAGAATACGGGATTTTTAAGGATGAATATGATGAAATTCTTGCGGTTATGAAAAAGGCTGTAAGTGAAAACGATATTGTTCTTATTTCGGGTGGCTCCTCAGCGGGGGCAAGAGATATGACGGTAGATATTATTTCTTCTTTGGGTGAGGTTTATCTTCACGGTATAGCTATGAAGCCGGGTAAGCCTACCATAGTCGGAAAGATCGGCGGAAAGGCTGTTTTCGGTCTGCCGGGTCATCCGGGAGCCGGTTATTTTGTTGCACTCAGACTTGTAGCGCCTCTCATTGATATGATTCTGAAAAGAACAGAAAAAAATATAATAAGCCGAAGGAAGCTTCTTCGAAATATATCTTCGAATCACGGCAGAGAAGAAATTCTCTGTGTGAAGCTCACCGATGAAGGTGTTTTGCCTGCTTACAGTAAAAGCGGAATGATTTCTGTTTTGTCCGAAAGTGACGGATATATGATTATAGACAGAAACTGCGAAGGACTCAGAGAAGGCGAAGAGACAGAAGTAATTTTATTTTAGGACGGATGAATAATGAAGCATAATTATCTTAATAACACCCCTCTGGAAAAGGCGAGGGAGAAATATCTCACCCATCTTGAAGCTGAAGGCTTCGGATATAAAGCCGAAATACTGTCTTCGGCAGACGCATCGGGCAGTATACTTTCAAAGGCCGTTTATGCGAAAATCTGTTCACCTCACTATAATGCGAGTGCTATGGACGGAATAGCCGTAAAGGCATCGGATACCTACGGTGCAAACGAAAGAAGTCCCATAATTATAGGAAAAGAGAAATATACCGTAGTGGATACAGGTGATCCCCTTCCCGACTCCGCTGATGCGGTGATTATGGTCGAAGATGTTACTGAAATCAGTGACGGTAAGGTCAGCATTATTTCTGCCGTTCATCCCTGGCAGAATGTCCGTCAGGTGGGAGAGGACATCTGTATGGGTGATATGATAGCACCGTCTATGACGAAAATAACTCCTTCTCTTTGCGGTGCTTTTCTTGCAGGCGGTGTGCTTGAAGTCGAGTGCATAAAGAAACCTGTATTCGGCATCATTCCCACAGGTGATGAAATAGTATCGCCGAAGGAGAAACCCGATAAAGGTGAGATAATAGAGTTTAACTCGGCCATATTTTCCGCTATGCTTTCAGAATGGAATGCCGAAAGCAAGATTTATCCTATAGTTAAAGATAAAAAGGAGCTTCTGAAAAAGGCTATTTCCGAGGCGGCACAGGAATGTGATGCTGTTCTCGTGCTTGCCGGCTCTTCTGCAGGCAGAGATGATTACACGAGTACGATAATTTCAGAGCTCGGTGAAGTGATTTTTCACGGTATAGCCATAAAGCCCGGTAAGCCCGCTGTTCTCGGAAGTATAGGCTCCGTTCCCGTAACAGGCCTTCCCGGTTATCCTGTTTCGGCTATAGTCGTTATGGAGGAAATCGTAAAGGCTATAGTTGATAAATATTACGGCACTCATACTTCTTCGTATGTTACCGTGAAGGCGGTTCTCGGAAAAGGAGTGGTATCTTCACTTAAATATCAGGAGTTCGTGCGCGTTACTCTCGGTAAATCAGGTGACACTCTTACTGCGGTACCCTTAAACCGAGGTGCGGGTGTGATAACGAGCTTTACCAAGGCAGACGGCATACTTACGGTTCCGCAGAACTGTGAAGGCTTTGAAGCGGGGGAAGAGGTGGAAATAAGACTTCTCAGAGAGCTTTCGCAGATCGCTTCTTCACTGATCATTACAGGCAGTCACGATCCTCTTATTGATGAGCTTTCCGATATGATAAAAAGCGAAAAACCAGCATTTAATCTCACCTCGAGCCATGTGGGCAGTATGGGAGCCGTTACGGCACTGAGAAACGGACAGGCGCATCTCGGCTTTATCCATCTTCTCGACACGGAAACAGGCAGATATAATGAAAGCTACGTAAAAAAGTATTTCCCTAACGGCGGAGTAAGGCTCGTCAAGGGAGTGGGCAGAGTACAGGGCCTTATGGTAAAAAAAGGTAATCCTTTAGGTATAAGGAGCTTTTCAGACATCGTAAAGGGCAGATATGTAAACCGTCAGCTCGGCTCGGGTACCAGAATACTCTGCGACTATCTTATGTCGCAAAACGGCATAAATAAATCGGAGGTTGACGGCTACCGTAACGAGGAATTTACCCATACGGCTGTAGCGGCACTTATCGCTGCGGGTAATGCAGACTGCGGTCTCGGTATTTATTCTGCGGCTAAAATGTATGATCTTGATTTCATCGAAATCTGTATCGAGGAGTATGATCTTCTTATTGATGAAAAGGCTTACGGAACACCTCAGGTGCAGGAATTTCTCAAAAAAATAAAAAGCAGGGAATTCAGAGAAAGGCTTTTACGGATGGGAGGCTATACAGTTGAGTGATTTTACACATCTTAATAAAAAGGGCGAGGCTGTTATGGTCGATGTCGGCGACAAGATTATCACCCAGAGAACAGCTAAAGCCTTCGCAAAAGTAAAAATGGAAAAAGAAACTCTTCAGAAGCTTCTGAAATCCGACCTTAAAAAAGGCGACGGTCTTGCCACGGCGAGAATAGCGGGGATTATGGGTGCGAAGCGTACATGGGAGCTTATCCCTCTTTGTCATAATATTCCTGTTGAGAGTGTAGAAATCACCTTCGACGATAACGGTGCGGATGAGCTGTATATTTATTCTATGGCTAAATGCTCCTATAAAACGGGCATAGAGATGGAGGCGCTTACAGCGGTATCCGTTACGGCACTTACCGTTTACGATATGTGTAAGGCTATAGACAGAAAAATGGAAATCAGAGAAATAAAGCTTCTGGAAAAAACAGGCGGAAAGAGCGATTTTAAAAATGATTGATAGTTACGGCAGAGAAATTAATTATCTGCGTGTCTCCGTTACGAAAAGGTGTAATCTTAACTGCAGCTACTGCGGAGCGCAGAAGGAAAAAGAGAATAATGAGCTTACGGTCGATGAAATCGAAAAAATAGTCAGAGCCTTTGCTTTTTGCGGTATTAACAAGGTAAGGCTTACAGGCGGTGAGCCTTTGGTCAGAAAAGACATCTGCGACATCGCAGAGAGAATCAGCCGTATTGACGGCATAAAAAAGCTGGCACTTACCACTAACGGCATACATCTGAAGGAGTGTGCCGAGGAGCTTAAAAGGGCAGGTGTAAGGGCAGTAAACATCAGTCTTGACACCACGGATGAAGAGCGCTTTAAGGATATAACGGGTTATGACGGACTACGTAAGGTTTATGAGGGCATCGATGAGTGTGAGAGAGTAGGTCTTTCGCCGCTTCGCATAAATGCTGTTCTTATCAGAGGACAGAACGATGCAGATGCAGAAAGTCTCATAAACATCGCACGTGACAGAAAAATTGATGTCCGTTTTATCGAGCTTATGCCATTTTCCGATGAGGGAGAGAATGAGAAGCTCGTCATAAAAAGTGAAGAAATACTGAAAAAATTCCCTTTTCTGAAGCCTGCGGCACAGAAGGGTACTTCCTTCGAAAAAAGCGTGGCAAGATACTACGAAAGCGAAGGCTTCAAGGGAAGGATAGGATTTATTACACCCATAAGCGACAAATTCTGCAGTGAGTGTAACCGCATCAGACTTCTTTCTGACGGAAAGGTCAAGGCGTGTCTCGGCTGTGAGGAGGAGATAGACCTGAGACCTTATCTTGACGATGAGAAATTACTGGCAGAAGCAGTGAGAAAAGCCGTTCTTTCGAAGCCGATCGGACATAATTTTTCTTGCGGATATGGTGCATCTCACGGACTGAACAAAATAGGAGGTTGAATTATGAAAGGAAAGGTTTTATCAATTAACATCAGCGAAAAGAAGGGTACTCCCAAAACAAAAATCAATCCCGGTGTGCTTATCGAGGATTTCGGCTTCGAGGGTGATGCCCATGCAGGCAAATGGCACAGACAGGTAAGTCTTTTAGCTAAAGAAAGCATAGATAAATCAAAGGGTCTTCCCACCGACGGACTCTGTCACGGTGTCTTCGCAGAAAACATCACTACCGAAGGCATAGAGCTTTACACCATACCCGTAGGCACACGTCTTAAGGTAGGGGAGTGCATCATCGAAATTTCACAGATAGGTAAAGAATGTCACGAAGGCTGTGCTATTCAGAAGCTTGTCGGTAAGTGTGTAATGCCCCGTGAAGGCATTTTCGCCAAGGTAATAAAGGGTGGAAAGGTTTATGAGGGTGATGAAATAACAGAGGCTGAATAAAAAAGATAAGCCCTCCCGTCGGTGAAAGTGAAGCGCCCCCTGTCAAGTAGACAGACTAAAAAAAC
>JAZUOC010000079.1:0-7707 GCA_045604465.1 Acutalibacteraceae bacterium
CGTACCGTTTTTTCCGGCCGGATTACTGCCGTTTTTAAACAACCAAAATGCCGTCTCGACGGACGGCATCGGTTTATCTTCAGTCTTTAATTATTTTACGAGAATCTGTTCTGTAAGCTTATACTTTTCAGCGATTTCTGCGAGCTTACCGTTATCAGCGAGAGCCTTCATAGCATCGTTTACTGCTGCACATGTGTCAGCACCCTTACGGAATGCGATACCGTATTCTTCGTCAGCGAATGCGAGCTCGTCAACTACTACGAGATCTTCATAATCTGTACCTTCGCCGATCATACCGATGGAAAGAACATAGTCAACTACGCAACCGTCTGCTACACCTGACTTAACCTCCATGAGAGCCTTTGCCTGAGAGTCAACTGAAGTGTAGTTTGCACCTGCAAAGAAGGCATCTTCCTTAGCTACAGATTCACCTGCGGACTCGATTTCAGCTACGATATTAGCACCTTCGAGAGCTTCTGCTGTAGTATACTTGTCAGCATTTTCAGCCTTTACGAGAAGAACCTGCTTATTAGCCATATAAGCTGTGGAAATTTCCATTTCTTCGAGTCTGGCGGGTGTTATGGTCATACCGTTCCATATACAGTCGATGGTCTTTGACTTAAGCTCTGTTTCCTTTGCACCCCAGTCGATAAGCTGGAACACGGGATCAACGCCGAGTTCTGCGCAGACAGCCTTCGCAAATTCTGTTTCGAAGCCGATAAGCTCACCGTTATCGTCCTTGTAGTTCATGGGAGCAAATTCGGTGTAGCCGATGATCATTTTTCCGTTTGCCTTTATGTAATCGAGATCAGAAACGGTTTCTGCGTTTGCCGCTGTGGTGTCATCGGTGTTTTCACCGCCGCCGTTACAAGCTGCGAAGGTAAAGCACATAACTACTGCTAAGATTGCCAGAATAATGGCGAGGGTTTTCTTTTTCATAATAATTACTCCTTTTTTCTGATGATCTGTTACCTCATCATATAAATTATTTTTCAAGCGATCTGTTCTTCATCGCTTTAGCGTGGTAACATAGTAACACATTAATAATCCCCTGTCAAGAGTTTTTAGAAAAAATTTATTCAAGAGGTATTTTCACCGTAAATTCAGAGCCCGAGCCCGATTCACTACGAACTGAAATTTCGCCGTTTACTATGTCTACTATCCGTTTTACCAGAGCCAGACCGAGACCGTTTCCCTTGGTAGAGCGCGACGAATCCTCCTGATAAAACTTCTCAAAAATTCTGGTCTGAACCCTTTCACTCATTCCGCAGCCCGTATCGCTTACCTTAACCACTGCTTCACCGTCTGTCTTTTCCATAGAAACGAAAACAGTATCACCTTCATCGGTAAACTTTATGGCATTGGAAATAAGATTTGACCACACCAAGGACAGAAGCTCACCGTCTGCATTTATGATGACATCTTCTGCAATATCCGTTTCAATATTCAGCTGCTTTCTTTCCCATTCACTCTCGAAGTTCAGCATACATTCACAGAGCTGTTCGCCTAAATCATACCTTTTCTTTTCAGGGAAAATCTGCTGATTTTCGAGTTTATTCAGTCGGAGAATACTTGTGATAAGCTCGGAAAGATTAGCAGAAGCGTTAGTGATTATCTGTGCATACTCTATTCTTTCTTCCTTGCTGATTTCGGGATTCTGTATCATAGTAGAATAAGAATTGATTACCGCCAAAGGTGTTTTCAGCTCATGAGAAACATTGGCAATAAAGTCATTTTTCAGTGTCTCTATACTGGAAAGCTCCTCTGTCATCTTATTGAAGGCATCGCCCAAAATATTAAACTCGTTTTTTATTCTGAAGGGACGGTAAAAGCTTACTCTGACAGAAAAATCTCCGTCCATAACCCTTTGTGTGGCCTGAAGCAACTTCGTCACAGGAATTTTTACGGTAAACCATTTGAATACATTGTACACTAAAGTAACAATAAAGCTTATAAAGATAACATTATTGAAGGTCTGCCATACTCTTTCTTCGAATTCTTCCTTGAACACATCAAAAACCACACCCATTCTGCCGTAAAACAGCAAAGAAAAGCTCGTGGTTATTATAAAACAGAAGGACAGGAACACGAGAAGAAACTGTCTGAAGGAAAACAGTGAGAAATAAAACGGTGACTCCTTCTTCTTTTTTTTGCTAAATCCGATTCTGAAATTCATTTTAATATCACCTTATAACCAAGTCCGTGTACAGTCACTATTTCGAAAGCATCACACGAGGAAAACTTATCTCTTATTTTCGCCATATATACATCCACCGTTCTCGGACCGGAGGATGTATCCGAGCTCCAGAATTCATCCATAAGCTGTGAACGTGTAAAGGTTTTATTAGGATAGGAAAGAAGCTTATAAAGAATATTGAATTCTCTGGCTGTCATCTGTATTTCCCTGTCGCCGATCCTGGTAGTTCTTTCATCCATATTCATCGTAAGGTCACCTACGGAAACTATCTTGCTCGAAGCGATTTTAGCACGGCGGAGAAGAGCCTCCACACGAAGAATCAGCTCCTCGAGATTGATAGGCTTGACCATATAATCATCTATACCTATTCCGTATCCCTTCCGTTTGGAATAAAGATCGTCTCTGGCGCTGATAAAAAGAATAGGAATTTCTTTATCCGTGGAACGTACAGTCTGAGTAAATTCATATCCGTCAATTCCGGGCATCATAATATCAGTAATAATCAGATCGAAAACACTTTCATACATACATTCATAAGCCTGTGCCGCATCAAGACAGCCGACAGCACTGTAGCCTTTCTGATTAAGATAAGCGCACACTACACGGTTAAGGTTTTTATCATCCTCTACTACAAGTATTTTAAACATTCCGATACCTCCAAAGATAATTACTACAGGATTATAACACGGTTTTGTTAATTTTTTGTTTATAAGACAGTCTTTTTTAAAATATTATGAGGAATAAAACGGATTATGAAGATAAAACTAAAAATGAAAACACAAAAAAAGAAAGAAGGAAGAAAAATGTCACTATCGAAAAACGAATACGGTAATCTTGCAAAAAAATACTCGCCGTCCTCCCCTGTCGCCAAGGACTGTCTTTTCGCATTTCTTATCGGAGGAGCAATCTGCACCTTCGCAGAGGGCCTTAACCTGTGGTTTTCATCGTCTATGACCGAAGAAGAAAGCCGTGCCCTCGCTATGATAACGGTCATAGTCATAACAGCAGTTCTTACAGGCATCGGTGTCTTTGATAACATAGCGAAATATGCGGGGGCAGGAACGATGGTTCCCATCACAGGCTTCGCCAACTCCATAGTATCACCCGCCATGGAATTCCGCACCGAAGGCACGATAACAGGCACTGCAGCACAGATGTTCTCCATAGCAGGGCCGGTTATAGTTTTCGGTTGTTCAAGTGCCGTTCTCTACGGTCTTATTATCTATCTTCTTAAGCTTTATTAAAAAGGAGAAAAGCCATGGCTACAAGAAAAGGTAAAACCATTATCACAGAAAAAAAGCCTGTCTTTCTTTCCTCTGCCGCCGTAGTGGGCAAAAAAGAGAGCGAAGGCCCTCTCGGAAAGGATTTCGACAGGATTTTTGAGGACACCACCATAGGCCAGGACTGCTGGGAAAAAGCAGAAAGCTTTCTTATGAAAAATTCTGTTATGCTCGCACTGGAAAAAGCAGGCAAGGGAATGGAGGAAATCGACGGGATATTTGCAGGTGACCTACTGAATCAGTGTACAGGCTCCGCCTTTGCCCTGAGAGAATTTCCTATGCCCTTCACAGGCCTTTACGGAGCCTGCTCTACTATGGCACTGAGCCTTATCTGCGCTACTCTTGCCATAGAAAGCGGAGGAATGAACACCTGCATCGCCACCACAAGCTCACATTTCTGTTCTGCAGAAAAACAGTTCCGTTTTCCTCTGGAATACGGAGGTCAGCGTGCCCCCACAGCTCAATGGACAGTCACGGGCTCGGGAGCAGCCGTACTGTCGTCAGAGTCCGAAATCGTCCTTCCTTATATAGACAAGATTCATATAGGAACAATCGAGGATTTAGGCATAACCGATGCTGCTAACATGGGGGCGGCAATGGCTCCTGCTGCCTGTAAAACCCTATCAGATTTTTTCCGTGACACTAAAACTACACCCGACGATTATGATGCCATCTTTACAGGCGACCTAGGCTTAGTCGGATATGGACTTTTAAAGGAGCTTATGATGAGAGAGTGCGGTATTGAGCTGGGTAAAAACTACTTCGACTGCGGTCTTATGATCTATGACAGAGAAAGTCAGGATGTACATGCCGGCGGTTCCGGCTGCGGCTGCAGTGCAAGTGTACTGTGTTCACACATCTTAAGCAGTATGAAAAAAGGAAAATACAGTAACATCCTCTTTACAGCCACGGGAGCTCTTATGTCTCCGGTTTCCTCTAAGGAAGGGGAAAGCATTCCGGGAATCGCACATCTTGTAAACATTAAAAGAGGTGAAATAAAATGAATATACTTTCGGTTCTCAAATGCCTTTTCTGCCTTATAAAATGCAGTAAATATCTATACTTCATAAAAAAAGCCATCTGCATTACTGCACTCATCATTACTGTCATAGCAGGCTTCAGCTTACTGTCAGATGAGAAAGTCATGATAAAAAAGCTTAAGGAGATGCTGTAATGGATATTATTTTCACTCTTCTTAAGGCTTTCGCTGTAGGCGGTCTTATATGCACTATCGGTCAGCTTCTTATCGATATGACACGGCTTACTCCCGCGAAAATCCTCGTCTCATTCGTAATCATCGGTGTCATACTGGGAGGTCTCGGCGTATACGAACCCCTGGTGGAGTGGGCAGGAGCAGGTGCAACTCTTCCCCTGACAGGCTTCGGTTATAATTTAGCCAAGGGTACACGGGAGGCCATCGCAGAAAAAGGAATGATGGGAATTTTAAGCGGTCCCCTCTCCTCGGCTTCCGTAGGTATTATGGCAGCAGTGGTCTGCGGTCTGGTAGTTTCTGTTTTCGCCAAGAGTAAGGATAAACAGTAGCGTAAGCTGTCTTCGGACAGCTTTTTCATTTTGTGCAGTTTTTATGTGCTGTTTTTTCACTTTTTGCTCTTTTCTTTTCTGCAAAGAAGAAGTATAATAAGAATATAAAGAAAGAGGTGACTATATGGAGCAGATAACGGATAAAATCGAAACTCTTATCGGAGAATATGCGGAAGCTCTCGAAGAGAAGGGCTTAGTGTGCTCTTTTTCGAAAAAGTATTTCGAAACCAAGGTACCGTCCGTACACAACCACTCCTCTTATACCTTGCTCGACGACATTCACAGGCATTTCGCAAAAAAGAGAGAAAGCAAACACTTTAAGCATCAGCGTAACCGACATCATTGTGCAGTTTTGTGCTTTCATCCCGCAGACAAGACACTGCTCAAGAAAGCGGAATGTAAGGAGTATGCCTTTATCCTTTCCGAAATTTCACGCTACGAGGAAGGTATGAAACCCAAGAAAAGAACACCTAACGAAAAGACCGTTCTCAGAAGGATAGAAAAATGTATCTGTAGGATTTTAAAATCAGCAGAAGGTAAAAATCCCGTCCGCGTCTGCAAATGTACCGTGAAGGATTATATAAGATACTTTTTCAAAATGGAATACGGATATATGAAAGCAATAAACGGCAGAGACAGAGATTTTCTTGACCTGATGCTTTTAACTGTAGTTTTGGGCGTTATGGGCTTGACGGCACTCGTATTTACCGTTCTGTAAGGAGAGAAAATATGCTCACAAAAGAACAAAAGGCTTTACTTTCGGTAATAACCGTAATTATGTGTACTGTGGCATCAGTATGTCTGTACGGCTTCACGATAGGCGGGGCGTATCTCTGTTTTAAATATTTACTTTACTGTGTTATAACATCATTCGTTATGACCGGCCTTGCCTTTCTTTTTATTTTCGGAAAGAAAGTTCCGAGAAAGCTTATATGGAAGGAAATTTATACAGTTCTCGTGTTATCGGTAGCTGCTTTGCAGATACTTCTTTATCAGCCTTTGAATTTGCTTACCGCAGAAGATAAAGTAACGGAATACGAGGTAGAAATTACAGATTCATATCACCGAAGTTATGATGTTTTTTTTACGGATAAAGACGGTGTGGCACAAAAAGCTAAATTTTACAGTATTTTTTCCACCGATGATGAATTGTGGCCTGAAGCCGGAGGAAAAATGATAATCAGAGAAACGCTCGGTGGCTTTAACTGTAAGCATTTCGAAATAATTAAAGTTACATACGAGCCTGAAATATACTATTGACGCAAGACCGGAGGAAACAATGAAAAACACATACAAAAATAAATACTTTTCCATCGTCGGCGACTCTATAAGCACCCTCGAGGGCTTTAATCCCGACGGCTACAAGGTCTTTTACTACGGTGAAAGAAAGGCGCTTTCAGCCATTCACTTACCCGAGGACACATGGTGGGGCAAGGTTATCTCCCACTTCGAAGGTAAGCTTTTAGTCAACGCCTCCTGGTCAGGAAGTTGGGTTGCAAAGCTACCCGACAGAGACGGGCTTTTCCCCTCGGGCTGCAGTGATGAAAGAACGTCTGCCCTACATAAAGACGGCATAATTCCTGATGTTATCCTTGTATTTCTCGGTACAAATGATTTTATGTTCGGCGTATCACCCACCTATGAGGGAGATATTCAGATTTTAAAACAGCAGTCCTTTACCTACGCCTATGATATAATGCTTGAAAAACTAAAAAGAAACTACCCGGAGGCTGAAATTCACTGCGCTACTCTCTGTACCGCATTTATGGAAAAAAACACAGACTTCTCTTTCAGCGAGGAAAGATGGAACAGCAGAATGGAGGATTTCAACTCCATCATACGAAAAAAAGCAAGAGAAAAGGGCGCAAAACTTATCGACCTTTATTCTTACGGCAGGCCCTACGATTCCATAGAGGGCTGTCACCCGACGGCCAAAGGTATGGAGACTATAGCAGAAATGATGATTAAGGAGATAGAAAAATGAAGGTAATTTTTCTCGATTTCGACGGTGTGCTTAACAGTAACCGTTATGTGCGCGAGTGCGGATATTTCGGTGTTGTTCTGGACCCCCGTGCTATGGAAATTCTCAAGGACATTGTTGACCGCACCGATGCAAAGCTTGTTCTTTCTACTTCATGGAAGGAGCATTGGAGCAAAAATGAGAAAAAATGTGATGCTTCCGGCACTCTTATAAATGAAATTTTCGCAAGATACGGTCTCAGTATTTATGACAAAACTCCCCTTTTTCCCCGCGAAAGAGAAGTGCAGATCCGCCAATGGCTCACAGATAACCCCGAAACGGAAAATTTCGCAGTGCTTGACGATATGTTCCTCAGTGCTGATTTTATGACAGGGCACTTCGTAAAAACCTCTTCTTTCAAAGGGTTGGAAAAAGAAGATGCTGAAAAAGTAATCAGAATACTTGAAGAAAAAAACTGATTTGAAAGCAGCTTACATAAAATTCTCCGCTGTGGGAAAAATTATCTTGCAACGACATTTCTTTTAGTGCAAACTTGAACTTTTTCCCGAAAAACCCTTGACAAGAAGGAAACAATATGGTAATATCATTAGGCAAATACGGAGAGATACCGAAGTGGTTATAACGGAACGGTCTTGAAAACCGTCGTACGTTTGCGCGTACCGTGGGTTCGAATCCCACTCTCTCCGCCACTTTTTTATTTAAGGCAC
>JAZUOC010000080.1:0-3817 GCA_045604465.1 Acutalibacteraceae bacterium
GGCTGTCCCATATACTGTGCAAGCCAGGATGCCATATCGTTATTTCTCTCGAAGGAGGCTCTTCTCTGCTTATAGTAGTCGCTACTGAAGCCTACGGAATAATCATAGTCAAAGTTACTCTCGTCATTTTCATCAAGAGCAGGCAGATTGATAACAGCATAACGTCGATTTTTAAATCTTTCGTCATTTTCCAAAAGCTCAAGACGTAAACCGATAGGGTCAATCATACTCCAACGGGTACCGCACCAAAGAATTTTCGCTGTTTCCTTTGCTCTGGGCAGAAGGTTATTATCAACCTTGCTCCATGCCGCCTGTAATCTGTCTTTATTGAGTGCCTCTTCGATACCGCCGATAAGGTCGTCGTTAATCTCAAAGCCGTTACAGTCACAGGCACCGTTAAGTGTACCGTAAAGAGAACGGCAAGTAAGAGACGGATAACGCTTCTTTCGGTCAATGTTAATCGTTTCATCCTGTGAATTGGTCTGAACGATTTTAGTCTTTGGAAACACATCATTCCACAGATAGGTAACGGGGTCATTGATTATTTCAAGCACACCGTTATAAAAGGCCTTGGTTATGGTATCGGAATAAGCCGAATAGAGATTTGACAGCTCACTGTTTCTGCCGATTATCCAGGTCGAAAAGAACATCAGTATGGTGGTTTTACCTACTCTCGGCGGCATTGACAGGAACAGCTCGTCAAGCTCATCGTCAGCCAGCTTCTGCAAAGCATCAACGACTATTTTCAGTCTTTTTCGGCGAGGCTGATAAAATCTCTCCTCGGGATTTCGGTTTATTTCGATGTAAAGAAGATAACTGTCAAAGAAGTGCGGTGCATCAAAAAGAAGGCTTTTTTTGTAAAGCTCGAACATCTCTTTGACACTGTAACGGTTTTTCATAGCCGTCGAGATATGCCGTCTGAGTATTCCGTTGGTATCGTGAGCTAATTTGAAATCGCCCTTCTCTTCAATATTTCTGCAAAGAGAAAAGAGATCCTCGTAAGCCGTTACATCCGATGGCTTTTTATGTATCTGATTTATTATTCTTGAAATTAAGGCTTCCATTATTCACCTCTTATAAACAAAAAAGAGACCTACGGTTAATCCGTAAGTCCCTGTTGACTTTAATCTCACCCTGTTGTGAGAAGGTTATTTATTTATATTTTAATTCTATCGGAAATTCGCCCACAAGTCAACTCATTCCATAAGAAAAGGCTCTTTAGACAATAACAGTGTCAGATTTTCCATATTTACCGGCACATCATATTTCCAATAATACAAATTAATTCCGTTAGCCTTACATAAATCTCGCTTTTTGGTGTCTCTCTTTACTGTGTATTCAAAAGCCTCGTTGCCGCCGAAAAACTCTATTGCTTCATAATGTTGTCTACCTTGATATTCGATTGCCGTATTCAACGAAGGTACATAAATATCCAATGTTTGTTTTTTTAACCATTCGCACGAATATTGAAATATTGCATCTTCATACAAAGATAAAACCGTTTGATACAATTGATATTCTGAAGCCCATTTGATATTTACCTCTCCCAATTTTAAGCATTCCCTGTAAATCTCATCAATAATTTTTTGATGGTTTTTTCTATAATCATTTACTTCTTTGCGACACTCTGATATAGGATTCGCGTAAAACACGGAAATGCTTTTACCATATTTTTTCAGTAAATCTCTTAAAGCATTTGCAGTCCAATATATTCTATGATTCCTTATGAGGTGCTCCCAAAGCTGCGGATACAATGAGCCTCGTTCATAATAATTAACTTTATCACCAAGAACAGAAGAAAGAAAGCTCAATTTGTCAATTTCAGTATAATGATACACTGCATACTCTATGCCATCAATCAAAAAATAAGCATCTGTACTCGTTGTAAAATGCCTTGCAACATAATACTTTTTATTATATTCCTGAGGTAAAGGAATTTTTATATAATCATCTTTTTCGCAAATATCTGTGCGAATCACCTCATTAAAACTTTCAGCAGAAATCATCGTATTGTAAATATGTTTTATTTCTTCAGTCAAGTCTTTATGCTCTAAGTAGTTATTACCCCAAAAATCTAACGCCTCTTTTTTATCGTATTGATTTTTATCTGCATTCATTTTATCAACTCCCAACAATACTGCAAGTTATATAGTATCATTAAAAGCTAAAATTTTCAACAAAAATACGGTGGCTGTTACTTGCAGTCACCGTTAATTATATTTAAATAAATCTATCTATGTTCAAACTTAAAATTTGCAAAAGTATATTCCATAAACTTTTCGTTGTAATTGCTTCGGATTAATCGTATGTCAACCGCATCAGCAAATACAACATAACCACCGTCAGGAAACTTGTCACTAACATAGGTTTTTGCTCTATAATTGTGCGAGAAGGCATCAGCAAAATATTCTGCTTCTTCTTTGTTAAAAATTGCTTCTGAAACAAGATAAACTTTCGGACTTTCTTTTTGATATTTTGAAAACATTCTGATATATTCTTTCATATTAATCCAGTTCTTTCAGTATGGGTTCGTGCACACCTTTTACCCAGTTCATTTCTTTGCCGTATTTATACATGCCCTCATAAAGCGGTCTGTTATTTAAAATACTGCTGACACTCTTTGCCTGAAACTTTGTTCCTTTACGGGTTCTGAAACCTTTATCGGTAAGATTATCCGCAATAGTCAGCATAGGTGTTCCTTTTGCATGTTCAGAAAAAACATACTCTACAATAGGCCTTTCATCCTCATTGATAATAAGGCGACCTGCAACAACTTTGTAACCATAGGGACATCTACCACCGCTATAGCCACCACATTGAGCCTTCAATTTTCTTCCTTGTCCTGTTCTTATTGCAATATTCTTTCTTTCCTGCTCTGCCACAAACTGAAGCAAAGCTCTGTATATATTTGCAAAGTCGCTACCCTCTTGAAACTCCTCTTTGGTACTGAGCAACTTAATATTCTTCTTTTCAAGAGTATACAGATAATAAAAATACAGTTTTGTATCACGGGCAAGTCTATCATTTTTAAATACGATAACTGCTTCGTAAGGCGGATTTGAAACATTTTCACCATAAAGAATATCATCTAAAGCCGGGCGGTTATCTTTTGCACCGCTTATCTCGTCAATTTTCCAGTCAACTATATTATATCCGTTATCGTTGGCATAAAGCAAAATAGCCTGCTTCTGAACATCTATACCGTATTTATCATCGTTTGCCTGTTGCTCCGTAGATACTCTAATGTAACCGATAGCATTCTTAAACTCTCTCATTTGTAACTCTCCTTTCATTTGAATTTATTATAGCGTAAGTTTATTCAAATGTCAAGAGTTTGTTCAAATTTTCTCTTTTTGTTTTTCGAGTGTGCTAAAAGGACTGACTAATACCTTATAATAATTGAAATATCCCCCACCCGGCAACGCTTTCAAAACTTTTCAACCTCAAAAAAATATAATTTTTTTACTTTAATCTTGAAAAAAGTTTTACTTTACTATTGACAAGTAAATACAAATAGTATATAATAGTTAATGTAATCAAGAGATTACAAATAACAAAGAAAGGAGTTAAACCAATGGCTAAGAAGAAAAAGAACAGAGATAACAACACCGCTTCAAAACTTGCTGTTACCTCTGCCTTAATCGGTCTGTTAAGCAATTTAGTTAATTTAATAATTAAACTAATAGAAATGCTTAACGAATAGTTACATAGGGAGTGGGAACACTCTCACTCCCTTAACTATGATAACAAAAATCTTCGCCATTGTCAATATAGCTTATGATTATTGATATTATTCAAATCGTATTATCTGTTACAG
>JAZUOC010000081.1:0-8486 GCA_045604465.1 Acutalibacteraceae bacterium
CTTCTAAAAAGGCTTATAGGCCAGACAACCAGGCTTGGTGAGATTAGATAGGCCGGTTCAAAATTATAAACCTTGCCGATTTATAAGATATCTTTTTATCAGATTAAATTCTTCTATTTGACCCAAGAAAATATAAAAATACTAACAGAAAACTTTTTATAAAATGTTTTCTTTAATGGGAATTATTCCTCCGAAATCCGTCAAAGGAAAGGTAAAAGAGACTATTTTCATTTTTCTTTCAGTAATGAACTGTTTTATTCTTTCATAATCCCTGTGTGCGGAAATATCTCCGAAGAAAATGATTTCATCCTTAGAAATTTTTCCGCTTGCACCTCCGATGAAGCCGTATTCGTGGCCGATGAGTAAAACATCACCTTTACTTATCAGTAGGCAATCCAAGCCTTTTTCCGCAGCATTTCGTGCTATAGATTCGTCATCGGTTATAATTGATGCTTCATCTACGACGAGCACCGAGCATTTACAGTAGCCCTGATTTACATGAATTATCTCAAGGTCACCTGTTAAGCTTTTCACGGATTCATCAAAGATTCTGCTGTTACCGATTATATACCTGTCTGTCACAGTATGATTAAGAATACAGTCACCGGGATAACTGCCCGTTACCTCACCTTCGGTTTCCGTAACAGTGAAGCCTTCCGCTGTGAGCTTCGTGATCAATTCCGTTTGATTTCTGTCAATGATTATCCTGCCGTTACCGAGATAGAGTGCAGACAGATCAGCGTGCTCTGACACAGCCTTGTCTACAGATTCGTTCTTCGAAACGCAAAACAAATCAATATCTCTTCGCTTAAAATAATCGGTCAGTTCTTCATTCATACAGCCGCATATAAGAGATGATACATTTCCTTCGGGTAAATTCGGATTTTTAAGAAAAGAACTCATAATATTATCGCCTCAAATGCCTGTCTGATAGTTTTAACACCTACTATCTCGATTTCTTTTTTTAGAGACGAGGAAATATTTTTCAGATTAGCATAGGGTACAATACATTTATTGAAGCCTAATCTCGATGCTTCCTTTATTCTCTGCTCACAGTGAGAAACACCTCTTATTTCTCCCGCAAGACCAACCTCACCGAAGGCAAGCACATCGTCACGCAGTGCATAATCCTTAAGCGAAGATACCAGAGCCATCACTATGGTTAAATCGAGCGCAGGCTCGTCCAGCTTCATACCGCCGACGATATTTATATAAGCATCCATATTACCGAAGAAGTATCCGCCTCTTTTCTCGAGTACGGCAATAAGCATAGCCAATCTGTTAAAATCAAAGCCGTTTGAAATCCTTCTCGGGTTTCCGAAGCCGGTAGCTGTTACAAGTCCCTGTATTTCAGCTAAAAGCGGTCTCGTACCCTCCATAACACAGGCCACACAGGAGCCGGGTGTGTTTTTCGGTCTGCCAGATATAAGCATTTCCGACGGGTTTTCCACCTCTCTGAGACCTGTATCGTACATTTCGAAGACACCTATTTCATTGGTTGAACCGAAACGGTTTTTTACTGCACGAAGAATTCTGAAGGATAGATTTCTTTCACCCTCGAAATATAAAACCGCATCGACTATATGCTCAAGTACCTTAGGACCGGCTATGTTACCGTCTTTATTTACATGACCGACTATAATTACGGGAATACCGAGGCTTTTAGCGGTTCTCATAAGAAGATTAGAAGATTCTCTTACCTGTGTGACACAGCCGGGCGAAGAGTTAAGCTCCGTAAAGTTCATGGTCTGTATCGAGTCAACTATAACAAGGTCAGGACTCGTAGCACTGACATGCTCGCAGACAGCCTGAACATCAGTTTCACAGAGAATATAAAGATTATCAGTTTTCACCTTAAGCCTGTCAGCACGAAGCTTAATCTGACTGTAGGATTCCTCTCCGGATACATAGAGAATTTTAAGATTTTTACCGAGCTGATGGCAAATCTGCAGAAGTATGGTAGATTTGCCGATACCGGGGTCGCCGCTCAAAAGCACAAGTGAGCCTTTAACGATACCGCCGCCGAGAACTCTGTCCAGCTCACACATACCTGTTTTATACCGAAGCTCATTATCCGGTTCAATCTGCGTAAGCTGATAAGATGCCACACTTTTAGTTTTAAGAGGGTTGGATGCCTTAGCTTTTGAGGTCTCGGTTTGTCTCACCTCTTCCTCAAAGCTCGCCCATTCACCGCATTCCGGGCATTTCCCGAGCCATTTCGCAGTCTCATAGCCACAGCTATTGCACACGTAAACGCTTTTCGTTTTCACTGCCATTATTTGAATCTCCTTCGATGTCACTTTCTATGTAATTCTTAAGACCTTCGACTATGGCTTCGGCCATTTTCTGCTGATAGTCTTCATCCTTCAGCTTTTCAGCTTCGGCATAATTCGACATAAATCCGCACTCGACCATTACAGACGGCACCTGAGAATGATAAAGCAGATAAATGTCGCTTCCGCTTTCTTTGGTCTGTCGGGTATTGTCAGGCTGCAGAGCCGAAACCACCGACTTCTGTATTCTTTCAGCAAGAAGTCTGCTGTCAGGATTATTTTTCGAATAAAAAACCTGTGTTCCGCTGTATTTACTCTCAGTAAAATAATTCTGATGAACGGACAGCAGAATACAGTCACCGTTTTCTTCGACTGTTTTCATTCTGTTATGAATGTCGGAGTTTTTCTTCTGGCGCTGTGTGGTGGAGCCTTCATCATAAATCATATAGTCGCCTTCCCGTGTAAGGACTGTGGTAAAGCCTTCACTGAGAAGAAGCTCATTAATTTTCAGCGAAATATCAAGATTTATGTGTTTTTCAAGAGTGCCGTCGGCAGACTGTGTCCCGCCGTCCTCGCCACCGTGTCCCGGATCGATAATTATTACAGGAAGCTTTTCTGCCGAAGCAGACACAGAAGAATCCGTAAGCTTCCCCACAAAACAAATCATAACAGTCATAGAAATGAAGAGAATGAATGTTATCATAACGCTCAAAGCGTTTTTCATTCTGAAAGTAAAATATAAACCGCTTTTCATAATATCACCCAATTAATTCTATGGTGATTTCACGATTTATATAACAAATATATTCTACAATAAAACGGGAAAATAATCAATATAATTACTAAAAAATACGAGGCTGAAGCCAGCCTCTTACAAGTTTATTTAACTTCGACTCTCCAACCGTAGGGATCTTCTCTTTTACCCCACTGGATACCTGTGAGTTCATCGTAAAGCTTCTGAGTAAGCTCACCGATACCGCCGTTACCGATGGTCATTACATCGTCAACATAGCGAAGCTTACCTACAGGAGATACTACAGCTGCAGTACCTGTACCCCAAACCTCTTCAAGGGTACCGTCTTTAGCGGCAGAAACAATTTCATCTACAGAAATCTTTCTTTCTTCTACCTCATAACCCCATGCCTTGCAAACATTGATGATGGAATTACGTGTGATACCGGGAAGGATGCTGCCGTTAAGAGCAGGAGTAATAACCTTGCCGTTAATCTTGAACATAATGTTCATAGCACCGACTTCTTCGATGTACTTTCTTTCTACACCGTCGAGCCAGAGAACCTGTGAATAACCGCTGTCGTGTGCCTTAACCTGAGCGATAAGAGACGCAGCGTAATTACCGCCTGTCTTGGCAAAACCCATACCGCCCTTTACGGCACGTACATATTCGTCCTCGATCCAGATGCCTACGGGAGCAAGACCGCTTTCATAGTAAGCACCTGAGGGTGAAAGCACGATGATAAAGAGATATGTCTTAGAGGGAGCCACACCGAGGAATTCATCGGTAGCGATTACGAAGGGACGGATGTAAAGAGAAGTGCCTTCGTCTGAGGGTACCCAGTCTCTGTCGATGTCTACGACAGCCTTTACAGCATCAACGAAAATATCCTCAGGGATTTCGGGGATGCAAAGTCTTTCATTGGATGCATTTGCTCTCTTGGCATTCATATCGGGACGGAAAAGATAAATCTTGTCATCCTCGCCGCGGTAAGCCTTAAGACCCTCGAACATTTCCTGTCCGTAGTGAAAGACCATAGCACTGGGAGCGAGAGAAATATTACCGTAGGGCTCGATTCTGGCATCGTGCCAGCCCTTTCCTTCAGTGTAGTTCATTATGAACATATGATCTGTAAAAATGTGGCCGAAGCCAAGCTTCTCACCCTTGGCAGGTTTAGCCTTAGGTGAAGTAGTTCTGGTAATTTTGATTTCCATTTTATACACCTCTTAATTAATAATCATAGCCTGTTTTAAGTGCCTTAAGGTTAATTTCGGTAAGAGCAGCCTTTTTGGGAGGTACGACCTTCTTAAGAACCTCCTCAGTTCCGTCGAAGGTGAAAGCATCACATTCCTTTGTAAGCTTACCCATGAGAATCATATTGGCAAGAGTAGAGAATCCTTCGTCATTTGCCATCTTAGTAGCAGGAACGGCAAAAACCGTAACATCATCTCTTTCGGGCATCTCGCCTATGAGAGTGGAGTCGATAATAATTATACCGCCTGATACCACATCGTTCTCATATTTTTTAAGAGACGGAAGATTCATAGCTATGAGGCAGTCGGGAGCAGTAACGATGGGTGAACCGATAGGCTCATCGCTTACGATAACACTGCAGTTTGCTGTACCGCCGCGCATTTCGGGACCGTAGGAAGGAAGCCAGGAAACCTGCTTACCGTCTAAAAGTCCTTTATATGCGAGAAATTTACCTGCGAAAAGAACACCCTGTCCGCCAAAGCCGGCGATTAAAATCTGTGTAGTACTCATTGTGTCCCCTCCTTATTCTGCCTTGTTTTCAGCATCTCTGTCTTTATAAACACCTAAAGGATAATAAGGAATCATCTTTTCCTCTACCCATTCGAGTGCCTTCTCGGGTGTCATACCCCAGTTTGTGGGGCAAGTGGAAACAACCTCGATAAGAGAGAAGCCCTTTTTATCTATCTGATTCTGAAAAGCCTTTTTGATAGCCTTCTTAGCATTACGTACATTCTTAACGTTATTAACTGCTACTCTTTCGATGTAGCCTGCACCGTCAAGCTGTGAAAGCATTTCGGAAACCTTTACAGGGAAACCGCAGTGGCTTGTATCTCTGCCGTAGGGAGAGGTCTGTGTAACCTGACCGGGAAGTGATGTGGGAGCCATCTGTCCGCCTGTCATACCGTAAATCGCATTGTTTACGAAGATGATGGTGATGTTTTCGTTTCTGGCGGCTGCATGAACGGTTTCAGCCATACCGATGGAAGCCAGATCACCGTCACCCTGATATGTAAATACAATGTTATTTTCGGGATCTGAACGCTTGAGACCTGTAGCGACAGCAGGAGCTCTGCCATGTGCTGCCTCAACCATATCACAGGTGAAGTAATTATATGCTAAAACCGAGCAGCCTACGGGAGCAACACCGATAGTTCGACCTTCGATGCCTAATTCGTCGATGGCTTCGGCTACGAGACGGTGAATAATACCGTGTGTACAGCCGGGGCAATAATGAAGAGGAACATCAGCCAGTGATTTGGGTTTATCAAATACTACCATTATTTTGTACCTCCTTTGGAATGTGATCTGATAGATTCAAGCACCATTTCGGGTGAAGGAATCATACCGCCTACTCTGTTACAAAGATAGACAGGCTTTTTGCACTCTGAAGCAAGTCTGATATCTTCGATCATCTGTCCCATAGAAAGCTCGACAGAAATGAAGCAGTCTACCTTATCGGCAGCCTTTCTGAATGCTTCGTTGGGGAAAGGCCAGAGTGTGATAGGTCTGATAAGTCCTACCTTGATGCCTTCTTTTCTGGCGGCATTTATAGCGTTTTTGGCTACTCTTGCAGCGATACCGAAAGCTGAGACACAGATTTCTGCATCGTCCATCATATATTCCTCGAACATAACCTCGTTTTCTTCTACGGTCTTATATCTTTCGAATCTTTCGAAGTTAAGTCTTTCGAGCTCTTCGGGAACAAGAGAAAGAGAATTAATAATATTCTTCTTTCTTTCGCACTTAGTGCCTGTAACTGCCCAGGATTTATCGTATTCTTTGATTTCGGGCTCTTCGAGAGAAACAGGCTCCATCATCTGACCCATAGTACCGTCAGCTAAAATCATAGAAGTCATTCTGTACTTTTCGGCAAGGTCAAAGCCTTTAATGGTAAGGTCTGCCATCTCCTGTACCGAAGAAGGAGCGAGAACGATCATCTTGAAGTCACCGTGTCCGCCACCCTTTGTAGCCTGGAAATAGTCAGACTGTGAAGGCTGGATACCGCCGAGACCGGGACCGCCACGCTGGACATTTACTACGAGTGCGGGCAGGTCACTGCCTGCGATATAGGAAAGACCTTCAGCCTTAAGTGAAATTCCGGGACTTGAAGATGAGGTCATAACTCTTTTACCTGTACCGGCGACACCGTAAACCATATTGATTGCAGCGACTTCACTTTCAGCCTGAAGAAAGCATCCGCCGATTTTGGGCATCTTCTTAGCCATATAAGCGGCAATCTCAGTCTGAGGGGTAATAGGATAACCGAAGTAATGGCGACAGCCTGCTAAGATAGCAGCCTCGGCAATAGCTTCGTTACCTTTCATAAGAACTTTTTCAGCCATTTTCAGCACCTCACTTTTCGACCTTGATAATGCAGTCAGGACACATAGTAGCACAGAAAGCACAGCCTATGCATTTGGATTCATCTGTCATTTCTGCAGGAGAATGTCCTTTTGCATTGATTTTGTCTTTTGCAATAACAAGAATTTTTTTCGGACATGCGACTACACATAAGCCGCAGCCCTTACACATATCAGTATTAAAAGTAACTTTAGGCACAATAATACCTCCATTTAAAATAATTTGCTTTGTAATTCGAGAGGAAAAATCTCTTTTCCCGTTTTTCTTAACTGTTCGTAAAGTCTCTTTTCACAGCTTGTAAACATTACGGGCAGACCGCTGATTTCAGAAAGCTTTTCCGTTTCCGCAAAGGTAGAAATTATATCGTCTTCAACCGTAACTGCGCCTAAATTGGAATTATTTACTATCGACGTAAATTTAAGCGAGGATGCAGCTTCGATTTCTCTCATAACCTCGAGGGCTTCTTCTGCCTTTCTCGTAAGGGGACGGAAAAAATTAGCCACAAAAATCATTTCGTAATCATCTTCCTCGCGGATAAAGGGAGCAAATCTGCCCAGAGCGACAGCACCTGCATCATCACCGCCGATGTCCATAACCGCGCGGAAGGCTTTGTCGTTTACTACACGGTACATATTCTTCGGTAAAGAGGGAATGTCGAGATTTGTATTGGCGAATTCAGAGCAAATAAGCTCTATCCCCTTTTCTGAAAGCTCTTTTTCACTGTCCTTGGTACGGAAGTAAGGATTAACTATATCGAGATCGGCGATAAGAACGGGAAAGCCTTCTCTCTTAAGCTCAATCGCATAGTTGACGGCAATATTTGTTTTACCGCTTCCGTAATGCCCTGCGAAAAGAATAATTCTTTTATCTGTCATAACAACATAACCTTCATTATATTACAAACATTTCTGAATTTCAATATCTTATGAGAAATTATCAGAGTTTATTTCTCTGTATCTTACCGCTGATAGTCTTAGGAAGCTCATCACGGAAGACTACGATTCTGGGATACTTATAAGGTGCAGTATTCATTTTAACGTAATTCTGAATTTCCTTCTTAAGCTCTTCGGTAGGCTCTGTGCCTTTGGTAAGTACTATGCTTGCCTTGACCACCTGACCTCTTATTTCATCAGGAGCAGCAGAAACACCGCACTCGAGAACATAAGGAAGCTCCATAATAACATTTTCGATTTCAAAGGGTCCGATTCTGTAGCCTGATGATTTGATAACATCATCAATACGGCTTACATACCAGTAGTATCCGTCCTCATCACACCAGGCGGTATCGCCTGTGTGGTACATACCGTCATACCATACTTCATCGGTCTTATCCTGAGCATTGTAGTAACCCTTGAAAAGTCCGCAGGGAACCTTTTTATCGGTTCTGACGACGATTTCACCTGTTTCACCGACAGCACATTCTTTTCCGTCAGGATCGACAATAGCAATGTCATAGCAGGGAACAGGCTTACCCATAGCGCCCGGCTTCGGAGTAGTTCCCACGAGATTTGCAATCGTAAGCGTGGTTTCAGTCTGTCCGAAGCCTTCCATAATTACGAGACCTGTAGCCTTATGGAACTGATGGAATACCTCGGGGTTAAGTGCTTCACCTGCAGTAGTTGCATATCTGATTGATGAAAGGTCGTATTTTGAAAGATCTTCCTTAATGAGCATTCTGTACATCGTGGGAGGTGCGCAGAAGGTAGTGATCTGATATTTGGCAAACATAGGAAGAATTTCGGACGCATCGAAACGATCAAAATCGTAGGTGAATACTGCGCCTTCGCACATCCACTGACCGTAGAATTTACCCCAGAGAGCCTTGCCCCATCCCGTATCGGAAATAGTAAGATGTAAATCGGAGG
>JAZUOC010000082.1:0-7316 GCA_045604465.1 Acutalibacteraceae bacterium
CGATGGTCGCCCCTACGATACAACAGCACCGACAGGTGCCACATCGCAGAGCCTCGCCTGAAAGGAGAGGTGGCAACCGACAGGTTGACGGAGAGGTCTCAACAGCACCGACAGGTGCCGCATCGCAGTGCCTCGCCCTGAAAGGGGAGGTGGATGCGAAGCAGACGGAGAGGTTACGATGCAGCTCAAGCGACAGTAGAGCTCAGAGGTTTGGTAAAATGTAAACCTCTAAAACGCATTGTAATTGTTAAAAGTAACTCTGCGAAATTTGACGGACACGGCAAGCCATGCCCCTACGTAAACGTTTATTTTCGCATCCGTAAAATCTTTAATTTAATGACATTTCCGACAGAGAAATTACCTTTCAGGCGAGGCAGCTATAAAAAAATCTTTACAACCACACGGAGACAACACCATGAACACTATGCAGAAAAAGAAAAAAACAGACAGAACAGTGCCTCTTACCCTGGCGCTGTCCTTCTGCATACCTGCCACAGTGCTCCTTATCTGCTTTGCCGTCAGCGGAATCGCACCCTTCGGTAACCGTACACTCTGCTCTATGGACGGATACTCACAGTATTATCCTATGCTTATGAATATGAGTGAAGCTGTAAAGGACGGAGAAATTTTTTACTCCTTTAACGGCGCTCTCGGCTTTAATCTTTGGGCGCAGAGCGGCTATTACACGAACAGTCTTCTGTGGCTTCCTCTTTATTTCCTCGATCACTCTGTGCAGTTAAGCTACATAAACCTTACCGTTCTCTTACGTCTGTCTCTCGCAGGAATGTTCTTCTGTCTCTATCTTCTGAAAGCTCACAGAAGCCTCTCCTACCGTAAGAGAATTTATCTCTTCCCCGCCCTCTCTCTTGCCTGGGCGTTAAGCGGTTATATGTCAGCCTTCATCAATCAGCTTATGTGGACGGATGTGGTGGTTTTACTGCCCCTCGTCATCCTCGGAATAGAATATATCAGCGAGAAAAAAAGCACGGTCCTCTATATTCTCGCACTGTTTTTCTCTATCATCTCCTGCTTTTACATTTCGTTTATGGTGTGTATCTTCGCAGTGCTGTGGTTTTTCTTTCTTATGTTCAGACGGCCTGTTCCGTGGAAAGACAGACTTTTCTCTGCCGTAAAATTCGGTTTATCATCCCTTCTTGCAGGAGGTATGAGTGCCGTGGTGATTATCCCTGTCTATAAGGCCCTCTCTCTTACCAAAGCAAGCGATATAGGCTTCGACGGTGTCCTCGAAGCGAACTACACTCTGAAGGATTTTCTTCTCCGCATCCTTCCCTTTCAGAAAACATCTCTCGAATATGACCTTCCGAATATCTACTGTACGGTGACGGTGTTCATTCTTTTCTTCTTCTTTCTTTTTTCGAAGAATTTCACTCGCCGTCACAGAGCTGTTACCTTCGCCTTCATCACCTTTATGTTTCTTTCTATGAGCATAAACTTAGGCGAATTCATCTGGCACGGCTTCCATTATCCTAATCAGCTTCCCGCAAGACAGAGCTTTCTCGCAATCTTCCTTATGCTCACCGTAGCGGCGGAATATATTTCCCTGTGTAAGATTAAAATGAAATATTTTTATGCCCTCATCACTCTTATCTTCGCAGGCGCCACGCTTAATTTTGCCGTTCAGTTTTCCCGTGATGTATGGATGTCCGCAGTAACCTCTCTGCAGAAATACGAGTCCGTTATGACTAATTTCACCGCCCTTGACGATGAAGACAGCTTTGCCCGTATGGAGTGGACAGACACTAAAAAAAATAACTATCCTCAGCAGTACTCCTACAAGGGTATAAGCTACTATTCCTCCACCATGTCGGCAGATGCCTATGATTTCTTTCAGCAGACAGGAATGGAGAGATATGCTAAAAATGTCAGCACCCGCTATAATCAGTCGGATATTTTTAACGCCCTGTTTTCCGTAAAGTACATTATGTCAGGTGAACACGGCGGAAAGATAACCGAAAACGAAAACATTCTTTCTCTCGGCTTCGTCTGCTCGGAGTCAGTCTATGTTTTCGAGCCGTCGGAAATAAGTAAGCCCGAGCTGGGACAGCAGCTTTTATGGGACTGTATCTGCGGTAAAAATATGACCTCCTTTGAAGAAGGCTTTGAGCTTCTCTCCGAAAACCAGATGGAAATCACCCTGTTTGACACGGACTATATCGAGGGTACCCTAAGCAGTAACAGAGACGGAATCTTTTTCACCTCCATCCCCTATGATGAAGGCTGGGAGATTTTCATTGACGGAGAAAAGACAGCAGCCAAAAAGGCAGCAGGCTATTTCCTTTCCTGCCCCATAGAAAAGGGCGACCACGAAATCACCCTTAAATACACCGTACCAGGAATAAAGGCGGGGGCGGTTATATCGATTTTTTCGCTTCTCACTGTTTTAGGTTGGATAATTCTTGAAAGAAGAATGAAATTCAGAATTCAACATTTCGTATTCCGAATTATTTATCACTTTTTTCCACAAATATATTGCAAATCTCAATCAAAATCTGTTAAAATATACCCATAAACATATAAGGAGTGAAAAATATGAGCAACATACCAAAGACCTACCAGAGCTACATAAACTGGAAGGAAAAATCAAAGCAGACTGAATACACAGAGGAAACTCCCCTTCTCGCACCTGACGGTGATTTACTCGCTGCAGGCTGGGCAAGACATAACGTTTTCGATTACAACCGTAATTTCGTTAAACCCGGCAATCCTATGAGCAAAAAGGAATGGGACTTCTACCAGGTATCCGACGGAAAGCTTATGGTGCAGATTAACTTCGCTAATATCTCCATCGGCGGCTTCATTTCAGCTAAGCTTATCGACCTGGAAAACGGCAAGCTTATCGTAGATGCTACACAGCTTTTCCTCGGACATAAAAACGACTATGTTCCTCCTAAAAAGGGTGACGTTCCCAACCGCTTCGGCTACAGAATCGGTAAGGCTGAATTCGACTTCGACACCCGTGAGGACAGCAGAACTCTCTGGTTCAGAATGCCTGTAAAAGGCAAGATGGTAGAATGTAAATTCGATGCTGACATTATGCCCGGTCTCGAAAACATCACCACCGTTCTTCCCTTCGCAGGTGACAGTAAGAAATACTTTATGACCACCAAACAGAACTGTATGCCCTGTGAAGGCTTCTACAAATACGGTGATGAGGTTTACGAATTCAAAAAGGAAGACACCTTCCTCTGCCTCGACTGGGGTCGTGTAAACACACCTCATAAGATGGTATGGTACTGGGGTAACGGTTCTACATACCTCACTGACGAAAAGGGTGAAAAGCACCTCTTCGGCTTCGAAATCACATGGGCTATCGGCGACGAAAGCAACGCTACCGAGACTGCTCTCTTCTACGACGGCAAGGCTCATAAATTCGGTGCAGTCGACGTAGAGGTATTCCCGAAGCCTGACAAGTTTATGGACGACTGGAAGTTCATCTCCGAGGACGGCCGCTTCAATCTTACGATGAAGCCCTTCTATGACAATCACAGCGATATGAATCTCGGTATCGCCAGAATGCACACTCATCAGGTTCACGGTCTGTGGAGCGGTGATGTAACACTTGATGACGGCACTAAGCTGGAAATCAAGGATATGTACGCCTTCTGCGAATATGTAGAGAATAAATGGTAAACTAAAAAGCAGTCCGAGGAGGGCTGCTTTTTTTAGGGCCAAGGTTTTGTAAGTGCAGAATGCAGAACGCAGAATGCAGAACGCAGAGTGCATAACACGCGGGAAAAACTTCGAAAATGAAGGAACGCTTCATCTCCGGGTTTTCACAGAGGATTAAGAGTCCAGTATAGCCAATATTTCTCTGAATTCGGGTGTTGATTTGAATTCGTCGGAGAAGCCGTAATCATTGAGTATACTTTCTCTGAGATGCTTCACTGCTACAAAATCTCTGTCTTTAGCATCCTTATCAAATATATGCCCTTCAAACAAAGGTGAGTGCATAACGGAAACCTTATCAAGAGAATCATATTTCACGGCAAGCTCAGCTGATTTTCTTAGGCTTCTCAGAGCATTGACATAATCACCTTTACGGTAATAAAAAACAGAATTAACACCGTAACAGGATGAAATAACAGCTTTCCACATCATACCGTAGTTTCCGTCGCTGTAGATATAATCAAGCGCCTTTATTATGCTTTCCTGTATTTCTATCTGACAGTCGAGAGAGAATTTCTTTGACTGCAAATACCGGCTTGACATCACATCAAAGAGAGTGTGAATCAGTATTTCCAGAGTTTCGTGAACTTTTTCATCAGATTCGGTATAATACTGATAGCTGAAGCAGTTAAGCTCTCTTGCATATCTTATTGAAGGAAGTGTCTGAATAATTTTGTCGACATCTTTAAAGGTTATCCCGCTGTTTTCTATGCTGCACATTCTCTCGAGATAACCTATATAATATTGTTTGGCTTCCATACGGACAGAATCGTCAGTACAGCCTCGCTGAATATTTTCATATATAGCTTTTATTTTCGAACTGTGTTTATCAATATCTTTCCAATTAGAAAAAATAAACTTACCCATATATCTTACCTGAACGCGGTAGTCTGCGGGAAATTTTTCACGAAGAATATCAAGAGTTTTCCACTTGCGTTCCACATCCCAACGAAGGCTGTCATATTCCTCGAGCAGTTTTTCCAATTCACTCTCATCCTCAGCCTCATTAATCCCCAACAGCTCATCCGTACTCACACCGAAAAATCTCGACAGCACAGGCAGAAGCGTAATATCGGGATAGCCTTCTCCTCTCTCCCATCGGCTGACACTCTGAAACGAAACAGAGAGAAGCTCAGCCAGAGTCTCCTGTGTAATTCCCTTTTCGTGTCTTAAGCGTTTTATGTTTTCACCGAGATAAATTGTCATATTTATCACCTCTCATTTTTACTGACCGGTCAATTACATAATAACCCCTTCTGCAAATAAATACAATAACTTATTCTTAGAATACTTTTCACCTATAGCGAGAATTTTTCATAAATTAAGAGACCGCATCATACGGTCTCTTTTTTCTTATTCTGTTTTCTGCGGCTCAAAAACCTCTCTCGTTACACCTTTACCCACAGAGCCGATACCCTTGCCTTCCAGCTCATTTCGCATAAGTCTGTAGGCTGTGGCTGCTATGGGTACGCTGATGAGCATACCTAAAATACCGAATACACCTGCACCGATGGTAACTGCCGTAAACACCCACACACCGGGAAGTCCGATAGATGTACCCACTACCTTCGGATAAATAAGGTCACCCTCTAACTGCTGTAATACTACGATAAAGATAATAAAGATAAGAGCCTTAACGGGAGACTCCACGAAAATCAGCACCGCACCGATAGCACCGCCGATAAGAGCACCCACTACGGGAATAAGAGCCGTAAATGCCGTAACCGCACCCATCATCACTGCATAAGGCAGACGGAGAACGAGCATACCCACCGTACAGAGTCCGCCTAAAATGAGAGCCTCCGTACACTGACCTACGATGAACTTTTTAAAGGCATCATCAGCCACAGAAAGGATATATCTTACCTTATCATAGATAGATTTTTTTACGTAGTGCTTAGCCACTCTGTCTACCTGTCCCGTAAGCTTTTCCTTGCTGAGGAGAAGATATACTGCAAAGATAACAGCTAAAACTGCACTGGTAACACCCGAAACTACAGAAGATACCGTAGAAATAACCACATTGGCGGCACTGCCGAGACCTGTGGTGACAGTGGAGATAATCTCACCGATTTTCGACTTCCAGTCGATGGAATAAATCATCTCAAAAATATCGTCAGGGATAAAATCAAACTGCGAAACATAGTCGGTGACTATCTTGATAGCGCCGGGAACCTTATCGATAAGGAGCTTTACGCAGTTTACCAGCTGAGGCACCACCATAGCGATAACGAAGGTTATTATGGCGACGAGAGTCAGCAGTGTCAGCGCAAGACAGATACCGTTTTTACAGCGAAGAAGATTTTTATTCTGTGCATTTTTAAAGATGTGTCTGCCGTAAAAATTCATCAGTATGCTCAGCGGATAAGCGATGACCGCACCGATAACCAGAGGCAGAACGGCACCGATGAAGGTCTTTATCACCGAGGCAGTAGATGTCCAGTAATGAATACACAGGAAAAGCAGAAAGGCGCTTATGCCCACCCTCAGACAGGTCTTCCACTCTATTTTTATTCTTATTTCATTTTTCATAGTGTTTTTCCCTTCTTCATATTATAAAAATACTTTAGCATAAAAGAAAAGGAATTTCAAGAGAAAGAGAAAATAAACCCTTCGGGCATTATAGCTTGGCAGAGGTACATTTAACAACAAGGTTAGTTTTTATAGTTTTCATTATATGAAACTTTTAGGTTGTACGGCTTCGCAGAGGTACTTTTGTCCTTGCCAAAAGTACCCAAAAGCGCTTTTTCAGCGGCAACAGTCCGAACACGATAACGGAAGAAGAGATACCTTTCTTTTACAGCTCAGCCTCAGTCTGCCGTTCATAAAAAATCACCTTTTGAGTGCCGTTATCTATAGTTCTATGTACTGCCTTACCGACAGTCGTGAGCGTACAGAGTGCCTTTACTGAAAGCACATTAGGGAAATCGCTGCCGCAGCTTCCTCAACGCACAGATATTTTGTTTGGTAGGGAAGTGTCTCCGCCACTTCGCGTTCCGTCTCCTCAGGTACCTCCGCTCCGACAGTCGCTTCCCGCTCTGACTGCTTTTCAGATGGGTTTTACGGTCAGCTCCATCCTAAAATCAGCACAACATAAAAGTAATAGGGGTGACTACCAACCTTTCGGTAAATCCGAAGTCTCATCGGCTGTCTTTGCCCCTGCCACGGGGCAACCCCTGTAGAGCGTTTTGTAAGGAGGTACCGAAAGGTGAAAAAGCAGAGACACTGCTAAAGAAGGCAAGTTACACAAACATAAACATTTATGCAGAACGGCAGTTTCCTGTCTGCGACCCTGCCACGGGTCGCACCCCAAGGGAAAGTATTTGTTTTCAAACTTTTACTGAAAACTGCTTTATTGCTGTTATCGTATACTTAACTGAACAGCCCACTCTTTTCCCGCCATAAAAAAGAGGGGTTTTGCTTACTTTGCCGCCTCCGGAGCAAAGTAACAGCCCCCGCGGCTCGAGCGGATGACGACTAATAGTTTTATTGAAACAAAGATAATAAACAGGTGCTTGCCATCCTCACCTCGCTTCATCCCGCACTGCGGGCGCTTCGGTAACGATGCAGCTTGAGCGGATGCCGACTAAAAGCTTCATTGAAACGAAAACAATTAACAACCACGGCAC
>JAZUOC010000083.1:0-4557 GCA_045604465.1 Acutalibacteraceae bacterium
CACAGATCATAACCACGGTCTTGTTCTTGCAGCGGGTATCAGCCTCGATGCTATCGCGGTGGCAGCCAAAAACGATGAAGGTATCATCCGTATCAAATCAGCAGGCTATCCTCTCGATGAGGTTGACTGTGCCGACATGGAGGTTAAGGAGGCTGAAATGGGCAAAAGTCAGTCCATCATCAGAGGTATCGCTTCACGCTTCGTACAGCTCGGCTACAAGGTAGGCGGCTTTGATGCCACTACTGCTTCACAGGTGCTTTCGGGCTCAGGTCTTTCTTCATCTGCTGCTTTCGAGGTTCTCGTCTGCACCATGCTTAATCATCTCTATAATGACGGTAAAATCGATCCTGTAGAAATCGCCAAGATTTCACAGTACAGTGAAAACGTTTACTTCGGTAAGCCCTGCGGACTTCTCGATCAGATGGCATGTTCCGTAGGCGGCTTCGTGTCTATCGACTTCAAGGATACGGATAAGCCTGTTATCAATAAGATTGACTTTGACTTTGCATCCTCGGGACACAGCCTTTGTATCGTGGATACCAAGGGAAGTCATTCCGATCTTACGGATGAATATGCAGCTGTAAGACTGGAGATGGAGAGTGTCGCAGAGTATTTCGGTAAGAAGGTTCTGCGCGAATGTGAAAAGAAGGATGTTATCGCCAATGCAGGTGACATCAGCAAAAAGCTCGGTGAGAGAGCGGTAATCAGAGCACTTCATTTTTACGGTGAAAACGAAAAGGTTATTCTTCAGGCTGAGGCTCTCGGCAGAAACGATTTCGAAGCCTTTAAGGAGCTTATTATAGCCAGCGGCAGATCCTCTTATATGTATAATCAGAATGTTTACACCTGTAAGGCTCCCAAAAATCAGCCTCTTTCTCTTGCTCTCGCAGTAAGTGAGCAGATCCTTTCAGGAAAGGGCGCATGGAGAGTACACGGCGGCGGCTTCGCAGGTACTATTCAGGCCTTCGTTCCCAACGAAATGATAGCAGAATATACCGATGCTATGAAATCTATTTTCGGTGACGATTCGTGCTATGTTCTTTCTATCAGACCCTACGGTGGCGTAGTATTAGCTTAAGTACATAAACGGTTAAATAAAAACACGGGCAAAAATTCATAACAAGGAGTATAGTAATGAAAAAGATATACAAATTAATATTATGCACATTTATGTGTATAAGTGTAATTTTTACCTGTTCAGCAGTTATTTCGGCAGCGTCGAAGGTGGCAAAGGTTAAAAAGGTGAGTGTTACCGATGTAGCTGCAGACGAGATAACACTTAAATGGAAAAAGGTTTCGGGTGTTACGGGCTACCGTGTTTACAGGTACAGCACGAAGAAGGATAAGTATGTGTATGTAGGTAAAACCAAAAAGACTACCTATACCGACGATTCTCTTACAGCAGGCAAAACCTATAAATACAAGATCCGTGCCTATAAGACAAAAAAGAAAAAGAACACTTACGGCTCTTATTCTGACGTAGTAAAGGGCACCACCAATCCTAAAAAGGTCAAAGGTGTCAAGATAACCTATTTAGGTACATCGAATGTAAAGCTGAGCTGGAATAAATCAACGGGTGCCGCAGGATACGAAATTTTTATGTACGATTTCGATAAGAAGGTATATATTTCCAAGGGCACAGTGAAAAAGACCAGCTGTGTTCTTAAAAATCTTACTTCAAATACACGCTACAAGGTGAGAATAGCCGCCTACCATAATAAGAACGGAAAGTGCTACGGTGTCAAATCCTCTGCACTTACCTTCAGAACCGTACTTCCCGAGGTATCCTCGATTAATGTTTATGACATTACACAGAGCTCATATAAGGTTAAATGGAGCTCGGTCAAGGGCTGTGACGGTTATGTTGTTTACCGTTATGACAGTAACGAACTGGAGTGGAAGAGTGTCGCCAAAACATCGTCTGCATCCTATTCCGTGAAAAATCTTAAGCCGGGTACCGTTCATCTTTATAAGGTAAGAGCATACAAAAAGAACGGCTCCTCCTATAATTACGGAGGCTATTCGGCACAGGTTACTGCTAATACCGTTCCGAATGCTCCCACCGAGCTTACCGGAGCCACCGACCACAGAATCATTGTTCTCACCTGGAAGGGTAACGGAAAGGGAACAGGCTACGAGGTCGACAGATTCAATAACGAAAAAAATGCGTGGGAAAATATAGATAAGACGACTGCAGAAACCTATACCGACGACTCCCTGACAAAGGCAGGTACATATACCTACAGAGTAAGGGCTTACGTGCAGGGTGACAAGGCTTATACTACCACATATACAGCCTCGTTCAGCATTCTTTTCGAAAGCACCTATGTGGCTGAAGATCCTTACGGAGACAGCGTTATGGCTGCGGCGGGAGTTCTCGGCTTCCTGTACGATCCGAATGAAAAGTGCTTCTACACAGCCTCAGACCCGTGGCAGAGAAAGATCGGATACGCAGAGATATTCGACGTTTTTGCTCCCGGTATCACTATCAGCTTTGATACCGCCAGAGTCAAGTTTGATTATTCCGATAAGAACTGGATGATTCAGTTATGGAAGGGACAGTACGGACTGTTATTCTACGGTGCCGAGATAGGTGTGTATACCAAGCCTAAAGACAGAGTGATCGACCATTATGACTGTGCCACCGATGATGAAAGACTTATGATTTCAATGGACTTCTATAACAGCGGTGTCAAAAAGTTCTCGAGACCTTATCAGTCACACTGGTGGTGTACAGGCTTTACCCCCGGTAATGTTTCGGGTGCCTTCCAGAATCTTCGTGTGGATGCGAGAATTACCTTAAAGGATTATGTTATGCTCTCTGCGGTTAAGAAGGCATTGGATAGCGAAGAGGTAATCAAAGAAGGTGTGACTTACACCACTTTCGGCCTCAATGTCAATATAACATATCAGTAACAGCTTACGGCGTCGCCGCAGTAAGCACAGACCGAAAAGTAAAATATGAACAGGTGTGTTAAGTTTGATTTGAACTGAAAACACACCTGTTTTTTATGACATAAATGAAGTAATTATTAAGTTTGTGTTGCTTTTTCTTTTTCAGTATGTTAAAATGCCATTGGATATTTAAGGAGGTGTTCTGATGAAACAGGCTTTTTTGAAAAAAACAGCATTATTTATGTGTGCTGTGATGCTGATGTGTGCTATACCTTTTAATGTCGGTGCTCAGAGCGTAAATGACGGAAACAGTGAAATCCTTTCCGGAGGTACGGCTTCCGACACACAGCCGTCTGACACAGATGTTTTTGATACCATAGCCATTGTAGTCGAGATTATCGAAACCTTTAAGAAGGTTGTAGGGGAGCTCATAACTTATATTTCTACCTATGACGAGGTTGACAGACCTCTTCACGAAAGCGGTGTGGCGGGTTATCTTTATGATCCTTATGAAAAATGCTTTTACACTTCGTCTGATCCGTGGCAGAGAACAGTAGGCTATAATGTGATTTTTGACGTAGTCTCTCCGACTGCCTTTATCGATTTCGACACGGTAAGATTCAAGTTCGATTACGAAAAGAAAAATTGGATTATCCAGATTTGGAAAGGACAGTACGGACTTCTGTTCTACGGTGCGGAAATAGGCATATATACCAAACCCGAAAATCAGATAGTAGAGCATTATTACTGTGCTTCGGATGAGGATATGCTTAAGATGTCTATGGATTTCTATCGTGACGGTGTCAAAAAGTTCTCCAGACCTTACGGCTTATACTGGTGGTGTACAGGCTTCATTCCCGGTAATGTTTCAGGCGAGTTTTACAGACTGAGTGTAGATACCAGAATCACCATGAAAAATTACGCTATGCTCACTGAGTTCAGAAAGGCACTTGAAAGTGCAGCTGAAAAGACAGTCGGCTTAAGCTATTCGGTAAAGGGACTCGATGTTTACATTTCATATCATTAACAGTGCTTTTGGGTACAGCTTCGGCTGTACTCTTTTTTTGACAGAAAGCATCTGTTTTGGTAATAAAAAGTCATTCTGTGTTGATTTTTTACGCCTTATGTGTTAAAATACCTATTAAGTATTTCGGGAGACAATAAAATGAAACAGAAACTAATAAAAAAGACAGCTCTTTTGATGTGTGTGCTGATGCTGGTGTGCGCTCTGCCGCTGAATCTGTACTCTCAGGCGGGCAGTGCGGAAAAAAGTGAAGCTACTTATGTAAGCACACCTGCAGTCACTCAGGCATCAGATAAAAAAGAATATGACACGATGGCTATTATAAAGGAAATTCTCGGTACGACAAAACGGGTTATCGGTGATCTTGCCGCATATTTCGTTTCTACCGGTGAGGTTGACAGGACTCTCGATGAAAGCGGTATAGCGGGATATCTTTACGATCCCGATGAAAAATGCTTTTACACCGGATCTGATCCGTGGCAGAGAACGATAGGCTATAATCAGGCCTTTGATGCGGTATCTCCTGCGGCTTTTATCGCTTTCGATACTGTGAGATTAAAGTTTGATTACGGAAAGAAAAACTGGCTTATCCAGGTGTGGAAGGGTCAGTACGGAGTCGCTTTCTACGGCGCTGAAAT
>JAZUOC010000084.1:0-7393 GCA_045604465.1 Acutalibacteraceae bacterium
GTTCCATAACCCACCTCTGTTTTTTTGTCCAATATAGGTTGCAAACAATATTATTTTATGTTATAGTGAGTTAAAATATTGTTCGCTATACTGGACAAAAGAGGTGACTTATATGAAAAATACCTGTACTTTTTTCGGGCACCGGGATGCGCCCGAAAGCATACGCTACGATTTAAAGTAGACACTCATCGACCTTATAGAGAATAAAGGTGTTGAATGGTTTTATGTGGGACATAACGGAAGATTTGATGCTATGGTAATCGAGGAAGTAAAGCTGTTTTCTACCGTATATACCCATATTTGCTATCAGGTGGTAATTTACACTATGCCTGACGAAAAATTCAGAATAGATGGTGTGGAGGATTTCAGACTGTTTTATCCCGACGCTAACCTCGAAAGCACATCGAAAAGGTACACCATGGACCGCCGTAACAGATGGATGGTTGAGGAATCGGATTATGTGGTAACCTATGTGAGGAAAACCTGGGGCGGAGCATATAAGTTCAAAACATTAGCCGAAAAGCAGAACAAAACCGTAATAAACCTGTATAAAGAGGAATAAAAAAATCCCACAGAGACCGTGAATCTCTGTGGGTGATTTCTTGTTCTGCGGTCACGGCACGCCGTGTCCCTACGGTAATATCCGTAAAAGTGGCGGAATACCTTTGCTTGGTTTCGTAAATATTCCCCGCGATTGCGTTATAATAGCACCGAAGGAGCCACAACGCAGAGCCTCCCCTGAAAGTGGGAGGTGTCAGACGGTAGTCTGACGGAGGGGTTATGCGAATTATTTCTGCTCACCGTATCTGAAGCCTGTCTGAGGTTGCTGAGGCTGCTGAGCCTGAGGCTGAACGGGCTGCTGATAAACATAAACAGGCTGTTGCTGTGTGTAAACGGCAGGGCCGCCGGGATAGGTGGTGAATACAGGCTGATAAACTGCCTGCTGAGGCTGGACAGGCTGTGCCTGAGCCTGAACGGGCTGTGCTTTAGGCTGGGGAGCTTTTTTCTGCTGAGTTTTTGCCTGCTCTGCGGCCAGAGCAAGATCTTCGGGCTTTTCGTTGGGCTTGGAGTCGATAATTTGCTGTAAAAGCTTAAGAATTTCGCTCATACCCTTGAAGGTAACACCTACTACGAGACCTGCTACGAGGCAGAGTGTGAAATAAACGAAAGCAAGCTCATCGGAAAGAGCAGCTACTACTGCACCGGAAACTGCACCGGCGCTTGCTGAAATGTATGACAGGACATTGAGCGTTTTGGCAAAGGGATTTCTGCCTACATGGTCTACACCGTTTGATGCTTTGATAAGAGCTTCGTATTCTTCGTCGGTAACGATGATGGGAGTGACCTTGTTCCCGTCGGTTTTATAGGTGAGCCCCCATGCCTGAAGGTCAGCATCCTTTCTTTTATAGTATTCTTCTGCCTGAATTTTTTTCAGCTCCAGAATTTTATTTTCTACCTGCTCTAACATTATGTATCATCCTTTCGGTCGCATTTGATTCTATTCCTTATTAGATTAGCATATTTTTTTAAAATGTTCAATAGGAAAATCAAAAAAAGAAAAAGACAGTTTGTTAATTCCATTATTTACATTATAAAAACAGGGCTTTATATGTTAAAATGTTTCCCGAGGAAAAACCTTTGTCCGGGAACAAAAACCAAAGAAAGGAAAGCAGATTATTTCTGCTTATGATTGAACTGACTATGAAAAAACACTTAAAGGCACTTATGTATGTAATGATATTATGTGTCTCCTTATCGCTGTTTACTTCCGGTGTCTCTGCTGCCGATGCCTCCTCGAAGGCGGGCAGGGTAGCCACGGAAAGCACGGCACTGAATCTAAGAAAAAGCGCTTCTACCTCCTCTGAGGTGGTAAAGCAGATGAAAAAAGGGAAATACCTCACCCTTTTAAAAAAAGAGGGCTCATGGTGGAAGGTCGAGTACGCTAAGGGCAAAACAGCCTATGCACACGGAAATTACATTGACACCCTTACCTCTGAGGTGATGTATGTAGCTACACAGAGCGGAAATCTTAATGTTCGCTCTTCGGCGAGTGCTACCTCGGAGATAAAGACCACTCTTGCCAAAGGAACGGTAGTTCTGAGGCTCTCCGAGAAAAATTCCTTCACCAGAATACTTTATAACGGAAGCAGTACAGGCTATGTAAGCTCTGCATATCTTTCGCCTCTTAAAGCTGAAAGCACCTATAAAAAAATCTCTCTTTCCGTGCCATCCTTCAAACAGACCGATTCACGGTGGGCGAATATTAAAATAGGCACGCAGGGTGATACAATTAGGTCCAGCGGATGTACCACTACGGCTCTGGCTATGACAGAAAGCTTTCATCTCGGGAAGACAGTTACCCCTGCCGATATGGTAAAAAAGCTTACCTATTCCTCCTCGGGTATGCTTTACTGGCCGACGGATTATGTGACGGAGCTTGTCTCTTCTTCGGATTATCTTTCGAAAATATATGCACAGCTCAGTAAGGGCAAGCCCGTTATTTTAGGAATGAAAAAATCGAACGGCTCACAGCATTGGGTGGTTATCACGGGACACAGTAAAAGCACATCCTCGCTTTCAGCAGGTAATTTTACTATCAATGATCCCGGCTCAAACACCAGAACACTTCTGAATGAATTCGTTTCAGTCTATCCCAATGCATACAAGATAGCTTATAAAAAATAAGAATACCCCGTTCTATTGATATTTTCTTTTCGGTGATGTATAATTTTCCTGTAAAAAAGCAGGAGGGTTAAAAATGAAAAAGAAAACAAAGAAAAGATCAAAAAGAGCGTTAATATCTTTTGCGGTTATTATTTTACTGATCGTTCTGATTATTGTTCCCTGTAAGGTGTCTACGACGGTAAGCGACGGATTTTCTCTTTCCTCGCATATGAAGGATGCGCCCCTTCTCGTGGCACACCGGGGTTTTTCCTCAGTTTCTCCGGAGAATACAGGTCCGGCCTTTTATGATGCCGCTGAAGCAGGCTTTGACGGATATGAATTCGATATTCACACCACTAAGGACGGTAAGTGGGTGGTAATTCATGACGATACTGTAGACAAAATGACTGACGGTACGGGTAATGTGGAGGATTTTACCTTCGAAGAAATCAGAAAGCTTAAGGTTGACGGCGGTAACGGAAATGAAGATTTTGAGTATCTTGCCGAAAAACCGTGGATTCCTTCTCTGGAGGAGGCGCTGGAATATGCACAGGAGTATGATATTATCCCCGTTATAGAAATCAAAAAGTGTGATATGCAGTATCTGCCTGACCTTAAAGAATGTCTCGATGAAAGGGGACTTTCCGAAAAGGGTGTCATTATTTCCTTCGACAGAGAATACCTCGAAAAGTACAGAGAGCTGGACAGCGAATGTCAGATGATGCTGCTGATAACTGACGTTACACAGGACAGCATCGATTGGTGCATAAGAAATAATGCAGGTATTAATTTCCATCATTTGCTTTTATATAAGAGCCTTTCAGCTCTTTCCTATGCGAGAAGGAATAATGTGAAGATAGCGGCGTGGACGGTGGATAATACGGTCTATAAGGATATTATGGTGCTTTTCGGTGCGGATATCATCACCACGAATAAAATTAAACCTGTCAGGTGAGGATTTTAAAGGTTATTTTTCAAAATAAGGTTGCATTTTTTCTTTCAAAGTAGTATTCTAATATCTGTATGAAATACACGGTGAAAAGGGGTGCGGAATGAAAAAAATAATCAGCGTTACCGGTATGCACTGTACTAACTGTGCCAAGGCTGCAGAGAAGGCTCTTTCTCAAATAGAGGGTATCTCTAAGGTGAAGGCTGACTGTGAGAAAAATCTTGTCACGGCTTCCATGAAAAAAGATGTGGATGACAAGCTCATAATAGAGGCCATAGAAAAAGCCGGATTCACGCCCGGTGAAATCACCATAAAAGAAGGATTCTTTTCATAAATCAAGCAAAGGAGAATGACAATGGCAAAAGAAAAAGTAAAAAAAGAAAAGCCCGTAAATAACCATCCTAATAAAATAGGCATCAAGGAGGCGGCAGGTTATACTATCGCCGAAGCAGGTAATATGTTTAACCTCACTTATATTTCCAGCTTCCTTAAGGTTTTTCTTACGGACGTTATCGGTATATCTGCAGGTAAAGCAGGTACTATGTTTATGGTTACCCGTATATGGGACTGTGTTAATGATCCCATCTGGGGTGCTATGGTAGCGAAGAGAGCACCGAGCAAAAACGGAAAGTTCCGTCCCTATCTCAAATGGGTTTCATTCCCTCTCGCTCTCTCCACACTTCTGTGCTTTGCACCCTATCATAAGCTTGGTCTGAGCGAAGGCATCCTTCTTCTTGTGGCTTATGTTACATACATTTTCTACGGTATGATGTACACAGGTATGAACATTCCTTTCGGTTCTCTTGCCTCTGTTATTACCGATGACCCTGCAGGCAGAAGCCTTCTTTCCACCTTCCGCAGCATCGGCTCGGGCATCGGCGGTGCGGTAGTTCTTTTCATAGCCCCTATGTTCATTTATAATAACATCGAGGTAAACGGTAAACAGGTTCAGCAGGCAGACGGAAATAAAATGTTTATTTTCGGTGTGGCTATGGCTGTGCTGTCTCTCATTTTCTATCTCTGGGGCTTTAAATCAACTAAGGAAAGAATTCCCTCTGAGGCGGATCCGAAAATCGACTTCAAGGCTACCTATCTCGGTCTTCTTAAGTCAAGACCCTTCGTTACTGTAGCTTTAGCCGGTGTGCTTATCAGCGGTCAGCTTCAGTTCGGCTCCTTTAATGCATATCTTTATAAGAACTATTTCGAAAACACAAATCTCAGTATGCTCGGTACTGTATGTACCTATCTTCCCACAGTTCTTCTTCTTCCCTTCATTGGTAAGCTTTCAGCCAAATACGGTAAGAAAGAGCTCTGCGGTAAGGCTACCATCGTTTCGGCTATCGCTTCTGTAGCCATCGCTTTTGTAGCAAATAATCAGTCAATTCTTGATATGCTCGATCCCGTAAACGGCAGACTTCCTGCCTGGATTTATATGACAACTCTCTTCATCATCGGTATGGGCTACACCTTCGTCAGCCTTACCTGCTGGGCAGTGGTTATGGACGTTATCGACTATCAGGAATATGCTACGGGTATCAGAAACGAAAGTGCTGTTTATGCTGTTTACACCTTCTCACGTAAGTTCGGTCAGACCATCGCTGATACTCTCGGTCTCTACCTTCTCCAGTGGGCAAAGTATGACAAGGATGTAGCAGGTATCGGCTTCATCGAAGCGAACGGAACAAGTAAGAAGATAATGTTTATCTGCACCATCATTCCTGCCTTCGTTTACACAGGTGTATGGCTTCTTATGCGCTTCGGCTATCCTCTCACCAAGGAAAGACTTGAGCCCATCTACGCTCACGTAAGAGCTAAGAGAGAAGAGGCTGTCAAGGAAGCTTAATTAATTCGCAATTCTCAATTCTCAATTCTCAATCGCGGGGAAGATTTCATAAAACAACAAGCGATACACCGCCATTTTAACGTTATTATCGTAGGGGATGGCGACCACGACATCCCGTAAGGTTACAGTATAATTACCGTAGTGACACGGCTGTGTTCGCATAACAAAACAAATTACCCACAGAGATTTCACAGGTCTCTGTGGTTTTTTTGATGTTTTGTGAAACTTTTTAAGATTTGTTTGTCAAAAGTATAATTTTAAGTGTAATAAATTTCTTTTACATTCGTGTAATAGATGAGGACACAAAAAAGTCTTCAGAAAGGAGGAGCCTATGAACATCGGTGCAGGTAGCTACCACCGTTTCCTTGAAGGCGACGAGGAGGCTCTGGTTGAGATCATCTCCGAATACAGACCCGGTCTGCAGAATTATATTAATTCTATAGTCAACAACTTTGTTATAGCGGAAGATCTTACCGAGGAAACCTTCGTCAAGCTTTTAATCAAAAAACCAAAGAACAAAAATGCGGCTTCCTTTAAAACCTGGCTTTACACGATAGGAAGAAATACTGCTTTGGACTGGATGAGAAAAAATCCCTGTGGCAGAGATGTGCCTATAGAGGGAATAATCAATCTCGCCGTTGAAGAGGAGCAGTTACTTCAGCTATATATTAAAGACGAGGAAAAAAGAGCCGTACACGATGCTCTTGAAAGCATCAACCCCGATTACAGAAACGTACTGACTTTATTTTATTTTGAGGAGTTCAGCATTGAAGAAATATCAAAGATAATTAAAAAGTCGAAAAAGAATACTTCTGTACTTTTGCACAGAGCAAAAAAATCATTGAAAACTAAACTTGAAAAGGAGGATTTCATTTATGAAAACCGATAAAGAAATGGCACAGGGTATTTTATGCAGGGTCAACGATATAAGAGAAGAGAGAAAAATAATGCGTAACCGTATTCTCGGCTTTACCGCTTTCACCTGTGCATTTGCAATAATGTTTGTGTCAGTTTTTTCTTTCAATTCCAATAATACACAGTCGAAAAATCAAGCTACCTCCGCAATAACGGAAAACTCTCCCCACAGAAGCGCCTTCCTTGTGGTAGCAAGTGCAGCCTCTGAAAGCGAAACAACCGTAAACAAAAGCTATGATGTTACACTTCCTATGGGTGGTATTCTTATGGCTGAGGACACCAAGGGAATGACACCTAATGAAAAGGATGCAGTTATGCAAAGGCTTAAGGACAGGCTTTTAAGTCTTTACGGCAAGGACTGCAACTGGCTTCTCAAGGGAAGACAGGAGGATACAACAGTTTATTTCGGTACTGCAGACATTATCAAAATTAAAATTGAAAACGGTGAGCATGTGGATAACGTAACCATATCCTGCACAGAAAACGGCATACTTACTGTTTCGGATAAAAGCAAGCTCGGCGGATCGCTTTCAGAATACAACAAAACAATAAAGCAGGGAACTTCAATAACGGTAACAGGAAAAGAATATGAGGAGCTGTATAAAGGCATCGACGGCATCCGTATAGAGTGGTTCTTATCTGACAGTTTGTTAAACACTTTCAATGTTTCCCCCGATACACCTTTATCTGCAGTAAAAGATGAAATAACAGTTAAGATAAATTATACTGACGGAAGTGAAGAAACTTATACTGTATCATTATCTTTTGATGAAGATGGTATGTTAAGTGCAAAGAGCAGTTTCTGATAAGAAACTTCAAAAGAGCAGTTATGCTCATACACAGAAGAAAACAGCTTTAATTCCTCGAGAACCATAGCGTTGAATCTTCCGTTATGTCCCACATAAAACCATTCAACACCTTTATTCTCTATAAGGTCGATGAGTGTCTGCTTTAAATCGTAGCGTATGCTTTCGGGCGCATCTCGATGCCCGAAAAAAGTACAGGTATTTTTCATATAAGTC
>JAZUOC010000085.1:0-6105 GCA_045604465.1 Acutalibacteraceae bacterium
CCGACTTTGAGGGCACGAGAAATAGTCTGCAATGAGTTAATATACACCTGACATAACAATTAAGAGCAGAGCTTTCACCCTCTGCTCTTTTGCTTACTCAGCCTTGAAATTATACACAGGCTTGATAACCTTAATAATATCTGCCGTAGGAGTAATGTTGTTAACTATATCATCCATATTCTTATACGCCATAGGGCTTTCGTCAAGAGTTCTGTCGCTGATGCAAGTACTGAAAATTCCTTCCATACTCTTATGAAAATCTTCAACGGTAAACTTATCCTTTGCAGTATTTCTGCTGAAAAGTCTGCCCGCACCGTGAGGAGCCGAACAGTTCCAGTCCTCATTGCCCTTGCCGACACAAATAAGGCTTCCGTCACGCATATTGATAGGGATAAGAAGCTTTTCACCTTCCTGAGCCGATACTGCACCCTTACGGATTATGTTTGATTCCATATCAATGTAATTGTGCACCGTTTCAAAATGCTCAAAATCCTCAACCTCTTTGCCAAAAAGGTTATTAAGTATAAGCTTAGCCATCATAAAACGGTTAAGGTGAGCAAACTGCTGACAGAACTGCATATCGTGAAGATACATATCACGGTATTTACCCTCAAGATAGCAAAGCTCTTCAGGAACTTCTGTAACCTTTAACTGAAAGGCTTTCTTCATTTCCTTTAATGTTGCTTCTATTTCTTTTCTTCTGCCCTGAGCCTTGTATTCGGTAATTACTCTGTCACGCTCTGCCCAATACTCCTCAATGCCACGGTGAATTTCAATAGCCATTTTCTGATAAATATCAGCAACCTGCTTGCCCAAATTACGGCTGCCCGAGTGAATAACAAGATATCTTCTTCCTTCATCGTCAACATCAATCTCAATGAAGTGATTACCGCCACCAAGCGAGCCTACGCTTCTCTCAAGTCTTTTGGCATCCTTAAGCTCTCTGTAGCAATGAAGATTCTGTATCTCGGGCAAACGGATAAGTCTGCCGGGCTGAACATCCTTACCGGAAGGAATTTTTTCTCTTATAATACAGTCGAGCTTTTCAAAATCTACATCATTAAAACCAAGATCAACCGTAAGCATACCGCACCCGATATCAACACCGACAATGTTAGGAATAACCCTTGCACCAAGGTTAGCTGTAAAGCCGATTACGCATCCTGCGCCTGCGTGAACGTCAGGCATAATGCGGATTTTACATCCTTCGGCAAAGCTCTGGTCACAGAGTGTCTTTATCTGCTCCTTGGCAGTATCTTCAACTGTATCAATAAAAACCTTTGCGGTACAAAACTTTCCGCTGATTTCTAACATAGTTATCTTCCTTTCTATGATTTTAATTTTAGTTTGTTTATCAGATTTTGTAAATAGATTTTAATTCTTGATTGTTGTTTTATAGTTTGTAAAATTGAACATCACTACAATATTCTCTTTCAAATATAAAGGACTTCAAACACGCAAGATAACCGTCTTTATCTATATAACCGTCTTCTGCATCCTCATAAAGCGTTTCAAAAATCATCATTGTAAACCAAGGCTCTGTACGCTCATCATTTAAATCTGAAAGTTGGCCTATTCGGTACATCAGTTTGACCAAAGATTCAACAGATGTTTCACTGTCAAGATATTTATTCTGAAGAAAGCTGAATATGTTGTCAACAACGATATCGAAATCAACTTTTTCTTTCTTTTGTCGTATGTATAATTCTAAAACAGACAACATTTGTTTTTCATTATAGCCGCAGAAGGCAAGGTCAACAAGCACTTCCTCATAGGAAGTCTGTTCATTCAGAGTATTTTCAATGTATTCAAACAGTTCATCACTGTATCCGCATATAAGCATAATTTTAAAGTAAAACGCTTGCTCTATTGTCATAGAACTTACCTCCTCTTTCATCTTACAGTTATATTTTACCAAGTAAGCTTTAATTTTTCACGGAAAAAAAGTTGCGAGAATGAGATAATTCATCAGACTCGCAACTCAAATTTACATATAGCAGTACCGAAAAAGGTTATGCACCTTTACTCTGCAGTATTTCAGCAAGCTGTGTAAGAACATCGCCTTTACCGCTGATTTCGATATTACCAACATTTTCACAGATACGCTCAAGGAATTCAAGCTCCTTAAGTTTATAAAGGGTTTTGTTTTCATCCATAAGCTTTGCAGTGTTAAGAAGTGACCTTGTTGAGGCAACCTCTTCACGGCGTGTGATAACATTAGCCTGCGCTTTCTTTTCCGCTATCAGAACCGTATTCATAATGTCACGGATTTCACCGGGAAGGATAATATCCTTAACACCAGCATCCTTGAATTCAACAAACAACTCTTTTTCTTTTGATTTAAGCTTTTCAAAAACAAAAGCAGTCATCTGTTCTTTGTTTTCAAGTATTTCATCAAACTTATGCTTGCTAACATATTCACGAAGTGCAAGCTGGCAAGTTATATGTATCTGTTCAATATAGTCGTCGATTTCTGTATGAATTTTTATGTAATCTGTAACCTTATAGTTACAAACAAAGTTTATTCTGAGGGCAACCTTGTCGTGTGTCAGAATTTCCTGACCGGTAATATTCATCTGTGTAAGACGGGTGTCAATAAATTTTACACCAATATCCACAGAATTTTTCCAGAAGTAGTAAACACCGGGGTCAAGAATTTTTTCAAACTTATTGTTAAAATATAGAAGTGCCTTGTGGTCCTGAACAACATTTATTCTTACATAGTATTTAATAGGTATTTTTGCGAATATGTAATCAGGAATTTCTTTATTAACATAAGGTGAAGAAATATCTGCCATTTTAAATTCATGGGTGTTTTCCATTTTCCAAAAGGCGTATTTACCCTGAGGCAGAACACCCGTAAATTTTCCGTCAACAAAATGTAGTGCAAGCTGCTCATCTTTAACTTCAACTACAGATACAGCTTCTTTGATTTTCTCATCTTTAAGAAGTGTTTCAAGTGAAGCTCTTTCCGATACAATTGCATCCTTAACATTAAGAATATCTACTCTGCTGCCACCAAGAATATGATACTTACCCGCGTCAAGCATTTTTGAATATCTTCCGTTTTTGAAAAGCAAACCTTTTTGATTTTCGTTAATAACTATCTTTTTCATAATATGTAATACCCTCCTAAGGTTAAATTTTCGTTACAGTCGCTCATACAAATCAAACGGCCGAATACTTAAGTAACATGGCAATCCAAGCGGAAAGATTACTTTTGGCTTGAATGTCATCATTACGGTATCTGTTTTCGGGCAAGGCGAGAAATGTACTGCCGATACAGAATAAATCCGTATAATGCGGAGCAACTGTTTGCTTAAAAAACGTTCTCGCACACATAAAGTGTACCGTTTTCTCTTTTGCCGGTTACGGCTTACCAAACCACTGGCGATACGTTATAATTACGTACGGCGGGATTCGAACCCGCGTAAAGGGTGGATTAAAAGTCCACAAAGAGGATTTGAACCTCATCGACTATGAGTTTTTGGGACTCTCTCGATTGCCAAGCGCAAAGTCCTTCAGGCATACACTTTGGAAAATCCTCGTGCACCGAAGTGAGTTCAGACACTATCCGAAGCAACTTTACAACCATATTCTACCAATAAGAAACTGTTTTTTCACGGAAAAAAAGTTGCGAACTTGACGAAAATCAAGCTCACAACTCTTTATTTTGAATATTTTTTTGTCTTTTCAGGCGGTCTATAATAAGATTTCTGAAATTCTGCGGCTCTGTTACCTCAACAAAAGGCCCGAATGATAAAACTCTGATAACAAGCTCCGTTTCGTCAGAAGCGTCATAGAAAATCTTTATACGGTATCTTTCATCACCGATTTTTTCAGCCTCTTTTTTAAAGTGTGCAAAATGAAGCATTACTCTTTCAAGAGCGTTTCTGTGGTCGAGAAGCTCCAGAGTTATGTGCTCTGTGCTTTCAAGCACCTCTCGTGTATTTTCGGCAAAAGCATCACCAATAACGGTTACACTTTCTATTCCGTCAACCCTTAACATCGGTCCGTTTCTGCAAGAGCGAATAAGAACCCTGAATTTGTCATCCTTTTCTGAATACTCCATTTTATAAGGATCACCTACAAAAATGCGGAAAGTTCCCTTTGCCCCGTGATAACCGATTTTAACTTTCTTTTTATTCTTGATAGCATACATAAGTGTACGGAAAACATTTATGTAGTTTTCATTTTCAAAATCATCCCCATCACTGTACTTGTCAAAAACAGAATAATCATCAGTTGTAAAAAGAGGATCTATACCGTCAAGGAAACTGAAATCCGCATCAAAAAGCTTAACTCTCGGGTCAAGGCTTATCGCCTTCAGCCACCGCTTTTGTAAATCAGACAAAGGCATAGACGGCTCATTTTTAATAGGTGTGGATAAATCCTTTTTCAGCAGTTGCCATTTTTCGTCTTTGAGTGATGGTATCACAGTAAGAAAACTTTCCGAAAAGGCTTTTTCAGCAACAGTTTTCTGCATTTCTTTTTCTGTAATCTCACCCTTAACAGCCTGACGGAGAATTTGGGCAACGGCATTATAGTAACAGCCGTAAATCTCGTGAAAGAGCATTATTCCTCACCTCCTAAGCCATAAAGGCGGTACATATCCTGCAAGTCCGCATTGAATCGGTTTTCGTAAAGCTTATTGGAATACTCTATGTTTTCAATTCTGCCTATAAAGGTACGAATCCAGGGATTAAGCTCACTTGAGTCGTAAACATCAGCAGAGAAACGGCAAGTTCTTTCATCAATTCTCTCTACTGTACCACATCTCTTTTCTCTTAAAAGTCTGCGATAAATATATTCTTCATCCTTGCCTATATGTACAGTAAATTCAATATGTTCAAGAGGTCGTCTTTCATCACAGACAACACCCCACATATTTTTTTGCATTAGAGAGAATTTTTCTCTTTTTTCGTCAAATGCACTGTAAGCTTCGCCCATAACTATGTCGCTGAGATAGTCAAGACGGTAAACCTTGTAATACTTGTAGTTTATTGAATACGCGGCAAGATACCTCCTGCCGTTCTGAACGCTGATTAGCACCTTCAGGGGTACTATTTCTTCTCTGCGGTCATTTTGTGTACGGCGCGATGTATTTGTTACTGTGAGAATTCTTTTCTGTGAAATCGCATCAAAAATCTTATACAGAATCTCGCTTTCAAGAGCGTGGGTTATGTAGTGGTGCTTGAAAGAGAAACAATCCTCACTGTAAGGAATTTTATCAAGCAGAAAGCTACCAACTACACCGCAGAGTCCTGCTTCGCTGAAAAAAGATATGACATCACACAGGTTGGATATGTCGGCATCCGGACATCTTGAATATAAAACCTTCTTACCTTCCTTACGACACTGTACCAGTCCGAGTTCAACATATTCTTTAAGCTTTTTGCGGACAGTTGACTCATCGAATACCATCGGATCGTTAAAACAGGAAAGGTATTCTCTGTCAATTCTATCTGTTATCTCATTAAGTGACAGAGTAACCTCGGGTGAATGCAAAATATCAAAAATAATAAAATGCAGTGTTATATCACCATCGGTAAAGCTTTTTGATTTAAGCACACTGTAAAGCGGATTATGTGAAACCGAACGGCTGTCTATAGAAAGAAAAACATTCTTACCTTTTTCGCTCTGACGAAAGCCCATATATTCACCGAGATAGCTTTCTATTCTGCGGCGTTCGTTATCATAGGAACGGGCGCTCTTTTTGTCATACTCATCCCTGCTTTTAAAGCCGTAAACATAAAACTCTCTCATATAGTCACGGATTCGCTCAAAGTTTTTGATAAGCTCTGTGTATGCCATTGGTTTCACCTCCTTGGCTGTGTTTATTATATCATAATTTTAGAATTGTTCAATAACCAAACGAAAGTTGTTTTGACAATGCACTGTTTTTAACTCATCTGATGTTGCAATAATAATCATCAAGTGTTATTATATTATCATCAAAGCAGACTAAGGCGGTTTGATTATGAAACAACCTAAAAAACTCCTCATACTAAACATCCTCGATGTTCTCCGCAAGTATTCCGATGCTGACCACAGACTAAGTCAGAAGGATATTGCAGACATCCTCAAAAGAGACTATGATATGAC
>JAZUOC010000086.1:0-1839 GCA_045604465.1 Acutalibacteraceae bacterium
CTTCTTTCACGCTGTCCTTATTAACCACATAGCCGTGATTCTGAGTAGTGATAAGAGTACGGGGAGTGCCGACGATTTTAACAGGCTGATTCGAGCCGTGGTGACCGTAGGGAAGCTTTTCCGTGTCTGCGCCCTGTGAAAGAGCCATAAGCTGATGTCCGAGACCTATACCGAAAATGGGAAGCTTGCCCATAAGAGCGCCTACCTCAGCGATTATGCCGGCATTTGCCTTGGGACAGCCGGGGCCTTCGGAAATAATCACACCGTCAGCGTCTACCTCGTCTGCTTTGAAATTATAAGGAAGAAGAGTTACCTTGTAGCCTTTTTCCATGAGAGCCTGTTCCATATTCTTAGTAGAACCAAGGTCAACGACAGCGATATGCTTTTTCCGGTCCCCTGTCGGTACAAACTCACTTTTTTCAGTGCTGCCCGTGTTTTCCACGGCAGAAACGATTTTAAATTCCTTTATATCATCGAAGGACTCGGGAAGCTCATCGCAGATTTTAGCATTGACTGTACCGCCGTCACGGATGATATTCGTTATCTCTCTGGTGTCCACACCGTAAATACCGGGGATTCCGTTATTTTTAAGGAAGGTGTCAAGGTCATATTCACAGCGGAAGTTAGAGGGAGCCTCGCACCATTCTCTTACCACATAGCCGTGAAGCTTAGGCTGACCGATGAAGTCGGATTCGATGATGCCGTAGTTACCTACCATGGGGAAGGTCTGCATAACGATCTGACCGTAGTAGCAGGGATCAGTAAGAGTTTCGATGTAACCGACCATATTCGTAGTGAAAACGAGTTCACCGATATTTTCGCTGTCGGCACCGAAGGCGTAGCCCTCAAAAGCTGTGCCGTCCTGTAAAACCAAATAACGCTTTTTCATACATTAGACCTTTATCACAAAAGTGAAATCCTTTCTGTTAAAATTCATCGTTTATCAGTCAAGAAAGCACTTTACGAGAACTGCTTTCTGTGCGTGAAGTCTGTTTTCCGCTTCATCGAAAATCTGATCTGCATGCTCTTCGAGAACCTTATCGGTAATTTCCTCGCCTCTGTGAGCAGGAAGACAGTGGAGAACCATTACGCCTTCGTTGGCGGCATTTACTGCGTCGTCGTTAATCTGATAATTCTTAAAAATTCTCTGTCTCTTTGCTGCTTCGCTTTCCTGTCCCATGGATGCCCACACGTCTGTGTAAAGCACGTCAGCACCCTTACAGGCTTCGAGAATATCCTCGGTGATGAGAAGGTCGCCGTTTTCCTTCGCCCATTCTACTACACCGTCATCAGGCTCGTAGCCCTTAGGACAGGCGATGGCTACCTTCATACCTACCTTGAGACAGCCGACGATGAGGCTGTTTGCCATATTGTTTCCGTCACCTATGTAGCAGAGCTTTCTGCCCTCGAGGGAGCCTTTATATTCACGGATAGTCTGAAGGTCAGCGAGAACCTGACAGGGATGACAGAAATCCGTAAGACCGTTTATTATGGGGATGGAGCCGTACTTTGCCAGATCCTCTACCTCCTGCTGATCGAAGGTTCTGATCATAATACCGTCGAGAAAACGGGAAAGAACTCTCGCTGTATCCTGGACAGGCTCACCTCTGCCTATCTGTAAATCCTTAGAGGAAAGGAAGAGAGGTGTACCGCCGAGGTCATACATACCTACCTCAAAGGAAACTCTCGTTCTGGTAGATGATTTCTGGAAAATCATACCGAGGGTTTTGCCTTCGAGAAGAGGATGCTTTATCCCTGCTTTCTTCTCTGCCTTGAGCTTGTCAGCCAGATCGAGTGTGTCGAGGATTTCCTCCTTTGACCAGTCGAGCAATTTAAGTA
>JAZUOC010000087.1:0-8599 GCA_045604465.1 Acutalibacteraceae bacterium
CGAATTCTGCCGCCTCGTCATTAAGCATAAGGGCGGTAAAGCTCTTATCGTAATGCCCTTAGGCGTTAAACAGGAATTTACTCACGATGCAGAGAAGCTCCTTGGTATTCCTGCCCCCGTATATGTCCGTAATATGGAAGAGGTCAAAGCAGCTGATGCTGATATTCTCTGCACCAATTATGAAAGAGTGAGAGACGGAGATATAGACCCTACATATTTCACGGCTACTTCTCTCGATGAAGCGGCGGTGCTTCGTTCCTTCGGAAGCAAGACCTATCAGACCTTTCTTGATAAATTCAAGGGCGTTCCGTATAAGTTAGTCAACACGGCCACACCGTCACCGAACAGGTACAAGGAGCTGATACATTATGCCGGCTATCTTGAGGTTATGGATACAGGACAGGCTCTGACAAGATTTTTCAAAAGAGACAGCACCAAGGCAAATAATCTTACTCTTTATCCGCACATGGAAAAAGAGTTCTGGCTGTGGCTTTCATCATTTGCTCTCTTTGTTTCGAAGCCTTCCGATTTAGGTTATTCCGATGAGGGTTACGATTTACCGGAGCTGAAAGTGAATTATCACAGAATTGATAAAGGCCCTTCCGTGAGAGAGGAGAAGGACGGACAGATAACAATGACCGTGGATGCAGCTGTTTCTCTTAAGGCGGCGGCAAAAATCAAAAATGAGAGTATAGATGCCCGAACAGAGAAGATGAAGGAGATAGTCGATTCTGCTCCCGGTGAACATTTTATTCTGTGGCACGACCTTGAGGCTGAAAGGCACTCCATAAAGAAGGCTCTCCCGGAAGCAGTTGAGATTTACGGCTCTCTTGACCTGGATAAGAGGGAAAAGAGAGTTATCGACTTCGCTGAGGGCAGAACAAGGCTTCTTGCCACAAAGAAGGAAATCTCCGGCAGCGGATGTAATTTCCAGAAGCACTGTCACAGAGCCATATTCCTCGGTATAGACTACGAGTTCAATGATTTCATACAGGCTATTCACCGTATATACCGATTCTTGCAGACAGAAGAGGTAATCATTGATGTTATCTATATGCAGGAGGAGCAGGAGATACTGAAGGTACTGCTCGAAAAGTGGAAGCAGCACGATAAGCTTATGGAAGAAATGACAGAGATAGTCAAAAAGTACGGTCTTTCAGATACGGGCAGAGCTGACAGTCTTCGCAGAAGTATCGGCATTGAGAGTAATGTTGTCAAGGGTGAGCATTTCATAGCCGTAAATAATGACTGTGTTTTACAGACACAGCTGATGGCGGATAACAGTATCGACCTTATACATACCTCTATTCCGTTCAGTAACCACTATGAATACACACCTTCATATAACGATTTCGGCCATAACAAAAACACAGAGAGGTTTTTCGAACAGATGGATTATCTTTCTCCCGAGCTTCTCCGTGTACTTAAGCCGGGAAGAGTATTTGCCTGTCATGTAAAGGACAGAGTTCTTTTCGGTAATGTTACGGGCGCAGGCTTTCCCACAATTGAGCCTTTTCATGCTCTTTGTATATCTCACTATATGAAACACGGTTTTCAGTATTTCGGTATGATAACGGTCTGCACCGATGTGGTAAGAGAAAACAGACAGACCTACCGTCTCGGATGGAGCGAGCAGTGCAAGGACGGTACCAAGATGGGAGTAGGCTGTCCCGAATATATCTTGCTTTTCAGAAAGCTTCCTACGGATACCTCAAACGGCTATGCCGATGTACCTGTAACCAAGTCAAAGGAAGAATACACCAGGGCAAGATGGCAGATAGATGCTCACGGATACTGGCGTTCCTCGGGAGACTCTCACATTTCCGCTGAAGACCTTAGGAAATTACCTGTCGATAAGCTGCAGAAGGTATACCGTCAGTTTTCGAGAGATAATGTCTACGACTACAAACAGCATGTAGAGCTTGCGGAAAATCTTGACAAACAGAAAGCTCTGCCTTCATCCTTTATGGTTGTCGCTCCCGGCAGTTGGTCTGATGATATATGGGACGATGTGAACCGTATGAAAACACTCAACACAGTACAGAGTCAGAAAAACAAAGTGCAGCATGTCTGTCCTTTACAGATTGACATAGTCGAGAGAATTATAAACCGATACTCCAATGAGGGCGAAACAGTATATGATCCCTTCGCAGGGCTTTTCACCGTTCCTATGACGGCCATAAAAATGAACCGTAACGGCTACGGCTGTGAGCTTAATGCTGATTATTTCGCTGACGGTGTAGCTTACTGCAGGGAAGCCGATGCACAGAGAGATGTACCGACTCTCTTCGATTTGGTGGGGTGCTTGTAATGGATGAAATCATCAAAGAATGCGAGCAGGATATAGCGGTAATTCAGCGGAAAATAAAGAAGCTGAAAGCTCAGCCTAAAAGTGCCACAAGAGATGCTCTGTTGCTTAACTGGGAAACAATCCTTTATGAGCTTCAGGGCAGGGTAGGGCAGATGAAAAAATATATGGAAGAAGGCGATAAAGTATGAAGTATATATGTACCCGTTGCGGATTTCTCGCTGATGAGCTTCCGACAATGATCGAAAAGCATCCGGTCGGTGACGGTTATTCGGAAGAGACGGTCAGCTGTTGGGTTCATAGCTGCGGCGGAGAGTTTGACTGCGCAAAGACATGTAAAATTTGCGGAGAGACAAAGAGCGAAGAGGAGAATCTCTTTCACGGTGATATATGTGAGGAGTGCCTTAAAATGGCTTCTACAGATTTTGACCTTGTCAAAAAATGCTCCGACAAAGGTAATGTAAAAGCTATGACTGAGGTTGATTCTCTTGTGCTTGTTCTTTTGTCGGGCAGAGATATAAATGAAATTTTATGGAATATCGTTCTCTCAGCTCAGCAAGGCTCTCTCGGAGCCGAAAGCAAAAAGGCCGATTCATATAAAGCCTCAAGGTGGGCACTTTCTGATATGGATTGGTTTTCGGATATGATATGTGAGGTGAGTGAATTTGGATAAGATAATCAAAGTCAAAGATGAAGCCTCTGTCTATCACGCTTCAGAGCATATAGGCAGAAGTCAGCTTTTCAGAATGAGCAAAAGCCCCGCACACTTCAAAGAATATCTTGAGGCTCCTGTGGAGAAGACCAAGGCTCTTATTTTAGGCTCGGCTTTTCACTGTCTTGTTTTAGAGCCTGATAAATTTGAAAAGGAATACTGCGTAATGCCTCGGGACTATGACGGCAGAACGGCAGGGGGCAGAGCCTTTAAAAGGGCGGCAGAAGAGAGAAATCTGCAGATACTGACCTTTGAGGAATATGAAATGCTCTCGGGTATGGCCACATCTGTTATGTCTGACCCCTATTGTCAGCTGCTTCTTTCCGGCGAGAAGGAAACCTCTTATTACTGGACTGATGAAGATACGGGAGTTAAGGTCAAATGCCGTCCCGATTGCCGTACAGACCTTAAAAAATGCTCTGTGGTGGTTGACCTTAAAAGCTGTGAAAATGCGCAGATAGATGCCTTTATCCGTGACATTTTCAAATACGGCTACGACCTTCAGCCTGCACAGTATCTTACGGGTGTTGAGCTTTACGAGAAGAAGCCTCATAAGTTTGTCTTTATTGCTGTTGAAAAAAAGCCTCCTTACGCCGTTCTGGTTCTCGACTTTGACGAAGTATTCAACGGCGAAGAAAAGGCTCTGATCAAGGGTTACGACAAATACAGAGAATACCTCGGTCTCGTTGCCGAATGCAGAATGACCGGATGCTGGTACGATTACCGAGGAGACGAAAACATCCCGGGAACACTTAATATACCTCAATGGCTTACAGAAGAAAGGAATGAGTAATTTATGGAAAAAACACACTGGAAAAAACTTACAAATCCCGATTATCTCGGCGCTTACAGCTTTAATCAGGGCGAAGAGAAAATCCTCACCATAAGCAGAGTTAAGCAGGAAATAGTTGTCGGTACTGACGGCAAAAAGGAAGAATGTACCGTTGCCCGCTTCAAGGAAAACGAAAAGCCGATGATTCTCAATGCCACCAACTGCAAAACTATCGCAAAGATTTACGGTACACCCTTTATTGAAGAATGGGTGGGTAAGAAAATCAAAATCTATGTCACCCAGGTCAAGGCCTTCGGTGATGTTGTCGAGGCTCTTCGTATCAGAGATAAAATACCCGAGGACACCACAGAAAAGTTCTTCTGCACCGATTGCGGCGATGAGATTGTGCCTGCACTGGGCAAGAGTGCAAAATGGCTCGCAGAATACACAAAAAAGCAGTACGGTAAATCTCTTTGCGCCAAATGTGCTACCAAGGCTAAGCAGGAAAAGGAAGCTAATAAGACCCCTGCTCCCGAAGGCTACGAGGAGGTGTAAGGTATGCTTAACTGTACAGTATATCAGGGCAGATTAACCGCTGACCCCGAACTCGGTAAAACGGCAAGTGATGTTTCTTATCTGAATTTTACTCTTGCCTGGAGTGAGAAATACAAGGAAATCGAAAAGAAGTGTTTTCTTCGCTGTAAGGCATGGAGACACACAGCAGATTTTATCGCAAAGAACTTTTGCAAGGGTAAGGAGATAATGGTCAGAGGTAAGCTTCTCACGGAAGAATGGGAGCAGGACGGCAAAAAGCAGAGCCGTACCGTTCTCGAAATCGAAGAAGCTCATTTCTGCGGCAGTAAGTCCGATAACAGCGGTAATAATCAACATCAGCCTTCTTCTCCCGGTGACTTTGAGGAGATAGACGATGATGAAGATTTACCGTTTTAAGGGGTGAGAAATATGATTATCTACGCTGACACAAGGCAAAAGCAGGGCAAACACACCAAAAAGCACGAACAGCTGGAAAAGCTCGGCTATACTCTCGTTCATAAGCCTCTTCATATAGGTGATTATATGCTTGAAGGTAAGGAGAATATCAGCATTGATACAAAGCAGAATCTCGATGAAGTCGCATCAAATGTCTTTGATGAAAGCGGCAGATTTATGCGTGAGGTCAGACGTGCATACAAGGAAAAGGTAAAGCTCATTGTTCTTATTGAACACGGGGGAGCGATTAAAACTCTCAACGATGTTTCCAAATGGAACTCAAAGCACAGCAGGATAACGGGTAAGGGGCTGAGCAACAGACTTTTCAGAATACATATCGCTTACGGTACCGAGTTCATTTTCTGCGATAAGAGGGTGACGGGTAAGAAAATTGCAGAGCTTCTTACTGAAAATTAAAAAAATCACCTGTTTTGAGGTCTCTTTTTGCGTAAAGTATGCAAAAATGCAGATTTTTCAGACTATAAGTGAAGAGCTTTTTTGAAAGTAAAGGAGTGAAAAACTATGCGGGATATTCCGGGTGAAATCATCGAGACTGTCTCAATGCCCGAAATCTGTGAAAGGTACGGAATAAAGATAAGTCGGACAGGCTTTATCTCCTGTCCCTTCCACCACGAAAAAACACCCTCTCTTAAAGCCTACGGCGGAAAGAAAGGCTTTTACTGCTTCGGCTGCGGTAAGAGCGGAAATGTCATTACCTTCGTGATGTCTTATTTCGGTATAGATTTCAGAGAAACTCTGATGAAGCTGAACTATGATTTCTCTCTCGGCCTGCCCCTTGAAAGAAAAATGACTATGAGAGAGAAACAGCATCTTGACCGTAAAGGGAAAGAGCGCAAAAGACAGGCCGAACAGCGGAAAGAGGATGCCCGGAGAAAGCTGGACAGATTTTTGAAGGCTCATTCAGCTCTTATCGAAAACGACAGAATCATCAGAGAACACCGTCCGCAGACCCCGGAAGAAAATCCTTCTCTTGACTTCATAAAGGCTCTTCACGAAAGAGAACTAATTTTATTCGAGCTTGAGGAAGCCGAAAGTGAACTAATTAAAATTAAGGAGTGATGCACAATGAGTTACAATGTAGCCGCAATAAAAGCGAGAGAAAATGCAGGTCTTACGGTCCGTGAGCTTGCCGAAAAAGCAGGCTTTGACTATATGACACTTTACCATTTCGAGAACAATAAAAGGGCCTGCAAGATAACCACGGTTATCAAATTTGCCGATGTGCTCGGTATAAGTCTCGATGAGTATCTGGGCAGAAAGATACCTTTACCCGACATAGAAAAGGCTATTAACTTCTTTAAGGAAGAAATCGGCCGTTTTGAGCGTGCACCGTATATAAACGGCTGTGAAATGACCGAAGAATGGAAGGAAGGCCTCTCCATTTGTAAAACGGCTCTTACGGCTCTTGAACATTATGCGAAGGAGGGAGAAAAATGATTTGTAAAGAATGCAACAATAGCGATACTTGTCATTTTATTGTCCAAATATTTTCTATGAAGAACGGGGAGTGTGTCATAAAACCACAAAAAAGATTTTTTGATACATTAGAACAAACTTTTGTAGAAGGATGCGAGGATTTAAAGGAAAAAGGTGAAGGCTCTGACGAGATTCTTAATTGGTATCGCAACCTGTATTACAAAGAGGATGCCAACACAGAAAGAAGAATTGTGGCCGAGGCTTTGAATGATATTCTTCCTGAGCTTGTAAAGTTAAGAGGTGTTACGAGCAGAAAAGCCGCCAGAGATAAAATACGCAAAACAATAATAGCTATGTTGAAATATGAAATTGTCAATACGCCCTCTGAATTTAAAGGTGTACATGCTACGCCTGATTTTCTTAACGGAGTTGCACATCGTCAGCACGAAATTCTCAATATATTGAAAGTAATGGCAGGTGAAACAGAATGAAGCCTATTTATATACCAAAAGGCAAAGCAAAAGAATACGGCGATTATGCCATAAACATTTATACAGGCTGTCCGCATGAGTGCTTTTACTGTTTTGCCCCGAATGTCCTTCACAGAAATAGAGAAAAGTTCCACAGAGATGTTTCACCTCGTGAGGGCATAGTCGAAGCCGTCAGAAAGCAAATAGAGCGTGAAAAGATAACAGGTAAACTCATTCACCTTTGCTTTACCTGTGACCCATATCCTACAGGTTATGACAGCACGCCTACACGAGAAATAATCAAGATACTCAAAGACAGCGGTAACGATGTGCAGATTTTAACAAAGGGTGACGGTAGCCGAGATTTTGACCTGCTTGATGAAAACGATTGGTACGGTATTACCCTTGACGGCATTGGAAACGGCAGAAACCTGCTATGGAAAGCGAGAGTTGATGCACTTGCAGAGGCGCACAGCAGAGGTATAAAAACTTGGGTATCGTTTGAGCCTGTAACTAACGTAAGACAATTTTTTATAGAGTTGCACCTCGTATCGTTAATGGTAGATAAAGTTAAAATCGGTAAGTTGAATTATCACCCGAGCAACATTGATTGGAAAACCTTTGGTAAAAATGCAGAGGACTTATGCAAGAAGTTAAATATTGACTATTACATAAAAGATAGTTTAAGAGCGGAAATGGCAGGTGATACCAATGCCTAAATACAAAGTAAGTTATAAAGGCTTCGCTTATGTGGAAGCGGACAGTCCCGAGGAAGCCGAAGAGATTTATTGTGATTATCCGGTATATGATGAGCATGAACCTACTTCCGTTGAAGAAGTTGATGATTTCGTCATAACCCTTTAACCTATCCCTACCCACCGAAAGAGAGGTGATTAAGAAAAATGCTGAGTGAAGAAACAATAGTTATGATGTCACCTGAACTGCTGTTCAGCCGTGATACTATGCTTGAGCTTATGGATGAGGAGCCGGAAGAGCGTGAGAGACTGTCGGCTCTTCTTTCCCTGCGTGCCAAAGAACTGAATGTAGAGAAAGACTTCAAAAAGGTTATGAAGGCGTATAACGAGGCTGATAAAAAGCTCGCTGTTGAGTATAAGAAATCCTGGCAGCGCAATTCAAATGTTTCTCTTGATTTTAACAGTAAAGGGGATCCTATTGCGAGCATCGAGAATTATATAAAAGTGCTTGAAAATGATAAGAAATTCAAGGGACTTAAATTCAATCTGCTTACATACGCACCTGAACAGGAAAGGGACGGTGTGACCTGTCGCTGGCTCGATGCTGACGATGCGGAGACGAGAAGATACATCGAGAAAAAGTATCTTTTCCACAGTACACAGAAATGCGACGATGCTTTGCGTATAGTCTTTGCAAAGAATAAATATCATCCTGTCCGTGAGCTTATCGACTCCATAGAATGGGACGGAAAGAGCCGTATATGCAGATTTTTGGCCGAGTGTACCCGCTGCGAGGATAACCCATATACGAGAGAGGTAAGCCGTCTTATCTTTGCCGGCGGAATACATCGACTTTATAATCCCGGCTGTAAGTTTGATGATATGCCTGTTCTTATCGGTACCCGTCAAGGTGAAGGTAAAAGTACCCTGGTGCGCTGGCTTGCTCTGAAGGATGAATACTTTACCGAAGTCAACGAATTTGAAGGGCAGAAGGGCATAGAGAGTATCGAAGGCGGATGGATTTGCGAGGTTTCCGAGCTTTTGGCTCTTACCAAGACCAAGGAGCAGGAAGCCGTAAAAAGCTACCTTACCCGTCTTAACGACCGTTACCGTATGCCCTTTGATAAGAGAGTTACGGACCATCCGAGACAGTGTATTTTTATCGGTACCACAAACAAAGAGCAGTTCCTTACGGACAAGACGGGCAACAGACGT
>JAZUOC010000088.1:0-3190 GCA_045604465.1 Acutalibacteraceae bacterium
GGATCGTAGCCATGTCGTTCTGTGAGCCAAAGAGTTGAACTGGTGTATTGTCTTCCTAAGACCGCTTGGCCTCCGACTTCGTTATCCCTACAGAGGCTATGCAGATAATGTAATTTATCCCACAGTACAGACCACGGCTACCTTCGCACAGACCAGAGTTTACAACTCCTTCGAAATGGGTAACAACGTAGACGGTATGCTCGGCGACGAAATAACCATCGCAGAGGTATTCCAGAATGCCGGCTATGCCACAGGTGCTTTCGGTAAGTGGCATTTAGGTGACTACGGCGAATATCTTCCCACCAACCAGGGCTTCGATTACTTCTACGGAAGCCACCATGTAAACGATATGTATGCTTTCTATCACGTGCGTGAAGAAAACGGCGAATATGAAGTAGTTCACGGATCCGAAGAGCTTCGTGATGAAAACGGCAAAAAGGATCAGAGTCCTCTCACCGAATGGATTCACGGCGAAATTACCGACTGGATTACAAATACAGTCACCACTACAGATAAGCCCTTCTTTGCTTACTATGCTACTCCCTGGCCTCACGGTCCCGTATTTGCAGGTGACGACTTCGACGGTGCCAGCGGTATGGGTACTTATGTAGACTGTCTGACAGAATTCGATACATATCTCGGTAAGCTCTTTAACACTCTCGAAGAGCTGGGTGAGCTCGAAAACACCATCATTGTCTTCACAAGCGACAACGGTCCTGCTCTCGAAGGCTCTGTAGGCGATCTTCGTGGCGGTAAGTATCTCGCTTATGAGGGCGGACAGAAGGTTCCCTTTATGCTCAGATGGGACAATAACGGCGGTCTTTTCGAAAAGGGCGGTGTGAGAACTGAAAGTGCCACATCTACGGACTTCTTCCCCACTCTTATCGAGCTGTGCGGTATCACAGGCAAGGGCGGTACGGCCAACTACCTTCCCACTGACCGTGTTATCGACGGTGTTTCTATCCTTCCTGTTATCAGGGACAACACACCTGTTCACGGTGAAGATCATCCCATTCTCCACATGAAGAGAGAAGACATCAAGGCTATTCAGTACACAGTCACCTCCGACAGCGTAAAGGAAGCATATCCCGAATACAAGTACGATATTCTCAATAACGAATATCTTACCTTCAAATACTTCGACAAGATTCAGAATCACAACTCAGCCTTCTGGGACAAGAACAGAAAGAACTGGCTCCACATTCTTTCCGACGACTACCAGGAAAACTACAACCGTACTCCTGTATATCCCGAAATTTCCGCTAAAATGGGCGAAAAGCTTAAGGAAATCCAGAAAAACTTCGCAGAAAACAGAAGAGGTATCATCGAATAATGCCTGCTTTATCCATAATGATAAAGCCCGCCTCAAGTCTGTGCAATCTCAGATGCAAATATTGCTTCTACTGTGATGTCGTTTCACAGAGAGAAGTGTCCTCCTTCGGTGTGATGAAGGAGGATACAGCAGAAAACCTCATAAAAAGCGCCCTGGAATTCGCAGACGGCTGTAGTGTCGCCTTCGCCTTTCAGGGCGGTGAACCTTTAATCGCAGGACTTGACTATTTCAGATTTTTCACGGAAAAGGTAAAGGAGTACAACAGTAAAGGCTCGGAGATTTTTTACTCTATCCAGACTAACGGTACTCTCGTTACCGACGAGTGGGCGAGATTTTTCCGTGAGAATAAATTTTTAGTAGGTCTCAGCCTCGACGGCGATTTCGAAGGAAACCGGTTCCGTGTGGACGAAAAGAGACAGAACTCCTACTATAAAATCATCAAGGCGGCTGACAAATTCAAAAAGCATCAGGTTGAGTTCAATATTCTTACGGTTCTCACAGGCTACTGTGCTGAAAATGCCGAAAGAATTTATAAATACTTCCGTGCCAACGGCTTTAAGTACATTCAGTTCATCCCCTGTCTCAGACCTATGGGTGACGACACGGAGAGTGAGCTTTATATGACAAACGATCAGTACGCCGACTTCCTTATCAGAATCTTTAATCTTTATGTAAAGGACTTCGTCAGAGGAAACTACATCAGCATCCGTCAGTTTGACAACTGGGTGAGAATGTACCTCGGAGAAAGAGCCGAGCAGTGCGGTCTTATGGGACACTGTACCCATCAGTTTGTAGCCGAGGGTAACGGAAACATTTACCCCTGCGACTTCTACTGTACCGATGAATGGCTTTTAGGCAATATAAACAGTGAGAGTCTCGAGGATATGGCGAACAGTCAGAAGGCCAAAGATTTCATAATGGAAAGTCTGCCGGTCAGAAAAGAATGTAAGGAGTGCAGATTTTATCCCTTATGCCGTGCAGGAGGCTGTAAGAGAAACAGGGAAAGCGAAGACTACTGCATAGCTTACAAGCGCTTTTTCGGGGCGTGTATGCCGCTGTTCAGGGTGTTTGGGAAGTAAATGATTAAAGGTGTAATCCAAAGATTTGGTTACACCTTTTTGATATATTGTACTGAATTCTACGATTCATAGGTTGATAAAATCGGTAGGTTTATGATATTCTTTTCTAAAAGGCGGTGCTGGATATGACTTCAAAAGAATGCGGCAATTTTATTACTGAACTCCGCAAAGAAAACAAGCTTACACAAAAGGAGCTTGCTGAAAAAATAAATGTTACCGATATGGATGCTTATGCAAAAGAGTTAGGCAGTGCCGTGATATTTATGTGTATTCCGGCATTTATAAATGGATTTATGACTTTGTTTGTGCATATAAAAATCGTGTCTGTAATTAGTGCAGTATTGTTTTTCACAGGTATAATTATCTGCGTTATACACATCTTTAAGGTACAGACGAAATATAACGGAAGTCTGCTTTAAGCAAGTGTTAAAAACATCGAACAGAAAAATTGCGAAAAATTGCGGCGGGATGAGTCATCCCGCCTCAGACTGTCGAAAAACCGTGTTTCGCAATCAAGCGAGACACGGTTTTATGTCTGTATTGTTTAATATTTGGAATAAAATGGAAATATAGGCTTGAAAATCACGGAATTTCTCATTTTTGAACTACCACATTGCCATTTTTTTAAGGTTCATTGCAGCAAACTTAAGCCTGACCCAATTAGTGACTTGGTTCAGACCTCGATAAGGTGTATACCTCATGGCGTGTTTTTCTTTTGCATCAGCAAAAACTCTCTAAGTCGATCGTAGCCATGTCGTTCTGTGAGCCAAGGAGTTGA
>JAZUOC010000089.1:0-1941 GCA_045604465.1 Acutalibacteraceae bacterium
CTATCCCTCTTATGAAGGCAGTGAGCTTAAGGACGGTGGCTGGTGTGGCTTTACCAAGGTTATTGTTGTCGACGGTGAAAAGGAAAGAGTAGTTCTCGACAGCACAAACGATAGCGAAAATGTGGCTAAAGAGCAGAATGCTGCTATTAAAATTTCGGGAGCAAGTGAGGTTTACCTTATCACAAAGTCTGACCGTACTTTTGACATGAGCAAGTTCGAGGATTTTAAGGCTGCTGAAAGCTACGCTCTTTTAGACGAGCTCAACGCTTATACAACAGCTGTTGCTGAAAAGTACACCGTGGATGGCAAGTTCAGCTACGATAAGGCTCTTGCTCCTCACGCTGAAAAGCAGTCTGCACTTTTCAATACAGTTAAATTTGATCTTGGCAGTGACGGATATGAAGAAGTAGCGAACGAGCATCTCATCGCTTTCCAGCAGAACAGCGAAACCCTTCTTCCTACTCTTGTGGAAAGAGCATATAATCAGGGCAGATATGCGCAGATTTGCTGTGCAGGTACATCCTTCCCTCGTCTTTGCGGTATGTGGCAGGGTGAATGGAACTCAGGTTGGAGAGGCATTTACACTATGGACGCTAATGTAAACTTACAGTCCTCGGGTATGAACACAGGTAATATCTACGATGCGGGCGAAAGCTACATTAGGTTTGTCCTTAAGCAGATTCCCGACTGGGAAGAAAACGCCGCTAAAACCTACGGTATGACCGATGCTATTCAGGTACCCGTTAATACCGACGGTGACAGAGCGATGATGGTTGAATACAGCCGTTGGTACCCGTTCCAATATTGGAATGCAGGTGCTTCATGGATGCTTCTTCCTATCTATGAATTTTGGCAGTGTTATGGCAACAGAACAATAGAATACGGTGGCGAAAGCCTTGACCTTGAAAAGGATATTCTTCTTCCACTTCTTACCAAGCAGGCAAACTTCTGGGAGCAGATTTGCACACCTGAATACTTCACAGATATCAACGGCAACGCAAGATACGAAGAAGGTAAGACAGAACTTCTCGAAGGCGAAAGATACCTTATCATTCCCTCATATTCACCCGAAAACTATCCTCTCGGTGACTATGACTCAACCATCACGGCAAACTCAACTATGGATATTGCCGCTGCCAGAGACGGTCTGAGAATGACTATAGAAATAGAAAAGGCAGTTAAGGCTGACGGCTATGAGGAAAGAATAGCAAAATGGGAAAGCCTTATGAGTCTTCTTCCCGAATACAAGTATGACGAAAGCGGCGCTCTGTGTGAGTGGGCTATGAAAGAATATCAGGAGAACAACAAGCACCGACACATAAGCCACCTTTATCCTGCATGGCCGGCATTCGAAACACAGGATAATCAGGCTCTTGTAGATGCCTGCAATCAGGCTATCGAAAACCGTAACAGAGAAAACGAAGGTGAAGATGATATCGCATCTCACGGCTGGGTACACAAGGCTCTTGTTGCCGCAAGACTTAAAAACCCCGATTCCTGCTACAACTCTCTTATGGCTCTTATGGCAGATAACATCTATTACACATCAATGATGACCGACCACAACACCCACGACGGTTGGGGTGTATTTTGTACCGACACAAGCATAGGTACAATAGGTATCATAGACGAAATGCTCCTTTATTCAAACACAGGTGTAATCGAAGCTTTACCTGCTCTGCCCGATGAGTGGAGCGAGGGCAGCATTAAAGGTCTTCGAGCAAGAACAAATGCAGGGGTTGACCTTGAATGGACCTCTGAAACTGTTAAAATTACCGTTACAAGTGACAAGGCACAGATAATTAAAGTCAGTGTCTATGGCGGTGAAGAGCAGAATGTTACTTTCGCAGAAGGCGAAACAAAAACAATAACACTTAAAAGATAAAAGCAATCCCCTTGGTTAGGAAAATCTTATCAAGGGGATTTTTGTCTTATCTTTTT
>JAZUOC010000090.1:0-6951 GCA_045604465.1 Acutalibacteraceae bacterium
CTCTATTTCAGATGAATTCTGCTCACTGAATGTATCCGAACCATTTTTATTGACATAGGATTTATTCTGATTAGACCAGTTAGTCAGATTCTGATTAAAGTCGGATCGTAGCCATGTCGTTCTGTGAGCCAAGGAGTTGAACTGGTGTATTGTCTTCCTAAGACCGCTTGGCCTCCGACTTCTCTATTTCAGATGAATTCTGCTCACTGAATGTATCCGAACCATTTTTATTGACATAGGATTTATTCTGATTAGACCAGTTAGTCAGATTCTGATTATAAGTTTCTATCATACTTTTAGCAGTATTTAAATTAGTTGATATAGTATCAAGCTGATCAATGATAGACTTCAAATTCCCTTCAAGAGCAGTAAACTGTGTTTTAATCGCTTTTGCTTCTTTTACAGCTACATTTTGGGCTGTTTTGGTATATTTGCCGTAAGAAACAAGGTCCGTCTGATATCTATCTATACCCGTTTTAAACTGTTTTACAGTATTAATATATTCATTTTCTAGATTTTTCCTATTACTTACGGCGGTGTTGTATTCTGTTGTTTCCTTAGTAAGATTCGTTTCTGCAGTATTTTTTTCACCGAGCGCATTTGATGCACTAGTATATGCAGCAGAATACTTGTTAACCTCTGTATTGTATGCACTTATATTAGCTAACATAGTATTGGCTTTGGTACTACAAAGATCGAGCATTTCAAACAAAGCATATAAATCAGACTTTTTATCTACAGTAACATAGCCTGTAAAAGACTTTGTAGTTTTCCCTGTATTCTTTTTTTCATAATATTCCTTTGTCTTTGACATAAGAGAAGCATTAGCACCGGGGACATTTGACATTGCAATTTTGCCTATTGCTTCCAAATATATATTTTTAGCCATGCCTGAACCGCTAATTTTGCTTTTCAAGCTTGAGTAGTTTCTGAAGGTATAATTTTTAACAACTTTTGATGAAAAAGTAATGGAAAGTTCCTTTAAAAGGCCGTCAACCATCGTTTTCAGGTCGCTTCCGTTATACTTCACACCGCTCAGGAAGCTTATATCCTTGTCAAACTCAGAAGTTTTGCCGTTTATATAGTTTTTATTTGAATTTTCTATCCAGCTTTTATATTGATTTGTATTTGTTATAATCGCTGAACGTGTTGCTTCAGCAGTATTATAGTTCTTCTCTTTCTCGTCATAAACTGCCTGTGCCGCATCTCTGTCAGCTTTTTCTTTCTTTTCAATTTCCACAAGGTAACTACGATAGTTTTCGTAATACTTCCTGTATATAAGAATCTGTTCAAGAACGCCTTTTATGTCTTTGTGGTTGATAGTTGAATGCTGATCTAAAAGAAATTTTTCAAAATTAATATATGAGTTTGTGGCATTACCCTCATTAACAAAAGCACTCAAATCATCCTTGATATTAACGCCACCAAGAGGAAGAAAATTTTGATTACCATAAGTATTTACTGTACCGACCAATCCGTTTAATTTATTGAGCTGACCTTCATACTGAGATTTTGCCGAGTCCTTATCGCCAGCTAGAGAAACATTAACACTTACACCTGAATTATTTGTTATAAGCTTATAGCTATCACCACTATTAATAAACCTTGTTGAACCGAGTTTACTGAGAGCCTTATCGCTTATTCCCGGATTTTTGGTAAAATAGGTTAAAGTAAGAGTATTAATATGTCTGTAATTTTCAATTTTACCCCAGATATGTCTATATACACCAAACTGGCCCGAATATTCTTCGAGTTTTACAATTTTTCCATCTGAGGAATTAGCAAAACCTTTAACCGCTTTATCTCCGTTTTGGATGGATTCAATAAGGTCATCAAAAGCCCTGATTGAATTAATGGATGTTTTACACGCAGAAGTAACATCCTGAGCGGATTCTTGCGCAACTACCTGCGATTTAACAACATTATTCTGATCCTGAATCGTTGTAAAAGATTTAAGAGAATCGAGGAAGCTGAGACCTACTGAAAGCGGTGCTCTGTATTTCATATATTCTACGAGCTGTGTCCTTAATATTTCAGAATTGGCCAAAGAACTGTCTTTCACCTTAGTTACAGTAAAATCCTCTACATCCATCTGTAAAAAATTACGCGAAACATCATTCATCCCGGCGGTACCGTTAACAAAATCTGATATACCACCTTCAAGATATTCAACATAATCTTTCGCATTTTCTTCGTCAACAACACCATATCCTACAAGAGTAGTTTCAAAATACTCTCTGATTCGCTGCTGAAAAGTCTCATCGGTATCATTTTGAGACATCGCAAACAAACCGTAAACATCCTTAAGAATAGTATCATAGTTCGCAAGAGCAGTATTTACAGTAAGGTCGCCCGCACTTGAAACCATTGATTTGGCCAGATTTAAACGGCTGGAATCTACAACAATAGCCGACATTGTAAGCATAGGCATCAATATGATTACCAGAAGAACAGATATTGAACCTTGTATTCGTTTTTTAGTTTTATTCTTCATAAACCCTTCTCTCCTTAAGCAACATCAAGCCAATCTAAAACTTTACTTGCAAGACTTGAAATTTTATCAGTTATTTTAGAAATATTATTTCCTGTCTTGTTATCTATCTCAACAATCAAGTCTACTATCATATCCGCATTTCTTATAAATTCATCCGGATCGTTAACAGTCATAATCGCTGACACAGAATAGTCAAATACTGACTCCATACCTACTACAGCAAAAACCGGAGAAATCGGATAACTAACATTTACGGTAACCTTTACATCCTGATAATAAATCTTATTGTTTTGTTCGAAATTAACTGAAACTATATCAATATCCCTCCAAGGGATTCGTGTTTTTTCAACAATGGCCATAACCTCATTTTGAACCTTTCCTTTAAGACCTGAGGTGGTGGACTTAAGATACCTGTAAGCGTTCACTTTTTTACTGATTCCAGTAAAAGTAAAAGCTCCGTCTTTAACTGAAACATCGAGTGAACCGGGTGTATTGCCAGACTGAGACAATACATCGGCATAAGTAGGATTACTTATGCAGTGTGCAGCATATATTGCGCCTCTTTTAGCTGCACCTTCCACGGTACTTCTGTCATGAACGATGAAGCACATAATAATGATAAGCATAATTACCAAAAGAATAATCGGCAAAACTATAATGTTCTCAACTGCCGCATTTGCTTTGTCTTCTTTAACTTTGTTTTTAAGTCTATCTTTTATATAGTTAAGCATAATGATGTTTTGCCTCCATATTTTAATAATCGGTAAAAGTTGCCGTGAAACCGCTTTCACGGCAACTTTTACAAGTTATTTATGAAAACACTTTTTCACAAACAATTTTGAAATTAACCCCAGTCACCAACGATATCAGAACTGTTCTTTTTGCTTGTATCGCCATTTTTAACAAGGTTATCCCAAAGATCCTTGACGATGTCAGTAAGCTCATTTCTGAAAATCAAAGCAACAGCAAGAACGATACCAACAATAACGAGGGTTGCAACAAGTTCAGCTGCACCTGCATTTTCCTTAAATACCCTTTCAAAAAGAGCATGTGTTTTACACTTTAACACAAAAAGATCGTACTTTAAACACTGATACATTTTAGCTCCTCCTTTCTTTTTTTATTATAAACCCATATTAGCCACTACTGGTACGAGTATCATAACGAATACACCTACCAGAATCAGACCTAACGGGAGCATAAGCTTATTATTCGCAGCTTCGCCGCGACGCTTAACGATATTTTTCTTTTCTTCCCATACTAAAGCTGTTTCCGCTCTCAAGAAATCCGCTAAATCACTGTTACCTTTCTGCAGATTCTGAACAAGCATGGAAATAAACTTCTTTATATCCTGTATTCCGCAACGATTTCCGAAAGCTATATAAGCATCTATTTCAGATGCACCATTCTGAATATCTATTGAAGCATTCTTCATTTCAGTATAAAGGACGCCTTCTGCCGAAATAGCAATCTCGTCCCATGCTTCGCGCGTAATCATACCTGTATTTATGAGAAGAGCCATTTTGGAGACCATGTCAGAAAAGTCAAACATAATATCATCTTCTCTCTTAGCTATAACCTCGCCTATCTTTGAATCGACATAATAATAAGCAATTCCTGCACCGAACAAACCAAAAATAGACATCAGACTATTTCCGCTGATAGCACCTAAAAGAGGAGAAACCACTACAAAAAAAGAAATATATGTAACCTTTTCAGCAACATTTATACGATAGTAATACTCACCGAACTGCTCACCGAAAACTATCTTAGCCTGTGCCTTCCTTTTTTTATCAAGAACCGTATCATAAGAATATTTAATTGTGTCAAGAATAGCCATACCTACTGCATAAAAATCCTTAAACGGGTACTCTTTTCTGTCAAGAGGCTCTATCATCGGCATAAATTTTTGGTTGCCTTTAAGAAGAAACATTATCCATAATGCCGCCAGCACAAAATACAATATTATTAACAACATCTATACACTTCCTTCGTTACTAAAATCTTTAGTTAATGCAACACCCTAACAGGGTCATATCTTAATATCGAGAATTTTTTTACTGATAAAATAGGCTATTACAAATATACCGATAGCAACTGTAACGGAAATCATACCTATGGGAGAACTGAGATCCACAAGTCCACCGCCCATACTTCTCAGCATTACAATAATAATTAACGGCATAACAAGCATTATGTTCTGCGTACTTTTCTGACCTGCTACCATTGTTTCCAGTTCCATCTGAACCTCGATTTTATCACCGATAATAGATGAAGAATTCTTTACGACCTCTTTTATATCGCCGCCCTTTTTATAACAGGTAGCAAAAACATTTGCGAAGTTATAAACATCTACAATTTCACAACGATCTGCAAAGTTTACAAGCAAATCTTCAATACGGAAATTATTAATAAGTCCTGACGAAATGAGCTTAACTTCGTTTACAATGTCTGCATCTTCGCCGTACTGAACAGTAAGGTCATATACGGCAGTAGAAAAAGAATCATAAACATTCTTACCTGCACCGATTGATGTTGCAAGGGCTTCTAACAAGCTTCTAAACTGAAGGGTGAGTTTCTGCTTTCTTTTAGCAATAACCTGCTTTCTTCTAATAGGGATGAAGAAGACACCAACACCTGCACCTGCAATAAGAGAAATAAATAAACAAGAGTAAAAAATATAAAGAACAACTGCTCCGGCAGCAAAACCCATTAAGAACCAAATCAACTTTTCTTTATTGTTCTCATCATAAATATGGTAATCTGCTCCTTCGCCAACAAGTGCCTGCTTACGCTCATAGGGCTCCTTTTTTTTAAATAAATCCATAATTCTCATCTCCTAAAAATTAGTATCAAATCCTGCAAGCTGCAACTTAAATATGTTCTGCATTTTATTTTCTGTTCTCTTTAAAGAACCCGAAACCTTTTCGATAGTGCTGTTATCATCTTCTACAAAAGTATATAAAGGATTAAGAATAACCTTACCATTTTCATATCCTACTATTTCCGTAATAGCCATCGTCTTTCTGGATTTATCACGTAAACGTGACAAATGAATAATTATATCAACCGCTGAAGCAATCTGCTGTCTTATGGCTTCAAGCGGCAATCCAGCAGCACCCTGAAGAACCATAGTCTCGAGTCGAGAAAGCATATCTTGGGTAGAGTTGGCATGACCTGTCGAAAGAGAACCATCGTGACCTGTATTCATAGCCTGAAGCATATCAAGTGCTTCACCACCACGACATTCACCGACAATTATACGTTCCGGTCTCATACGGAGCGAAGATTTGATTAAGTCTCGTATTGTTATCTGACCAGCACCCGAAGCATTTGCATTTCTGGTTTCAAGACTAACAAGATTTTCAACACCAGTTATCTGTAATTCTGCAGAATCTTCAATAGTTATAATACGCTCATCCTTAGGTATATAATTAGAAAGGGCGTTAAGAAATGTGGTTTTACCCGAACCGGTACCACCACTAATAAATATGTTGTATTTAGCTTTTACTAAAAGTTCTAATTTGTCAGCAATTTCCTGAGTTATAGAACCATACTCAATCAGTTTTTCAATTGTCATCGGTGTTTTTGAAAACTTTCGTATAGTTAAAGCGGGACCACACAAAGCAATCGGAGGGAGCACAACATTAACACGAGAGCCATCCGGAAGCCTAGTATCACAAATCGGATTAGCCTGATTTACTTCTCTGCCGGCAAGACCTACTATTCGTTGAATAACATCCTCGAGTCTTCTCTGGCTTTCAAACTGCTTATCGAGTTTAAAAAGACGGCCTTTTTGTTCAATAAATATATTATCTGCACCATTTATCATAACCTCAGTAATAGTGTCATCGCTGATTATACTATCAAGTAAACCGAACCCTCTGATTGAACTGTATACTTCCTCAACAACTTGTACTCTCTGATCAATAGAACAGTATATTCCAGAAAGTCTGTCTGAAACAATCTCCTCCACCTTGATCTGTAAATCTTCATCGCTCATTTTGCTTAACGGCAAATTCTCAGTAACATATTTTTTTAAATCGGCAACAAACTGCTGCTGCTGTTCAAGCGTCATAAAAACAACCACCCCATTAGAATATCTTATCAAAAATTTCCATTCCAGAAAGTTGAGATATAACCTGATATGAATTTGCATGATCGTATCTCGGAGCACCACCAATATTTCTGATGCTTTCATCATCAATGGGCTTGCATATCTTATTGCTATATTTATTGTAAATAACAGAAAGCTTATTGCTGACCTGATATTCCAATCCTTCTTCCATTATCATAAGTGCAGAATATGCTCGCATTGTCTTATCATTTGATATTTCTGAACCATCATCAACCCAGACAATTGAATTGGCAATATCGTATACATCAAAAACTTCTCTATTTAAGACAAAATCCATATCTATAACAATATTATCATATAAGCCTATAGTATTAATAAG
>JAZUOC010000091.1:0-2495 GCA_045604465.1 Acutalibacteraceae bacterium
GTTTACGATTCAAAGGGCTGTCAGCTCTGCACCGATGATGCAAAGGCTGCCATCGGCTTTATCAATGATATTACAGATTATACATCAATTCCTTTCCTTGAAGAGAGCGAAAATATCACTCTTATAGGTGACGATGTTTTCTCCGAATTCTGTAAGCAGGTTAAAAAGCAGAGCCTTTATGAAGAAAAGTCAGACCTTAAAATTGTCTATACACCTCTTCACGGCACAGGCAATATCCCTGTAAGAAAGATGCTCGAAAATATGAATGTTACCGTTGTCAAGGAGCAGGAAATGACCGATGGTAATTTCTCAACGGTAAGAAGTCCGAACCCCGAAGAAAAGGATGCTCTTACAATTGCAATTGAAAAGGCAAAGGAAATCGGTGCTGACCTTGTTCTCGGTACTGACCCCGACTGCGACAGAGTAGGTATTGCCGTAAGAAACAGTGAGGGCGACTATGTTCTCTTTACGGGTAATCAGACAGGTGCTCTTCTTGTAAAGTTTGTTCTTGAAATGAAGAAGGCTACTCTCAGCAGTAAGTCTACTCTTATCAAGACAATCGTTACCTCTGAGCTCGGTGCAAATATCGGCAGAAGCTACGGCCTTAATATTGAAGAAACTCTTACGGGCTTCAAGTACATCGGTGACAAGATGTGCAAGTATGAAGAGACCGGTGAAAGAGAATTTGTTATCGGCTACGAAGAAAGCTACGGCTACCTTGTAGGTATGCACGCAAGAGATAAGGATGCTGTTGTATCTTCAATGCTTATCTGTCAGATGGCTGCTTACTATTATAACAAGGGCAAGACTCTCGTTGACGCACTTAATGATATCTACGATGAATACGGCTATTATCTTGATTACCTTGATTCCTTTACTCTTAAGGGCAAGGACGGTGCAGAAAAGATTGAACAGCTTATGGTCTATTTGCGTGATAAAGGCAAAGATGTTTATGAGGGCATTGATGAAGTTCTTGACTTCAGTAAGGGTATCGCAGATCTTCCCAAAGAAAATGTTCTCAAGTACACCTGGACTGACGGCTCATGGCTTGCAGTAAGACCTTCAGGTACAGAGCCGAAAATCAAGATTTACTATTCAGTAAGAGAGCAGTCCAAGGAAAAAGCAACGGAAAGGCTCGCAGGTCTCAGAGAATATATAGCATCAGTTATTAACGGATAAATAAAGAAAGGAAACGGTACAGATAATCTGATAATAGATTTTCTGTACCGTGTTTTATAATATGACAGTTCAGAATTATGTTGAAAAGGTTCTTCAACCAAAGCTTCAGGGTGACGGTGGCTGGATAGAATATGTATCCTTTGAGGATGGTGTGCTCACTGCAGTTTTTAGAGGCGAGTGTTCAAAATGTCTTATTCTTCACCGCTGTACAGCGTGGATTGAAGAGCAGATAAAAACAGACCTGAAGAAAAATGTGAAGGTCAATGCCATACGCAAAAAACCTTACTTTCAGGATACATAAGGAGGTTGCTTATTTATGGCACATATTAAGGTTGTAAGACGCTCAATGCGTCCTGAGGAATGGACGGACCTTCGCTTCGGTTGGCTTAAAAGACATATTTATAAAAGCAAGTGGGAGATTACAAATCTCGAAATAAGAGATGCCAGACAGAAAAACGAAATGGAGTTCGAGTATTACTCTGAGGACTACAGACCTCTTAAAAAGGGTGATATGTACTTCACTCCCGACGGCACCGCATTTATCAGAGCCGACGTAAATCTTCCCGAAGAGTTAAAGGGACAGGAACTGTGGTTCTCGCTTAAAACCGCCGCTGAAATCTGTGTCAAGGTCAACGGCAAATATGTCGGCGGTGTCGATCCCAACAGAGAAAGAATGCTCCTTTCTCCTTACATAAACGAAAACGAAACCCTTCATTTTGATATGATGGGCTATAACCGTTCAAAGCCCGATGACGAAAGAAACCCCGAGTCTCTTTCCGTAAGAGGCTGCCGACAGATTTTTGAGGGCGCTTATATCGCAACCGTCAACCACGATGTGCAGGATTTAGTGTGGGATTTCGAGCTTCTTCTCGATATTGCAAAAAGTGAGCTTTTCAACGAGGATTACAGAGCCTTTCTTAACAAAGAGCTTTGCAACGCAATGAATCTTATTGATTTTGAAGATGATAAAATTACGGGCGTTGAAAAAGCAAAAAAATATGTTGACGAGGTTATTTATGCCAACGACACCTATAAGGGCAGCGGCGATGTGGCTCTGATTGCCCATTCACATCTTGATGTACCATATTACTGGAGAAGAATTCACGCTGTACAGAAAAATCTGCGTACAGTTCTTATTCAGCTTCGTCTTATGGATAAATATCCCGATTTCAGATATACTCACACCCAGCCTTATGTTTATGAAACTCTTGAGAAATACTATCCCGAGGTTTTTGAAGAGCTTAAGGAAAAGGTGGCAAGGGGTCAGTTTGAGCCTGTTGGTGCAATGTATGTTGAGCCTGACTGTAATGTTCCTT
>JAZUOC010000092.1:0-12516 GCA_045604465.1 Acutalibacteraceae bacterium
CTCCCCGAACCTAAAGACGATCGCCTTATCGGCAAATGGGGTCAGCTTCATCTCAACCACCTTAAAAAGCACTGTAAGTCAACCTATTACACCTATGTTATGAACGGCACGCTTAACGATTACCTCTGTAATATAAATGACCAAGCGGAAGAGATGTTCAATCGCATAGTGTCACATATGGCAGAGGCAGACGGTACCGACGAAAATTTGAAAGCAACCGACCAAATGAAATGGGTAGGTCTTATGAATAACTATCGTCATTGTGCCGAAGAAGTTGTATATGACTCTATTATTTACACCTGATAGTACTGTAAAATATTGACTTTTAATATTGTCAGTGCTATACTGATAAAAAATTGTTGAAAGGCAGGTGGACAAAATGATGAAAAGAATTTACTTAGTGAAGTCAGCTACCATTTTGTCCGTTTGCAAATAATACTTCTTTTATACGGATTTATGCGTTTCTGATTTCACAGTCAGAGACGCATTTTTATTTTGTAAGCCACTTGCACTCTATGATGCAATTTGGTATAATAAACCCACCACACAAACTTAATATGGACAGATTTTGCGGAGTCGTGTTTTTATTTTGGTAAAAATGCAGGCTTCTATTTTGGCGTTCTCTGTGAGATTTGTCCGAAAGTTTGTGTGGTAGCAAAACGAAGCTTTGCATTTTTCGTGTGTGCAGAACTTCGGTTTGCACACACTTTTTTGTTTCAGGGTGCCGGCAGGATACGGGAATAACCCACCCGTTGTACTGCTTGGCCGTGTCAACTTTTATCGCATCCGTGAAACGAAAGTGGCCGTTACAAGTTGACGAGTATAATCCGAAATAGCCTGAAAGCGGTCTTTTTTTAGTCTTTTCGGTGTTTCGCCCTTGAAAGGCGTCAGCCTTTCTTCGTGCTCAGCCGCCAAAAATCCAATAAAAAATCCTCACTTTCAGGTCGAAGATTTTTTGAATAGCGGATTTTTGTCAAGCTGCGGCACAAAACGCAGTAAATCCTTTCGGATTTACGAGTATTTTAACAATAGATTGGCAGAAATCCGCATTCAAAAAACTGTTTCGGATTATGCTCGTCAACTTTTTCAACACGGAAGTTTAATACAAGGAGTTGATTAGATGAAAGACAACTTAAAGTATATGATTAAAAACTGGATAGAGTGGGACAAGAAAAGCCTTTTGTACTTTTGTTTAAGAGTTCCCGCTATGGTTTTTCTTCCTATCATAACAGCCTTTATCCCCAAAGCAATGATCGACTGCATAAATGAGGGCGTTACTGTCGGTAAGCTTACCTTGATAGTTGCTCTCTTGAGCGTACTTGTTACGGTTACTACCTGGCTTGACCCGTTTCTGAATGAGCTTTTACAGGGCAGTGCAAGAGTAATCCGTATGCGCTATGCGGTTATGGCTTTTAAGAAAAACATACACACAGACTACATAAACATTGAAAGCCTTGAGGGTAGAGAAAAGAATAAAATAGCCATGGAATTTTACCGAAGCCATTGGTCCTCCTCGGCATACTTTATAACACTTTGCAATGCTTTTCTTGTTTGCGTTCTTGGTGTAATAACTTCCCTTACACTCATTTACAAAATCAATATTATGATGATTCTTCTCATACTTCTTACCTGTGTAGGAGAGTTTTTCCTGCTTCGTTATCTCAACGAAAAGGAGAAGAATGTAAAAAGAAAAAGAGGCAGTATCTTTGTAAAACTTGATTACTATTACGAGCTGAGCAAGGATAACACCGCCGCAAAGGATATCAGACTTTACGGCTTTTCAGACTACTTCATTTCTGCTTATGCCAAGTTTGTTTATGAGCTACAGAAGATAACGGGCAAGTATATGCGGCAGAGCTTCAATGTCAGCGGTACAAGAGCTTTTCTTAATATGATAAGAGAGCTTGTTGCCTATGCCTATCTTGTTTATCTCGTTTACAAAAACGAACTCAGCGTTTCTGATTTCATCTTCTATTTCGGTATCATCACAGGCTTTTCCAATTGGATTATGAACCTTGTTATCTGCGTTTCGGACTTGGAGCGTTGCTGTAATGACTGTCAGGCTTTCCGTGACTTTACCGAGGCTGAGGATGAAAACGATAATGGCAAAGCACATAAGCTCAGCGATGTAACTTCAATCGAATTTAAAAATGTTTCGTTTACATACCCTGCCGCCGAAGACAGTACAATCAAGAATATGTCCTTTAAAGTAAACGCAGGTGAAAACATCGCTATAGTTGGTGAAAACGGTGCAGGCAAAACCACAGCCGTGAAGCTACTTTGCGGTCTGTACTATCCGAGTGAGGGTGAAATTCTTGTTAACGGCATTAGCAGTAAGGATATTTCAAAGAGTGATTTCTTTGACCTTTTTTCACCCGTGTTTCAGGATTATACCTTTATGCCCATGACTATTGCGGAAAATATTTGTCTCACTTGCGATTATGACAAGGAAAAGCTTTATTCTGCATTTGAAAAGGCAGGAATCAGAGAGAAAATCGAAAGTCTTGACAAAAAAGAAAACACCTTTATGGTTAAAGATGTATACAAGGATGCGGCAGATTTTTCAGGCGGTGAAAAGCAGAAGCTGCTTCTTGCAAAGGCTGTTTACAAAAATGCTCCCGTACTTATTCTCGATGAGCCGACGGCGGCACTTGACCCTATAGCTGAGAATGAACTCTACCTCAAATACAATGAGCTGACACATAACAAAATATCCTTCTTTATTTCTCACAGACTTTCCTCGACTCTCTTTTGTGATCGCATACTTTTTGTTTCTGACGGCAGAATTACAGAAAGCGGTACACACGATGAGCTGATGAAGCTTAAGGGTGGATATTACAGAATGTATCAGCTTCAAAGCTACTATTATAAGGAAGGGCAGGTGTTACTGAATGAAAAAGCTTAAGTCTATCACCTACGCGTTCAAAGAAATGCACCGCCTTGAAAGTAAGCTTATGCCCACAACCGTTACTGCGGCAGTTGTCACCGGTGTAATGCCTTTCGTAAATATCTGGTTTTCGGCAAAGATTATTGATTTGCTTGATACGGGTGCAGATGCCAAACGGCTCATAGGCTATATCTGTCTTGCGGTTGGTATAAACTTTGTTCTGTTTTTCCTTAACAGGTATCTGAATGACATTTACTATATGCTTCGCTCAATGCTCTATAACAGAGAGCTTAAAAGCATCGCCTCAAAGCTTTTCTCCGTGGAGTTCAAAAAGCTTGAGGACAGCAACTTTAAAGAGCTTATCCATAAGCACTCAGAAGCACAGGACAGAGTATTTTCCGCCTTTGTTCAGTTTTCGTGGATGTTCAGGGATTTTGTTTCGGGCGCATTGACAGTTATTATTTCAGCAGTGTTAATCTTACCTCTTTTCAAAATCGGCTTTCAGAAAACGGGTGATACCTTCTTTGAACGACCTGCGTTTCTGCTGAGCATTTTCGGTGCGATTGGTGTTATGGTTGTCATTATGCTTATCGTAGCCACAAGGATGAACAAGGAATATTTCAAGGCATCTGACGAATACTCCCGTCTTGATAAGATTTTCTACTATTTTCTCGATATGTTCTCCGATTACAAGACAGGAAAGGAAATCCGCCTTTACAAGGAACAGGACATCATCGAAAAAACTGCCACCCACAAGATTCTTACCGAGGGTGAGCAGGTGCTGAAAAAAGCCTCAATGAACTCGGCAAAATCAAGCTCATTTATTGCTATTCTCGGCTCTGTTGTCGGCTTCGGTGTATATCTGTTTATCGGTGTTAAAGGTCTTTACGGACTTTTCGGTATCGGCTCACTTGTGCTTTACTGCGGCTCCTTCATGCAGATAATCAGCGGCGTTATGAAAATGGCTGTAACCTTCGGCAAAACCGAAGAAATGGTACCTCTTGTAAACTATTACTACGAGATAATGAACACCGAGGATGATATGGTTTACGGTGAAAAGGAAATAGATTTTACCTCACAGTTTGATATTGAATTTAAAGATGTTTCCTTTAAGTACCCGGGCAGTGAAACCTACGCTTTGGAGAACATAAATCTGACTATTCATAACGGTGAGCATCTTGCAGTTGTGGGCAGAAACGGCAGCGGTAAGACCACCTTCATCAAGCTTATGTGCAGACTTTATGATGTTGACAGTGGTGTGATACTCATAAACGGCATCAACATTAAAGAGTATTCAAAAGAAAGTCTTATGAAGCTTTATTCCGTTGTGTTCCAGGATTTCAAGCTCTTTGCCGTACCTCTTTGCGACAACATTGCCGCTGATAAGGAATATGACAAAGACAACCTTTATCGCACACTTGAGCAGGCAAATATCAAGGACAGAGTAGAGAGAATGAGTAAGAAAGAAAACACCTACCTTTACAAAAACCTTGATAAAAACGGTGTTGACATTTCCGGCGGTGAGGCACAGAAGCTTGCACTTGCAAGAGCTCTTTACAAGGACAGTCCTCTTGTTATTCTTGACGAGCCTACAGCAGCCCTTGACCCTGTGGCTGAAAATGAGATTTACAGCCGTTTCAACTCTTTTACGGAAAATAAGACTGCAATTTATATTTCCCACAGACTTTCAAGCTGTATTTTCTGTAACAGGATCGCCGTGTTTGACAAGGCAAGGCTTGTTGAAGAAGGTACACATGAGCAGTTGCTTAAGTCAGGCAAGAAATACAGTGAACTGTGGAACGCCCAGGCACAGTATTATAAGATTTATTGCTGTGATTTAACATTTTAAAAGTGAATATGAAATAACCGCCTTACTTGTGTTTTGCAGGTAAGGCGGTTGTGTTTTGTTGGGAGAGTTGTACAAATTGGAAGAGCGTAAATTGTGCGGTTCGACAAAATTCGATATTTTTCGAGAAAATGGTGTTACTTTTTATAATTTTTATAACTAACATATTAAAGAAAAATATAAGGAGTTTTATGTATGATAAAAACTAAGAAACCACCCAAAGGAACTAATACCGATGAAAATTTGTTGTTTTTAAATTTGCCGATTAGCACCGAAACTGAAGATGTAATTGGTTTGGGTTCGTATGCAGAAAGTCTAAGTGATGCAATTGACAGCGGAGCACAAATGGTAGCAATAACTTCTCCTTTTGGCAGTGGAAAAACCAGTGTAATTGAACTTCTACAAGAAAAGCGCTCAAATGAACTAAACGAAAAGATTTTGAAAATTCCTATGTGGTCACATTTAAATTCAGATAAATCGAAGGTTTCTTCTACAGAATTGCACAGAACACTTATTTATCAAATAGCTAGCCAAATAGATCATATCAAAGGAACATATATTAGTAGGAGATTAAGTAGTAATTATGGTTTGTTAAAATTTCATGCTAATAAAACCATATATTTTATTTTATCTATAATTGCATTACTAGGAATTGTTTTTCTTTGGTGTGATAAAAACTATGGAGATGTAATAAAAAGTCTCTTTGAAGATTACGATGATTTTTCAGGAGGCATAAAACCAATTTTGATAATTTTACTGTTTATTATCTGCGTTATTATTCTTTATTGTGCAGAAATTATCTTTTCATCAAAGAATTCTGAAAAAGAAAGAACTATCGAGCCTGATGAAATAATTGATGTGTACAAAACTGAAATTTTGAAGCACTATAATAAAATCCAACAAGTTTTAATGAAATGTAAAAAAATTAACTTTAAGGGTTGTAGATACATAATTACTATTGAAGATTTAGATAGAATCGATGATGGAAAAGTAGTAATTGATTTTTTAAAAGAACTTAGGAAATATTATATTCCCACCAATTCAAAAAATATAAATAACTTTAAAAACTCGGTTGTGTTTATTGTTACTATAAAACCTGAAGCAACTCTGTTTGATGACTATAACTTGCTGAGAGATGACAACAAAAATACACTCTATTCCAAAATTTTTGATTATGTTATCAGTTTACCTGTGATTAATATAGATGACTATGACACCGTATTGGAAGGTTTGTTAGAATCAAAAAGACAAACTCTAACTAGCCTTATTCCAGAAGTTTTTTCAGAGACAGAAAAATTCACAAATATTACGGGTATAAATTGGATACTCTTCGGTAAAAAAATTGGAATACGAGAATTAAAAATTCGATTGAACAAGACATTTTTAGTGTATAATACATTAAAAAAACGTTTTCCTGAATCGATTATTTCATTTGAAAAATGTGCGGTATTCGCATATTTATCAACAGAGTTTGAAGATGATTTTTCCAATACACCTGATAGTGCATTTATGAAATTGGTAGATCGCTTCATTAGTGATGGTGCTGTTTCTAAAAGAATTTGCTGCGAGGAATTGTTATCTAAAAATGCAGAATATGTTGAAATAATCAAGAGATTGGTTGAAGCAAAACTGATCGATGAATCATACCACTTGTATTTTTATAATTATCCCAAAGGTAGTGAAATATATTCATACGACGAATTGATAGTCAGAAAAGCATTGTTTTATGGCGAAAATTCTAAAGATTTATCAGCTTCAATTGCCGCCATAGAAAAAAATAATTCTCCAGTAATAAAACAATCTTTAGAAAAAATAAAACTTTTGGGGATAAATCTACCGGAGGTAGTATTCGAAAATGAAAAAGTGTATACTCAAGTGCTCAAATTAGAACCCGATTTAGTCATTTCTTGGTTAAATTGTTTGGATTATACAGATTCAGAAATAGACAAAACCATAAAAATTATAATAAAAGTTTTAAGTTATGATAAAAAAAGGATCATTTACAATAAAGATATAGCTTTTGAATTTTGCAAAATATGGGAATCAAAGTTTAAAGAAAACACCTTACTTAAACTTAGAACTAAACTTTGCACATGTTTTCCGAAAGAAATTATATGGTATAAATCGTTGTTCTTTGGAGTGCATAGTTTAATAACTAGCAGAGAGATTAAATGTATATCTCTGTTTGATGCTATTGATTTAGTGAATTTAAAAAATTCTTCATTTTCAGTTTCGCAAGTTGAACATATTATGTCTGTTTTTGTCGAAAATAATATTTTACAAAAAGGAATAGAGCTTAATAATAAGATACAAGTTTTTTTGTTTGAGTCTTCTAAAATATTGGGTTATTATGCTATGGCAATATCCTATTTAGACTATATGATAAAAACTAAAAGCTGCCTTGAACCCTATGAAGATATAATCATTAACGCTTTGAAATCCAATGAAGTAAGCGAGCAAAGAAAAAATATAATTTCCAGAAAATATCAAGAGTTAATTAATATCGTTGCGTATACAGATTTATCGAGTCAAGCCATCAAATGGATTTATAACAATAATTATCTTGAGGATTTTGATGATTGTGTTGAAAAAAAACTATATGAAAAAAAATATATCCTTTTATCTATTCTAATTTCTTTGTCAAAAAACAAATTCATAGAATTTAATAATGATCAAATTAAGACAGCAATCGAATTAGAAAAAAGGTGGTTATTAAGAAAACCAAAATATGTTTATCTAATTAGAAAAGAAATCCTTAAAAATAGCGTAAATATTATATATAAGTATAGTTTTATGTTCGAGGAAGCTTTTCCAGAAATTACAGAAAATGAGTTTTCATATTTGATTAATCTTATGAAAAAAGACACAAAGCTCATAGAGAGAATAATACCTGCTAACAGTATAGACACAAAGAAAGCTGATATGTTGTGTAATTACTTAGAAGAAGCCAATTACACCACAGATACAATTGTTGATATGCTAAAGTATATTTCGTACACCAAAACTAATATTTCTATGAAGTTTTTCCAAGATGTAATAAACAAGGGGATTTTAAAGTATTATTCTTTATCATTAAAAAAGAGAAATGAGATTAAGAATTCTTATTTTAACGCTTTTAAGCTTGGAACAATAAAAGGTAAACTTAATTTTATCAGTTTAACTAAAACACTTGACCCAGATTGGGATCTTGTAATGTCCGAAGAATTAAATAATGATATGGATTTGCAAAAACAATATGTTGCCATTTTAGATTGCTGTTATATGAGTACCATAACAGAGAAAACGCTTAGTTTGTTATGTTCTTTCGATCAAATTTATCCCATGAACGAGGGGATTTTAAAATTGCTCAAGCGTAATCATCACTATGATTATTACATTATCTCTAAAACAGAAAAAGAAAAAAGATTTGTTTTTGAGAACGACGAAACATTGTGGCCGTTTTATGTAACTATATTTAGAAAACAGGACACACTAACAGCTAAATTGATGGGAGAAAATACTGTATTTTTGAATGAAATTATTAAAAGAAAAAGTTATTCGGGAATGAGTGCAAAGGCTAGAATGTGTCTTAAAAATACTTTACAAGATGCTGATTCTTTATCTGATGTTTTATATTATGGAGAAGATTTTGCTTGCAGTTATTATAGTGAAATGGAGGGATTTGTAAATATAGAGGCAGAGGAAAGATTTATACAGATTTTAAATAATAATAAAAAATTATTAAACTCTAATTCTGTATACAAAAATGTTCATCCAAAACTTACCATTGCAATTCTAAAAAGAAAATACACCAGGCTGAAAAATATAGAAAGTGCATAGGATGTTTTTCCATTAATTATATTGAAATCAAGAGCCACTTCGCTTCTTCTCTTGACAACAAAAAACATTCTGTGCTCTGTTGGAATTACGAGGGTGATACCCTCATTGTATAACCGTTAAGGTTATCAAAAGAAGAATGTAATAATTCAAATTTACACTCCTCTTTGCTAAAATTCACCCCTTTTCGACAAACGAAAAATGTATAATAAAAGCAAAAAGGACAAGGAAAGGTAAAACTATGGACAAAGAAATTTTGCTTGAGCTTCTCGGTGTCGGCAAGGAACACACGGCAGAAGAATATCGTCAGAACTTTTTAAAGGATGTCTTTTCTGCTCGTCGGCGGGACAGGGATAAAGATTTTGAAAACGGCACAATCTCTCTCGAAGACCAGGAGCAGATGGGCAGAGTGCGCGAAATTCACGGTGCGGCTTGGAACGGCTTAGCTAAAGAAAAAGGTCAGAAATATGATCCTGCCGCTTATGGAAAGGACAGTCCTTTGTCGGTGCTTCGTGATAATAACGGCATATATGTTTCGGAAATATTATATGACCTTGCCGAGCAGAATCCTGATGCAATCGAAGAAATACTTGCAGGAGCATTTGAACACCGCCCTGAATTATTTCTTGAACCGGGTGCGGCGGATGAGTTTTTGAATCAGAGAATGAGCGACCTTATGGATGCGATGGCTTTTGGCGAAGTCGCAGAAACTGTTGATAGTAATCTCACCCACGAGGACTTCTCAAACCGCAAGCAGAATTATCCGAAGCAAGACTTTAACCGCAAGTGGAATCATACCCGAACAAAGACACAGGTTGTGTCGATGTCTGATGTTGACGAGAAATATCCTGCAGAGGATGCCTTTGATATTGCTGAAGCAAAAGCGGTAATCGGAGCATTACCTGAAGAGGACAGAAAAATTCTTCTGTTACACATTCAAGGTTACACTCAAAAGGAAATTGCAAGGAAGTTAGGTTATAAAACTCATAGTGCTGTAGGCAAGAAACTAAAAAAGATAAAAGCACAATTAAAAACTACAGTATAAATTTTCTCCACCGATGTTGAATGTCGGTGGAGATTTTTTATTATGCAAAGAAAAACTGCCCTCGTGTGAGAGCAGTGATGAACATACTTTAGTGTTTGTCGGAAGCTTTATCCTCAATCATTTTAATGGTATCAAGATAATCCTTTTCAACCTGACTTAAGGTTTTTTGCTGATATTTTTTATATTCCTCGGTTGCTTTGTCTATTGCCTGAGCGTGCGAAACACTGCCTGCGCCTATAAGAAGCTGTTCACCTGACATAGTAAGAATGCGGTCTAAATGCTCTGTCCAATCCTTCATAGTCATCGTCTGCTCACGCTCGGCTTGCCTTTCAGCGAAATCAAGATAACCGGAAACCAGCTGACCGAGGGAGCGAAGCTCTTTTTCGTCAAGATAATTTTTAGCAATTTTTGCATCGCTTAAATGAGGTCTGCTTCCCTTAAATGAGGTGAGTCCCATAAATTCTTTTTCGCTGTCGGCACGGTTATAAATAACCTCTGCAGCGGTCTGTCCGTGAACGGCATAATGAATTTTATTCTGTACTTTTTTGAAAAAGTCAACGGAAATTTCTGCACGGGGGTCATAGTCTATGCTTGTAGCGTAGATGTCCAATATCTGACGATAAAACACTTTTTCGGAAGCACGGATATCACGGATTCTTTCCAAAAGCTCCTTGAAATATCCGCCACCGCCTAAGCTCTTAAGCCTTTCATCATCCATTGTAAAGCCTTTGCGGATATATTCATTAAGACGCTTGGTTGCCCATTGCCTGAACTGAACACCACGCTGAGATTTTACACGGTAACCGACAGAAATAATTACATCAAGGTTATAGTAATCGAGCATTCTTTCTACTTCTCTGTCACCTTCAAGCTGAACTGTTGCAAATTTTGCAACAGTTGACTCTTGTACTAATTCACCTTCAGTAAACACATTTTTAATGTGTCTCGAAATTGTAGATTTATCCCTTTCAAAAAGAGTCGCCATCTGGTCTAATGTCAGCCAAACTGACTCATTATAGAAACGAACATCAACGGCTATCTGATTATCATCCGTTTTAAAAATTACCATACTGTTTTCTGTATTCATAAGCTCATCCTCGGTTTTGATTATGGGAAAATTATATCACATAACAGAATTAAACACAAGTGTACTATCTTCTGTCTTTAGCGTTATTCATCCTACAGAGTGACCAATTAAGTGTGGATGCTTTTATTTCATCGGCAATTTTCCATAAGTTATCTACAATACGGATTTCAACATTTCTTTGCATTAACTCTGAAAACAAATCTGTAACTTGCTGTTTTGCTATAGGTGTTTGCGATGTCTTTGAAACATAATATCCTGCGATTTCATCCTGTAATTCAAAATCGGTTATATCAAATTCATACAAAAACAAAGTAGTATTCTTCATTCTGTCAAACCAATCTTTTTCAATTACAACAACATGTTTAACAGTTGCAGATGTAAAATACTTTCTCTTATCGTTTTCAGAAGTGTTTTTGCCAATATGATATGTAACTCGAGGGCAATCCCTGGGTGTTAAAAAGTTAGGAAGTCGATCTTCATCAATTGCCCATACTAAACCAATATTCTTATCTAAGTCGTTGCGAGTGGGTGTTCGTGGATAAAAAACTTCAATATTTGCTTCTTCACTAACATGAAATAATCTCATTGAAAAACCTCCTCTGCTAATTAAGTCATTTTACTTTTTCCATTCGATAGTGTTTTTCTTCGTCTAATTTCTCAATACCATTTTTAAATTTATATCCCAATTTATAATAAAATTCTTTTGCTGTAATTGAAGCAGGAACTTCTATTCTGTTTGCTCTGATGCCATATTCATCATTTTCAAGTATTTGAACAATTTTCCTTCCGATACCCTTTCCGTGATATTCAGGCAAAACAAAAACATTAAGAATAATGCTTTCCGTAAGACTTCCAAAATAACTGGAGATACCACCTACACCTACAATGCGCCCATTTTCTTCTGCAACATACATATGACAAAAAGAAGCTCTTTTGCTCAACCAATTTGCATCACAGATGTCAACAAATTTTTGCATATGTTCCAAACCGTAATTTTTAGAATTAATTTCAAAACTGTTTCTATGGATTAAATTCAAAACCTCATCGGCATCTTTTTCATCATATTTTCTGATTATAATGTCTGTCATGCAAATCACCTCACAAAATAAATTTAATTTATTATAGCATATTTCCATTGCAAAATTCAATCTATAACACACTTGTTACCCCTAAAGTAGCAGGTGTTTTTTTATGTTCAAAAATATTTTTCAACTTTTTCTAACTCCTTGGAACATTTTGTATGCGCTTATGTCGTATATAGGTGAAGGGTAATTTTAAACACAGAAAAGATGGCATTAGTCTTAGCAAGCAATGGATTTGTGCATACAAATCCGCTTGTTAAGGACACCCTAACACCCGATGAAAGGAGGATAGAAATGAAATTAACAAAAACCTTGTACTGTTACCTTGACGATGAAGAATTAAAAGAGCTTGATTCGGATGCCGCATCGTTAAGGTTAACACGGTCAGAATTTGTGCGAAAACAAATCAGAGAAAGTAAAATGATACCTACACCGAAAATGAACTATGCCGCATACACTCTAACATTGAAATCAATTCTTGACCGAGTGAAAAGTGTCGCAGACCGACTGTGGCACAAAGTAGTTTTTGATGTTCCGATGCTACGGGAAGCATTAAGGGACATTGAAGAGCTGATACCAAAAATTGAAAAGGAGTTGAAACAATGCGAACAAGAAACAACAGAATAGCGGTACGCATAACAAATGAGGACTATGAAAAATTACAGGAATATGCGAAAAGGAGCTTCTTCCCGAAGGAAGTACTTCTGCGGTACATTATCGCAGGCTACCCGATACAAGAGAAGCCTACCAAAG
>JAZUOC010000093.1:0-7387 GCA_045604465.1 Acutalibacteraceae bacterium
GGTTTTTATACATAGCAAAAGCGAGGGGAGAGTCCCCTCGCTTTTATTATGTTACTAATCGTTTTTTATAAACTTTTTAGTTTCTTCAACTTTTGTGTTGCTATAATTAACCACATCTTTAATAACTAATTTTTTAATAGCTGAAATTAAAATTTCAATTGTTTCAAAATCGATTTCACCTTGTTTTATTGGTAAAATTATCTTTTGATTTTCAATGATTTTCACATTAAAACTTGAGCTTCCCCAAGAAAAATTGCTAAAAGATTTTGACATTGCGGTAATAAAAAACAGAGCGTTCTCTTTGCCGAATTTGTTGGGTATTGGCTTTAATATCTTAATTTTATCACCTGTGAAATAAGGTTTTTCTTGATAAAACATCGTTGCCGTATCTTGCCCGAAAGAAATAGTATTTCCGTCATTTAGATACTCTTTGTTTTCATCTATAAAACCTTTTTGTCCGTTATTCGTACTCATGCGCACAACATACGGGAAATTTCCGTTATCCTTAACAGTTACCTTGTTAGCATCAAAACGCTTTTTGTATGACTCGATTTTAAATAATTGGAAAATGTTATATTCTTTTAATTCGATTTCTCCGCTAACATAATTTGTCAAAGTTTGCTGCTCGATAATAGACAAATTATAATCTTTAAGTCCTGTAACAGAAAGATATGCCTCCAGCTCGGCAATGTGCCGTGCCTCCAGCTCGGCAATAAAGTTTTCCATAAAATCATAATCTATATCACCATTTTTAGTTGGAAGTTGGAATTTTAATTCCAAAACATTTGCCATACCCGTAGCATAACCGAACAGATCGAATTGTTTTTTTATTGAAATTAAAATAAATTGCAATTCTCTAAAAGTGAATTTATGATTTTTAGAAAACAGACCCTGAAAAGCTCCATTATCACCACTACGATAAAAACTTTCTTTAATTATTCCAATTTCTCCCACACTTGAAGTATATGCTAAAATAGGATACTTTTCATCAATTGTTTGCAAATATTTCTCATCAAGAAGGATTTTTTGCGGATACTGATAGAGTATATTTTGACCAAACATATGATAACCATTTGTAGCAGGGGTTAAATCTTCCTTACTTTTAGGAACACCTTTTATTGTCTTTTTAGTGAATAATGTCTTTAACTCATATTCGCCCCACTCAACATTTTTGAGTTTTTCGTCAAGTGAGGCTTCTATTTTCCCAGGCGTTGATCCTCCAAGGTTTGATTTTTCAAAACATAGCTAACTTCCCAAGCCAAATTGTCGCTTACGGTCTTTTTGAAATCTGCAATAGTGGGGATAAGGTCAATTTTGCTGTGTTGGTCGAAATTCCAATCGTTTCCGTTTGATGTAATAACATCCATAACAACTTGTTTGTTCAAATCCCAGAGTTCACTTGACACATTTGCAGTAACGCCGTTTTTAAATATTTCAACGATATCTTTATATCGCTGTGTAGGGTTATCTAATTCAAGCATACCTCGTTTTGTACGCTTATATCCGTCATTTCTAAAATCGATAAATCTAACTTGTTTTGTATAGTCATGTTTTTTGCCGGTATGCTCAAATATATAAATACTTGTTTGCACACCTGCCATAGGGTTAAACAAATCGATAGGCATTTTTATACTACCAATTAACTGATTTGATTTAAGAATGGTTTTACAAGTAGAAACAGCTTTTCCACTACCAGCCGAATCCTGAATGATTATGGCGGCTTTACCACCTTTTTTCATATTTTTTAATCCAAAACTAATAAACGGCATACCGTTTTCTCGGAAACTGAACGGTGGGTTTAAAAGCAATCTGTCTGCATTAAATTTTTTATATAATTCCGGTGGTTCATCGAAAGATGAGCCTTTTTTGATATTACTTGAGCCATCACCACGTAAAATCATATTCGTAGATGCTAAGGTGTACATTTCGGCATTGAGTTCAACACCAAGCAATTGTTTTTTCTTGATTTTCGAAATTGTATCATTTGCTTTCTTAGTGCCCTTGCCAAATTTATTTTCTGCACATTCTATCATTAGTTCCATAGAAGAAATCAAAAAGCCTGCCGAACCTGTTGCCAAGTCCATAACTCTCGATTCTTCATCAACTTCCAATATTTGTGCCATCATTTTTGTTATATACGGCGGAGTTAAAACAATTCCGATTTCTTTACCATCACCTAAAGCATACTTCAAAAACTCAGAGTACATCTCACCCATAATATCAAGATGCCCACTCATAGAATCAATAGACAGAAAGATGTTTTCATAAATGTAAGTAAAAATCTGCTTGTTTACACTAGCATTTACTTTTAACAATTTCGACACTATATCATCTAATTGGATATTTTTATCACGATCTGAATCTTTATTGATTTCTTTAAAAGAAGCCATCATTAGGTTTAATTTATTTTCAGGAATTTTCTTATTTTTTAAATAATTTTCTATATGATTTACAATAATATCGCCGTCACGAAAACCTTGTAAATCTATTCCTTTCAAATCGTCTGGCGTCAAACCTACTTTTTTATTACCTATGTCTTGCATAGATAGAAGCATACCCGAAACATACAACACCCTTTGTGGTGCAGTAATAGAGTGATTGTGCATTAATTTATTGAGTTTCTTAGCATACTCTTGTAATTTAGCGCGGGATGTGATTAAAATTTGATGTTTCTCTGCTTCGGTCAATACAGCAGATTTGTAAAATTCTTGTAAAGAACTTTCGGATTCTAAAAAATCGAGTTCGGTGCAATTTGGAATAAGCTTATATGTATTATCGCCAGAACCATAAACATAATAAACCTTTATTGTTACATTTTCAGAATTGTCACCTGCAATACCTATTGCAATAGCATCAGTATATTTTTTGCTTAACAAAGCACATTGAGCATAATGAATAGCACCGTTCACAGCATAGTTTTGAACAGATTTAGCATCCTTTTTTATTGTATCTCCACTTGTGGCTATCAGCTTTTTTAATCCAAGTTTATTTTCAATGATTACAGGCGGTAAATTATTATATTCAAGTTCGAAATCTGGTTTCCATGACTTGCCACTTGATTCTCCCGCCTCTTCAAATTCAATCTTTTTGAGTTTAGCACCTTCCTGCAGCGCTGATTTTAAATGTTTAGACATTGCAGATTCTACTGTGAATTTATCTTGTCCTATTCGTGAAAACTCGGTTTTAACCCAATCATTTACATTATCTTCTAATTTCCAATTAGCCATTTTTCTTTCCTCCTGTTATTTTAGAAACAAGTTCAGTATATTTTTTCGGGTTTTTAAGATATGCCTCTGCGGCAGAATTAAATAAGTCTGCCATGCTGGGCATATCATCATCGCTTATTACTGCTATATGCAGTTTTTTGAAGGTATCGGGATTCATTCTAAACTGAACTTGCCTTGTGCGTTCAGCTCGAAACGTTGCTTTTCTACTCAACTTGCAACCTCCTTTTATGATATCATTCAATCATAATATAATGATATCATTCATAGTTAAAAAAGTCAACAAACGATTTTAAAAAAGCAGTATAATTTTTCTTCGTTGACAAATAATACTATCACAATTTGCAAATTAAGGAGAGAAAGATATATATGAAAGCAACAGGAATTGTGAGAAGAATAGACGACCTCGGCAGAGTCGTCATCCCAAAAGAAATCCGCCGCACCATGAGAATCCGAGAAGGCGACCCGTTACATACATCATTGACACCGTATGAAAGATTCTGTTATGCAATACTCAGCTTTTCTGAGCGCTGCATCGGATAATAAATTTATCAAAAGCGACAGTACAGATTGAGCCGTACTGTCGCTGAACTTTTAATTATACAATTCTTCACCGCTGATGCAGTGAAACAAGTCATCCTCTTTTTCATAGCCGGACATTGCTATGAAACCAATTTTACCGAGCGTCAGGCCTTTAAGATTTCTTATTTTCTCGGCTTCCTTATACATCTCACCCTGTGAGAGCGGAGATGCATAATACTTTGCTTCATAAACATCGTAAGCAAAATCAGTTTCTATGCCTTTTTTCTGCAAAACAACATCGAACTCACCTGAACTCTTTGTTGTACTGTCATCATAGTAGAAGGTACCGATATTTGTTATGCCTTTGAGTTTTCCCGATATAGCATTCAGTGAAAAATATGACCGACAGATTTCTTCAAATCTGAAAGAAATAAATTGCTTTAACGGTTCTTCTATATACTCGTTGTAAAAAGTTTCTGCACCAAGAACCTGCAAAGCGCTTTTGTTTTTGTAAATAAAGGCATAGTAAAATCTCAGAAGATTATCATTGATTTCGTAGGAGGTTTTTTTATTGTCATCAGGCTTGTTAATGGGATATGTTTTTGAAATTATTTCCATACCTGTCAGTGCGGCTAACTGTTTTGAAAGGAGACCGTTGTTTTTCATTTTAAGCTTACTTTCAATCTCGCCATACTTTTTCTTGCCGTTTGAAATTGCATAGAAAATTCTTTCTGCATTTACGGCGTTGGTAAAATCGGTAATCAGAAGATGCTCAGCATACTGATAAACGGGATGAGTATCTTTAAGAATAGTGCTTATTATATTTTCCTTAAGTGTTTTATCGGGGTCAATAAATCTGTTTATATACGGTGAACCGCCGAAAACAGAATAAAGTCCCACCTTATCATAAACTTGTTTTTCAGGATAAAATGAAGCTGCTTCTTTGTAGTTCAGTTCTTTCAGATGTATTGTGAGAGAAAATCTGCCATAAAGAGCATTCTTTTCTTCGAGCAAATCCTTCATCATTCCGATATGAGAGCCGGAGAGAAACAATCTGATGTTCGACAAGCTGTTGTCTATGATTTTTTGAAACATAGAATCAACTGTTTCGGGATTAGAGAACATTTTAAGATAAGGGTACTCGTCAATTGTGATGTTGAAGGTCTGAGGCAGAGTATTAAGGTAGGCAAACACATCAATAAATGTTTTGAACTGTAGTGGAACTGCTAACACCTTTTCTCTTACAAGAACATCAACAAAACCCTCAACATTATCTTCGATGCTTGACTTTATACATTCATAGTAGATTGTTTTATCCTTACTGTTTTTCAAAGCTTCGGTAATCAAGGTAGTCTTTCCGACCTTTCTTTTACCGTATATCATAGCACTGCCCGAAGGCTTACCGAGAATTTCATTTATCAATGCCAATTCTTTTTCTCTTGCAATAAACATAAAAGCGCTCCTTTTTAATGAATTTGTTTTCACTGAAACTAAATTCATTATAAATCTATTATGGCCTTTTGTCAATAAATTATGCGGAAGTTTGATAAAAAAAGATTCTTCAAGGATTATTTTTCTCGGACAGTACACTTGGTCATTATAAAAATTCCTATCGAATACAAGGCAAAATTCAAAAAGATCATACAATATGTTGTGGTTGATTGTGATTGCTTTTAGCTTATATGGTATGATTTTTCAGGCTTGTTGAAGATATTTTTTCGTAGTAAAAAATTAGTTTATATGTAAGTGGATATTTGTTTATTCTAATTATAAAAATTTCAACCATCCCTGTATTTCTTCGGACTCATACCGAACTGTTTTGCGAATATCCTGTGGAAATAGCTTTTATTTTCATATCCCACGGCTTTTGAAATTTCATCAATACCTATCTTCGTATTCTTTAAAAGATACTCCGCCTGCGAAAGCCTTTTGTCTTGCAAAAGTTCAGTATAGGTCTTTCCTGTCTGATTTTTGATTTCATGGCTGAGCCAATAAAAGTCGTAGTGAAGCAGTTTTGCCGCCTCGGTAAGACTGCCGTTTTTGTAATTTTCTTCTATGTATTTGAAAATCTGCAGTATGGCGGCTTCTTCCTTTGACTGATATGCGAGCTTGTCTGTGTGATTGAGAAGCTGCATAAAAAGAAGTCCCATAGTAGTCTGATTGATATTTCTTTTATTTGATGTGTTGTTGATGAGTGTCCAAAGTAAATTTTCAATGAGATTCTGTACAGGCAAAACATCCGAAACTCTGAAGTGGAGATAGCCTGCATTTTCTTCTTTGAAAAGAGACTCTATCAGAAACTTTTTAAGGGGCGTTTCTTCAGCACCTAACATTTCAAGTGTCTTGTCGAAAAATTGAGGGAGAATGATAAAGTTTACCGCTATGTCATTTCCTGATGCGGGAAGGATTTCCTGCTTAGCATTCTGTCCGAGAAATAACAACTCTCCTTCACACAGCTCGATAGTTTTTCCGTTTATAACATGTGTTGTTTTGCCTGAACACATATAGACTACCTCAACAAAATCGTGGGTGTGCTCGGGAAAATGAATGAATCTTGTGTGTGTTCTGATCGTAATGAGCTTTCCGTCCTTGAGAAGCTTTCTGGATGAAATAATATTATCATCGTTTTCCGTATAAATACTGCTGTCTACTGTGCTTCTTCCGTCTAATATAGACTGCTCCTCGTCGGTTATGGGAATCAATTCTTTAAGGATTTCACGGTTTATCATATAACCACCTCTGTTCGATTATACATTTTCATATCAGAAAAATCAATACAAATAAGGACACTTTTTTAAGCAAATAAGGACCTTTCGTTTTATGCTGATTCAGTGGTATAATTACAATGAAATAATTATATTAAGGTGGAGAAGATTTGAAAACATATTATTTAGCCATAGACATCGGTGCTTCTTCGGGCAGACATATTCTCGGTCACATTGAAAACGGCAAGCTCTGCCTTGAAGAAATCTACCGATTTGACAACAATATAAAAAATGAAAACGGAACTCTTGTTTGGAATATAGAGAGTCTTTTCAGAGAAGTTAAAGCAGGTATCAGTAAATGCAAAGAAATCGGTAAAAAGCCGAAAATAATTGCCATCGATACTTGGGGCGTTGACTATGTTCTTTTAGATGAATATAATAAAGAAATACTCCCTGCTGTTTCATACCGTGACGGGAGAACAGAGAAGAGTTCAAATGCTGTTAATGCAATTATTTCGCAAGTCGAGCTTTATTCACGCACAGGCATACAGAAGCAGAGCTTCAACACAATTTATCAGCTTTATTCAGATAAGCAAAGTGGCAAACAGTCAAAGGCAAGGCATTTTCTTATGATGCCCGAGTATCTTTCATTCAAGCTTACAGGAGAAATTAGAAATGAGTACACAAATGCAACTACAACTAATCTCGTAAACGCCGAAAGTAAGCAGTGGGATAAATATATTCTTGATAAGCTCGACTTACCTGAAGGCATTTTCTGCGAGCTTTCTCTCCCCTGCACAGTCGTTGGCAATTTCACAGATGAAGTTAAAGCTGAAATCGGATTTGACAGTACGGTTATTCTTTGCCCGTCACACGATACGGCTTCTGCTGTTGCGGCTTGCCCCGTTGACGGTGAAAGTGTATATATTTCATCAG
>JAZUOC010000094.1:0-4006 GCA_045604465.1 Acutalibacteraceae bacterium
CCGTTCTGCGTTCTGCACTCTGCGTTCTGCATTTAAAACCCTTCGGCTCTTATAAAATAAGTATACCCTTAATTAACACCGCTGTCAACTGAAAACGCCCCTTTATTATAGAGCCGAAAGTGCCGTTTTTTGCATACTTTACGCAAAAGAGATACCCTTTTCGCCGAAATAAATTTTTCTTTTTTAAAACTATTGACAAGACAAAAAATCTCCTCTAAAATTTAATTATGACAGATAAAAGCCCTTACCGCAAGAGGGCTTGTACTGTCTGTTTTTACTTTTTTAAGGAGGTTAAAAATGTGAGACAGGCGTTGCTTATACACTATGATTTTTACGATATTTTCAGTTATCTTAATGACGAAGAAGCCGGAAAGCTTTTTAAAGCTGTCTTTGAATATGATATGAATAATGTTTTACCCGAATTTGAGGACAGATTGCTGGAAACCTGTTTTCGTCAGATAAGACATTCTCTGGACAGGAACAGTGCTCATTATGAAGAAATATGCTTCAGAAGATCAGAGGCTGCAAAAAAGAAATGGGAGAGACTGAAAAACAGTACTGCGAAAATCTGAAAAGGCAGCAAGGAGCGATGTGGAAAACTCACTTTCGCTCCTAACTTTTTTGTTAATTTTTATGCATTTGCATACACTTGTAAGAGATTTAAGCTTTGCAGGTAAAAGAAATCGTAATATAAATATAAAGATAAAGGTAAACGAAATCGTAATCGTAAACAAAAAGGAACCGAGAGAATTTTGTTGAAAACTTTTCAGTGTGGAAAACTCTTCCATAAAACCGAAAACAGACAGAGATTTCTCTCTGTCCGTCTCCGGTTTGGAATTTATAAATGAGGTATTGGGATTATTCTTCCATATCCTTCTTTGCTTCCTCGATAACCTTCTGTGCTACGGGAACAGGAGCGTCCTCATATCGTGCGAAGGTAAGAGTGAAGTAGCCTCTGCCTGCTGTTACGGAGCGCAGAGTAGTAGAGAAGTCGCCCATTTCTGCCATCGGTACTTCGGCTACCAGCTCCTGCATCTTAGGCTCGTCAGCAGCACCCATACCGAGAACACGGCCACGGCGCTTGGTGATGTCACCCATAATGTCACCGAGGTTAGCATCGGGCATATATACCTTTAATTCACCGATAGGCTCGAGGATAACGGGACTTGCCTGAGCCATACCGTTCTTGTAAGCGATTTTAGCAGCGGTCTTGAATGCCATTTCGTTTGAGTCAACGGGATGGTAGGAGCCGTCATAAAGAACAGCCTTGAGACCTACTACGGGATAGCCTGCGAGGGGACCCTTGAGGATAGCTTCCTGGAAGCCCTTTTCTACTGCAGGGAAGAAGTTTTTGGGAACGGAGCCGCCGACAACCTCTGTTTCAAAGATAAGCTCATCACCGTCATGGGGCTCGAAGCGTACCCATACATCACCGAACTGACCTGAACCGCCTGACTGCTTCTTATGGCGGCCCTGTACCTGACAGCTCTTACGGATGGTTTCTCTGTAAGCTACCTTCGGAATCTTAAGGTCGATTTCTACGCCGTATTTTGTCTTGAGTTTAGAAACTACGATGTCGAGATGCTGTTCACCGAGACCGGAAACAACCATTTCCTTGGTTTCTTCATTAGATTCGAAGGTGATGGTGGGATCTTCAGCGATAATCTTACGAAGGCCCGATGCGACCTTATCTTCCTCGCCCTTCTTCTTTACGACAACTGCCATTGAAAGAGAAGCTGCAGGGAAATCTATACCGGGAAGATGGATAACATCCTTAGCTGAGCAGAGTGTGTCGCCTGTAGCCAGACCTGAAAGCTTGGTAATAACACCGATGTCACCGCAGGGAATTTCTGCTGTATCCTCCTGCTTGATACCTCTTACGGTTACGAGCTTACCCATTCTCTGGCTTTCACCTGTACGGGCATTGTAAGCGGGAGTGTCGGGTGTAATCTTGCCTGAAAGAACCTTTACGAAGGACATCTTTCCTACGAAGGGGTCAGCGACTGTCTTGAAGCAGATGGCGGCAAGAGGGCCGTTGGGGTCTGCCTTGACTTCGATGGGCTCTCCGTTTCCGTCAGTAGCCATTTCGGGATTAGCCTTATCGGGAGAGGGAGCAGAGTAAACGATAGCATCCATAAGCATATCACAGCCGTCTACCTTGGTAGCGGAGCATGCGTATACGGGCCAGATTTCACCGGATTCGACACCCTCGGTGAGGCCGCGGATGATTTCTTCCTTTGTAAGGGGTTCGCCCTCGAAGAATTTTTCCATAAGCTCTTCGTCGACTGTAGCTACAGCCTCTTCGAGAGCAGCTCTCATAGCGAGGATATTATCGTCAGAGGGAATTTCGATTTCAACGGGACGGCCGTTGGGATATTTGAATGCTTTATTTGAGCAAAGGTTTACGAAAGCTTCACATACGGGGCCGTTCATATAGGGAACGACAACGGGACAAAGCTTGTTACCGAGCTCTTCCTTAAGTGCTTCAAAGGTTTTATAGAAGTCTCTGTTTTCAGAGTCAACCTTAGTAACAGCGAAAAATTTAGCGATGCCTCTCTGATCGGCTGCCTTGATAGCCTTTTCCAGACCTACATCAATTCCTGAGCCTGCAGAAGTAACGATAACTGCACAGTCGGCAGCTCTCATAGCCTCAGCCATACCGCCGGCGAAGTCGAACTTACCGGGTGCATCAAGAACATTGATCTTTGTATCTCTCCATTCGAAGGAGGCTGTAGCGGAAGAAATGGAGCACTTTCTCTTCTTTTCTTCTGCGTCATAGTCCATAATTGTGTTGCCGTCTGCCACACGGCCTAATCTGTCAGTAATACCTGCTACATAAAACATTGCTTCGGAAAGCGCTGTTTTACCTTTACCTGTATGACCTGCAATGGCAATGTTTCTGATGTTGTTTACTGAATAAGATTTCAATTCCAATACCTCCTAAGACCTCATTTTCTTTATACATTGGTCTCCAAAATTTGCTTCGCCGAAGTCCTCTCCGACGATAACAGTAACCATTTTACCACAAAATAACCAAAAAAGCAACGGATTATTAACTAATTTTGTACACTATTCTTTGGTGAAAGTGTATAAAATAATTGATATTTCGCAAACGTGTAATCTGTAACCGTAAAAAATCGCAGACAAGATAAAATTACCGCCTTAGTCTGCCGTAGTATTTTATTATGTATACTGCACTGCCGAAAAATTTCATTTCGCCCCGTAGGTACAGATAGTAAAGCTTCATTTTTATGCCCACGCCGTGACGCGTCTGCACTCTTTACGTGCTCTCTACTAAAGCTAATATTTATAACGTGGGGGAAAACGTGATAAAAAAAGAAACTCCGAGCTTTTGACTTTACGTTAAAGCCCTTCCCGTAGAACCCATCTGAAAAGCACATAGAGCGGCAAGCGACTGTCAGACTGACTGTAGCTGAGGAGACGAAGCGTAATGTGACGGCAGTCACATCAGGGTAGACAAAATATCTGTGCGATGAGGGAGCGACGGCAGCGATTTTCCTGCAGTGCTTTCAGTAAATGCACTCTGTACGATGACTTTATCGGTAAGGCAGAGCATAGAACTATAGATAACGGTAGACTATAATGGCTGTTTTCTTATGACAGTGGATTAAGGGTGAACTATAAAAGAAAAATATCTCTTATTCCGTTATCGTGTTCGGATGGTTTCCGCCGAAAAAAGCGCTTTTGGGTACTTTTGGCAAGGACAAAAGTACCTTTGCGAAGCTGTAGAACTTAGAGGGTTTGTAGAAAGTTTTTGTAGAAAGTAAATTATAAAAATATATTGTTCCTGTCAGAAGTGCCTCCGCGAAGCTGTAACGACTGAAGGTTTTATTGAAACATCGTAACCTCTCCGTCAACCTACGGTTGCCACCTCCCCTTTCAGGGCGAGGCTCTGCGATGTGGCACCTGTCGGTGCTGTTGAGACCTCTCCGTCAACCTACGGTTGCCACCTCCCCTTTCAGGGCGAGGCTTTTCTCCACACACA
>JAZUOC010000095.1:0-3027 GCA_045604465.1 Acutalibacteraceae bacterium
CATGAGCATATGGATCTCTTTATGCGCCCTGTATTTGTTGCACCAAACTCCGTGGAAACAATTACCATTACGGTGACTGCGCCAGAGGGAAAAAGCTTTGAACCGGAACATAACATCGTGGAGCCTGTCTGTAATCCTTCCGGGGAAAAATATGCACTTTCTCAGAAAATCATGAGCGCGGTGACACTTACCAATGTGGTCTGGCCGGTCTATTCAAGGCGGGGATATATCCTGCACAATACACCGGGCCGAAACTGGGACTGCCTTTACACCTGGGATTCAGGCTTCATCGGACTCGGTATGAATGAAATCGCTCCGAAGTTTGCAGAGTACATTATCGATACATATCTGAGCACCGAGGATAATCCCGACTACGCATTCCTTCATCACGGCTCCCCAGTGCCCGTACAGATTTATCAGCTTTACGAAATGCTCCAGAGCAGTAACGATAAAGAAAAATTCCTCTCCTACTACTCCAGAGCGAGACTTTATTATCTCTTCCTCAGAGGCAAGATCAGAGGCTCCACTACAGGTAAATTCAGAAGCGGTCTTCTTACTACATACGATTACTTCTACTCCTCAAGCGGTATGGACGATTATCCTGCACAGATGGCTATGAAGGCTGATGAGCTCCGCGACAAGGCTGCACCCGTAATCTCCACCTCTCAGGTTATCCGCTTCGGTAAAATCCTTTCTATTATGGCTGACAGGCTCGGTAAAAACGAGGATGCAGAGGAATACAGAAAGGACTGTGACGACCTTACTGAGGCTCTCAATAAATATTCGTGGGATGAAGAAAGCGGCTATTACAGCTATGTTTTACACGATGAAAGCTACGAGCCTACAGTTAAATATACCACCCCTGAGGGCGAAAATCTGAATAAAGGTCTCGACGGCATTTATCCCATCATAGCAGGTGTCTGCGACGAAAACCAGAAGAAGAAGATTATCGGACACCTTACCAATGATAAGGAAATGTACACTCCCTTCGGCATCAGCGCCGTAGATAAAAATGCAAGCTACTACAAAATCAACGGCTACTGGAACGGAAATATCTGGTTCCCCCATCAGTGGTTTATATGGAAAAGTATGCTCGACTGCGGTGAAGATGAATTTGCATACGATATAGCCCATCTTGCCCTTAACATCTGGAAAAGAGAGGTAGACGAAAGCTACTACACCTTCGAAATGGTAAATACCGTAACAGGTCTCGGCGGATGGTTCCATAACTTCGGCGGTCTGTCCACTCCCATTAATATGTGGGTAAAGGCTTACTATTCACCCGGAAAAGTAAATGTAGGCTTTGACACTTATCTGAACAGAACAAGCTTCAACGAGGATAAAACAGAGGCTGAAATCGATTTCACCTACTACGGCACGGGCGATAAATTCATTCTGCTGTGCGTTATGGATGGGAAATATGACTATTTCTGCACTCTCGACGGAGAAGAAATACCGATAAAGCAGAACAAGGGTCAGCTTACACTCACACTTTCGAGCGAAACCAAAGCAAGTCACAGAATAATAATCAAAAGAAAATAAACGAGGTAGAAAATATGTACGAAAACATCAGACCTTTAAAGCTGAATATCATCTCCGATATTCATTACTACTCTAAGGAAACAGGCATTTCCGGTAAAGGCTTCGAAAAAGAAAATGCGAAAACCCCTAATGACCTTTATAACTGTGAAAAAATTCTTTCCTCACTTATGGATCAGCTGGCAGAGGATGAATGTGAGTTCGTTCTCGTTTCGGGTGATGTTACCACCAAGGCTGAAAGAGAGGCTCACGAGGGCGTTATAAAGCTTCTTCGCTCACTTAAGGAAAGAGGTAAAAAGGTTTATGTTATCACCGCTACTCACGATTATCACGACGGCGATGTAACGAGAAAATATGTAGGTGACGAAGCTGTTACAGTACCCTCTGTAAAAAGAGACGAGCTCTGGGATATGTACTACGGATTCGGTCCCGAGGAGGCTATCGCAGTACACAGGGAAAGTATGAGTTATGTGGTTCAGCTCTGCGACGGCTACCGCCTTTTCGCTCTCAATGACGACAGCAACCGTAAAAACGGAGCAGGCTTTTCCGATGAATGCTTCGAATGGATCTCAGAGCAGATCAGAGATGCTCACGCAAACGGTCAGTTCATTATTCCCATGACTCACCATCCCATGCTTTCCCCCTCCCCCTTCTACACCATTATCGGCGGCGGAAACCTTATGAAGGACGCAGACCTGAGAATGGAGCAGCTTTCGGAAATGGGTGTACCCTTTATGTTCACGGGACATACCCATATGCAGGACATTTCCTATAAGCACACGGAAAACGGAAAGGTTTTCTACGACATTACCACCGCTGCCGCAGTAGGCTATCCCGCTAACTTCCGCCGGGTTACCTTCCTTCCGGCTGAAGGCAAGATAGATGTAGACACGGTAGATGTGAGCTGTGACATCGACGGCAGAAAGCTTCAGGATCACCTCGAGGACAAGTTCTTCGGTATGATAAGAAGAGTTATAGAGGCAGCAGGCAAGGATATTCCCGAGCTTGCCCGTCTCGCTACGGCATTCAGCGTAAAGGAAAAGCTTATTTATAAAATCGGCTGGATAATAAAGCCCTTCGCTAAAATATTATCAAAGCTTAAAATCGGCACGGTAGCAAAGCTCGTCAAAAAGGAAAGCGGACTTAAAAAGAGTGATTACGCTCACATAAAGGATCAGAAGGTAGTGGATTTCATCGTTTCCCTCGTAAGGAATCTCTACGGAGGCGATGCCCCATACTCACCCGACACGGCAGAATATAAAATCACTATGGGTATTCTCGCTGTTATCGACAGCATACTTAATCTCTTCGGCATAAAGATAAGCAGTATTCTTAAGGGTGCCGCATCTGTACAGAGTCTCGTCGAGCCGCTTCTTTATAATCCCGGCATCTGCGATGCGAAGGCTGTGCTTAATCTTTACGATAATTTTCCCGCTAAGGAAGATCATAAAGCAGGCAAGTCGGATCGTAGCCATGTCGTTCTGTGAG
>JAZUOC010000096.1:0-2361 GCA_045604465.1 Acutalibacteraceae bacterium
ATATATAGCCATGTTTCCACAACTTATTGCAGGCCCTATTGTCAGATACTCTGATATTGCATCACAGCTGGAAAACCGTACCCTCAGCATCGAAAAAACCTCTGAGGGTATTCGGCGATTTGTGCTTGGACTTTCCAAGAAAATTCTTATTGCAAACACTCTCGGCGAGTTGGTCGCAACCTTCAAGGCTTCCGACGACAAATCCGTACTTTTCTGTTGGATGTACGCTTTTGCATATCTTTTCCACATATACTTTGACTTCTCAGGCTACAGCGATATGGCTATAGGTCTCGGAAGAATGCTGGGCTTCGATTTTCTCGAAAACTTCAACTACCCCTTCATTTCAAAGAGCGCCACGGAATTCTGGAGAAGATGGCATATATCTCTCGGCTCCTGGTTCAGAGATTATGTCTACATTCCTCTCGGCGGTAACAGAGTCTCACCTTCGCGCCACATCTTCAATATATTTGTAGTCTGGTTTCTTACAGGCTTCTGGCACGGTGCGGGCTGGAACTACATTATATGGGGTGTGTTCTATGCTGTAATTCTAATCGCAGAAAAACTCTTTTACGGAAAGCTCCTGGGAAAGCACCGCATATTCTCACATGTTTATGTGATTTTTATCACCCTTATTAGCTTTACTATTTTCAACAGAGAAAATATGAGCGATATGATTTCTTATTTCAGACTTATGTTCGGTCTGAGCGGTGCACCCGTTATCACGTCAGAAACACTCTATTACCTTAAAAGCTATGCCGTCATCCTCCTCACGGCCATCATCGGTTCCACTCCCATGATGGAAAAGCTTACGCATAAAATTCCGAAAAAGGTAAGATATGCTCTTACACCTCTTTTCATTATCGGTGTAATCACTCTTTCCACGGCTTATCTTGTAGACGGCTCATTCAATCCATTTTTATATTTCAGGTTCTGATAAAATGAAAAAAAAGACTTTTAACATCATAATATGCACTCTCGCCTGTACACTCATTCTGTCGGGGTTTCTTATGTGCGTCCTTCTTCCCAAGGAAAGCTACTCCTACAGCGAAAGAAGGGAGCTCGCCTCCTTCCCCGAGCTTTCAGTATCCTCCCTTTTTACGGGCAGATTTACAGACAGCTTCGAGGATTATGCTGTGGATAATTTTCCTTTCAGAGATACCTTCCGCAGTATCAAGGCATATTTCAGCTATTATCTGTTAGGACAGAGGGATAACAATAAAATCTATGTTCACGACGGCTACATCGCCTCTATGGATTATCCTTATAATAAAGAATCTGTAGACTATGCCGCTTCACGCTTCGGATATATATACGAAAAGCATCTGAATGATTCGAATGTTTTCCTTTCAGTTATACCTGACAAAAATGTTTTTCTTGCCAAAGAGGCAGGTGTGCTTTACTTCGACAGCGAAAAATTAGTACAGGACATAAAAGAGGCCATGCCCTACGCAGAACACATAGACATCTTTCCCACTCTTTCCCTCGAAGACTACTATAAAACCGACTCCCACTGGAAGCAGGAGAAGATAGAGGATACGGCGCAGGCTCTCGCTGACGGGCTAGGCATCAGACTCTCAGGAGGAAGATCTGCCGTGAGCTCCTCACTCCCCTTCTACGGCGTTTACTACGGCCAGGCTGCCCTTAAGCTTGAGGCGGACTGTATAACATATCTTACGAGTCCTGTTATCGAAAAAATGAAGGCCTTCGACGGACAGAACAGTAAAGAAATCCCGGTTTATGACACAGAAAGACTCGAGGGTAAGGATCCTTACGAAACCTTTCTTTCAGGACCGCTTTCACTGGTAACATTAGAAAATCCCGGTGCTGACACGGAAAGAGAGCTTATTATTTTCCGTGACTCCTTCTCATCTGCCCTCGCCCCCCTTTTAGCCGAGGGCTACAGCAAGGTTACGCTCGTGGACATACGTTATGTCAATGTGGACTACATCTGTTCTATGATAGATTTCGCAGAAAAAGATGTGCTTTTCCTTTACAGTACAGCCATTCTGAATAACAGTGAAACAATAAAATAAAAAAAAATAAACTTTTTTCAAAAAAGGTATTGACATTTCCGCTCTTAAGTGATATAGTATACAAGCGCTCGAGAGAGCGGAAAGTTAATATGCGAGAGTGGCGGAATCGGCAGCATTGAACACGACCGCATCCTGTGGATGATGAAGGGAGTGTGAAATGGCGCAGCGGTCATAATACGGCGAAGCAGTCAGCGAGCTACGGATTATGGGCACCGCAAGAGTCACGCGCACGCTCGTTCCCCTTTTTATTACAAGTTAATATGCGAGAGTGGCGGAATCGGCAGACGCGCACGTTTGAGGGGCGTGTGGGGCAGCTCGTACGGGTTCA
>JAZUOC010000097.1:0-12858 GCA_045604465.1 Acutalibacteraceae bacterium
ATGAAAAAATGACCGACCTGAAAAGAAACTCCGACTCCAAACACGGCGGAGGCTATTCCCGTCGCGGATCCGGCAGAAACTGAATATAAAACAGGCTGTATCAGAGATTAATCCGATACAGCCGTTATTTTTTTATCTGGAAGCTGTTCTGACGGTAGCGTTATCGTCATCGAGTCCGCTGTTATAAAGAAGGGGCTCGATAAATTCGGATAAGGTGTAACCGCCGAGAGCTTTTGTGATGTCGATATGAAGAGAAGAAAGAAGCTTTTCTATTTTCTTTACGCTGCCCATCATAAGCTTGTATTCTACAGTGGCGGGAGAATAGGCGGCATTACCGCGGTAGAGGTTTGCTACTATTTCCATCGCAAGGTCTACGAATTTCTTATCTTTTATTGAGGCAAAATCGCTTTCTTTAAGATCATGGTATTTTTTCGAAAAATGTGCCATTTTAGCGTAGGTTATTCCGTTGATCTTTTTTCCGAGATACATTACGGCTTTAGGATGCTTAAGAATTAGCTCCTTAGGAAGTGTTATGCCGCCCTCGGTGTTTGCGAAGGCTTCCACATCGTGCTCCATATTATAGGGAATCTTCTCGATGATGCCGAGAAAGCCTCTTCGGGCATAATCTGTGAAGGACATTCCGAGATTCAGCTCAGGCAAATCAATATCTGTAGTGCGGATATCGGTGATGCCCTTTTCAGTATCTATAGTGATTTTTCTCATTTTAGGCGGAAAGCCCGAAAGTGAGGAGGTCTGTACACTGTAGATGCTGTTTCCTTTTTCGCTCGTTATTTCCTTCAAACACTGAATGTGAGTGTGACCGCTGAAAAAGAGTCTTACGCCCATATCGGCGAATTCCTTCATTCTTTTTTCACCGAAGGCGAAGGTGCTTCCCTTTCCCATAACCTCGTAGGCAGGGGAGGGAGTAACTACGGGACGGTGTGTACCGCAGATGAGTACACCGCCTTTTTCTGTTATCTTTTCTGCGTGTCCTTTTACCCAGTTCATCAGTTCGTCGGAGAAGGACGGATATTCGGTTCCGTCTATGCATACGTAGTCATAGCCTAAGGCTGCGTAGTAAAGTCCCGGTAAAATTTCAGCGATGTAGGTGGTATCGTCGGTGAAGGTGTCGAAGCCCTTATCTCTGCCGAAGGGATAATATGAGGGAACAACCTCTTCTTTCGGTACATGCTCTGCGGGAATCTTCTCACCGTTTTCACCAACGGTGTAAATAAAGAAATCGGGATAATCGTGACTGTCTGTTACTACATAGGGATTACCGCCTTTTTCTGTGAATTCACGCAGTAAAGCACGCATCTCCTCATGACTGGGTGCATCACCGTGGTTGGTAAGATCTCCCGTAATGATAACAGTGCTTGTATCCTCGTCTTTTTCTATTATTTCCAGAGCTTTTTTAAAGGCCTCTTCGCTGGCGGTAATACATATCTGTGTACTTGGCTGAGGCATGGCACGGTAGTCACAGGCGAAGTTTTGCTTACTGAAATAATGTACATCGGTTACGTGATAAAAGCTGTAAATCATATTTTTCTCCTTCGCTGAATTATTTTGAGTAGATTTTTATATCCCTGAGAACAGGATTGCCTCTTGCCTGAGTGACGATAATAAGCATATCGTCGGTGAACACGGGTTCTTTGAAGCTTATTATTTTTCTCGAACCGACTACAGAACCTGTGTAAATATGATTATAATTGCCATTAGTGTCTTTAGCGAACACTTTGAATTCCTCCACTCGCTGACTGAAGCGGAGATCTTCTCTGAAAGACAGAAAGCGGATCTCGTTTTTTTTCTCAAAGCTTAGAGAAACGCCTGTTTCGCCGTTTTTCAGACTGATTTTTCCGTCTGTGATAATTCTGCCTTTCCCTTCGGGTGAATAGGTCGAAAGATTTATGCTTTCAATTTCATTTTTGAAGGGTTCGGTGATAAGACGAGTGAATTTTTCGAGAGTTTTAATTTCACGATTATTGATAAGTCCGTTCTTATCAGGAGGGACATTAAGGAGCATAGATGCGTTTCCGCCTACAGAGTCGAAGTATATTTTCGCAAGATCCTCTGCAGTTCTTTGCCTTTTGAAAAGATAATACAGATTGTTGTGCCAAAACCATCCTAAGTTAATGGAAACATCGGCTTCTGCAGGCTTGAAAACGAGATTTTTGTAATTCTTCAGAACAGCCCTTGACCCTAAATCTTCTGAAGTATCTGAGAGCTTTTCAGCCATAAGCTCTGTCTGATTTTCATCTGTCTGGGAGTTTTCCGCCACAGCTTCGTTACTGTCTTTTTCACCGGGAATGACACTCCATTCACTTTTACGTACCCTGCCACCTTCGTTTCCTATCCACCGAACATCAGGGCCGCAGATGGAAATAACGGCATCGGGATGATACTTTCTTATAACTGAGTAGTATCTTTCCCAGTCATAGACCTGTTTTTTACCGTTCTTGCCTTCGCCACAGGCACCGTCAAACCAGAAACAGAATATATCTCCGTAATTAAGAGAAAGCTCTGTAAGCTGACCGACGAAAAAATCGTTATATGCATCCGTTCCGTAGGTTTTTTCGTGTCTGTCCCAGGGTGAAAGATAAATGCCGAGCTTAAGGTCGAATTTTTTGCAGCTTTCGGAGAGCATTTTTACTATGTCTTTTCCGAAGGGTGTGTTCATAACATTATGGTCTGTGTATTTCGTGTCAAAGAGACAGAAGCCGTCGTGATGCTTAGCGGTGATGATAATACCCTTACTGCCTGTGTCTTTAAGAATACGGCACCACTGATCCGTGTCGAGCTTTTGCGGATTGAATGAGGATATATCCTCTTTTCCGTTTCCCCATTCGGAATTGTTCATAGTATTTATACCGAAGTGGATGAAGTTATAGTACTCCATTTTCATAAACTCAAGCTGTCTCTCTGAGGGCGTAACGCTTATGTATCTTTCTGTCTCTTCGTCGCCGAGGGGATAGCCGTTATTGGTGATACACCAACCTTCATTGATTTTCTTCATAATAAACCCCTTTTTGTTCAGATTTAACTATTCCTGTATTTTTTCTTGTATTTCATAACGATTGCGTTCATTTCATCCAGATGCGCTTCCATATCTGCTACCAGCTTGAACTGATTTCTTGCTCTTGCGATGTTATGCTCGGGGTAGGCAGTTCTGAAATACACATCTCCCTCGAGATAGTCTGTAAGGAAACGCATACCGCATTCTAATGTCATCAGCTTCGCTCCGAAGGCAAGATTTTCGATTTCCGTATCGTTAAGACTGTCGGCAGTTTCGCTGAGATAACCGTCTGCATAGCTTTCGAAAAGAGCAAGATCGATACCTACCTGTGATAAGTCTGACTCATCCTCATTACCCTTGTTTGCACCGGAACGGATGCTGTCGCCGAAATCATAAAGAGAAAGACCGGGCATTATGGTGTCGAGGTCGATTACACAAATGCTTTCATCTGATCCAGCATCAAAAAGCACGTTGTTAAGCTTGGTGTCGTTATGAGTAACTCTTAAGGGTAAAGCTCCCTCGGCTATTAGATCGGTAAGCTTATGTGTGTCGTGTTCACGTGCGGTTACAAAGTCGATTTCCTTCTGAACCTCCGTTCTTCTTCCTTTTACATCCTTTTCTGCAGCTTTAAGGAAGTTATCGTATCTGGAAGGTGTGAAATGAAATTTTTCTATGGTTTCGTGGAGTGTTTCTGCCGGATAATCTGCCAGAAGCTTCATAAATCTACCGAAGGTACGACCGGCACTTCTGAAGGTTTCGGGATTTTTAGGCTTGTTGTAGGTCAGCGCGTTGTCTACATAAATGTACATACGCCAGGCATCGCTGTTTTCGTCTGTGTAAAAATATTTTCCGTCCTGACAGGGGAGAAAATTGAGAGTTTCTCTTTTGAAGTCTCCGCCTGCTGATCTGATTTTTTCAGACAGGTGCTTTGTAACTCCTACGATGTTTTCCATTAGCTGATCCGGATTTTTAAATACGAAGGTATTTATTTTCTGAAGTATGTATTTTTCCTTTTTATCTGTTTCGATTAAGTAGGTGGCATTAATAAGACCGGCTGTAATCTGACTTACGCTCGTAATATTGCCGCCTCGTCCGAATGCTTCGAAAGCAGTTTTAATTTTTTCGGTTAACATTTTTAGCATCCTTTCAGGTGTTTTATCAGTTAATACTCATTATATATTATAAAAATGATAAAAGCAAGCGGTTACGGCTTCATAAAAGGATTAAATATGAAGGTTGGTGTAAAGAAAAAACAAAAATTTTAAACATATAATTTACAAAATTAAAATAATGTGTTATAATTGTGTCATTCTAAAGAAAGAAGGAAAAAATATGGACATTTCTACAGTGCTTATCTACCTTAAGGATTTATTGGCTACAATTATGACACTTCTTATGATGATGTCTCCTGCTTTTGGCAGTACAGCTGAGGTTTACACTGCCGAGAGACCTGATGAGCTCATTACCGCTATCGCTGCAGTGTCTGATGTTCACGTCGAAACAAATAACCCTGAAGCTTATGAAAAGCTCAAGGGTGTTCTCGAGGGCATTGATGCGGGTCAGGATATTAAAACTGCCGTATTCACAGGCGACAATGTTATGAACGGTCAGATTTTAGAGGATGTTTTCTTCTATTCTGCAGTCAGAGCTGTCAATCCTGCTGAAAACAATATCGTTCTGCCCGGCAATCACGATTATGGTAACGGAGCAGAGGGCACTGATTCCGTGAAGCTCCGTCAGAAGTACTTAGTCAATAATGCACTTTATCTGGGCAATTATCTCACCAACGATTATTTTTACAGAGTTATTGACGGTGTTTACATCGTTTGCCTCGTTACCGAGAGACCCGACACCGAGGACTTCACCATGACCGGAGAACAGCTCACATGGCTTGAGGGTGTTCTTAAGGAAGCAGACGAAGCTGATGCTCCCGTTATCGTATTCAACCACTATCCTCTCCGCTATCTCGACAATGAAGGTACAGAGTATGCTGAGGTTGACAAAACAGAGCTTGCCGCACTTCTCGTAAAATACGGTGTAAAAATCTTCGTTCACGGTCATATTCACGATGATCTCGGCACTGATAATTTCTACAAATCCTACGGTGTAGACTGCATAAACATCGGCCGTATAACCGAGCTCGTAAACTATGAGGCTGGTGACGGTATCGTAATCGAGGTTTATGAGGATGAAATCCTCGTAAGAGGCAGAAACTTCATCAAGGGCGAATGGATTGAAGAGCTCAGATATACTTATTGATTACATGAGATGTTCAGTTGGCAGCACTCTTCGGAGTGCTGCTTTTTAACAATACATTTTCGGCTGAAATGTATCAATGTATTTTTTCGGATTGACAGAGAATATTTTTCGTGTTAGTATTAAAAATACAAATTGGAAAATATTAATATTTGGACGTGATAAAATTATGAACAAATTTAAAAGATTTAAGAATTATATGACACACGGTCCCGAAGAGTGTGACACGATAGAATATTTTAATCTTAAAGCTAAAATTTCCGGCAACGTTCTTACAAATGCTCAGGATATGCCCACACCGGGTTATACCTATGATGCAGATGTAACGGAATTCTGGAAGGAATTCCGTAAGCTCAAAGCAGAATGTGATTATAATCTTACCTTTAACGATCTTATGATGCGTGCTATGGTTGAAGGTCTTAAGGCATCTCCGCGACTTAATGCCTACATCGAATATAACCGCTTCTGCACTACAGGAAAGCTTATTATAAAAAAACACGTGGACATCGCTGTTCCCGTTATCCTTAACACAGGTGAGACCTTCCCCGTGAAGGTGAGTGCCTGTGAAGAGATGAGTCTCAAGGAGATTTCACTGCGTACTGCCGAGCTCACAAAGCTTATGTATACAAGTGATGTCGACCGTGTACTTTTCGATCTTCTTACCAGAAGAACCTTCGGCTTCCTTCTTCAGGGTAAATTTCTTACCACCTTTGCACAGACCTTTGCAGGCTTTGTAGGCAAGGGCAGGGTAGCCACAATAAGCGGTATCGGTAAGCATGCCCCCAGAGGAAAAGGCTGTCTCAGACCCGATGATTTAGATGAAGGTACAGTATGTCTTACTAACCTCGGTGCTGTAAATCAGACTCTTAACGGCAGAGTTACTAACGCGCCTCTTCTCTATCCTCAGGTATTCCTTATGGCTGTCGGTGTGGCAAGAGATGAGAATTACGTTTTCAGAAATGAAAAGGGCGAAATCGATATGGGAACGAAAAAGACACTTCCCATTACCATTACCTTTGACCACAGAATCGGTGGCTTCGGTGATATTCTGCCCTACATTAAAAAGCTCGATGAAATCTTCGCAAATCCCGAGGTTATCAGAGAGTGGTAAAATGAAATATATGAAGGCTGTCGGTGTACGCGACGGCCTTTTTTCTTCGCAGAAATTAACATAACAGTCTTGATTTCAGACGGCACTTTTGTTATACTTAAAAAGGAAAAAATTACACAAGGAGAAAAAATATGGACACTTTACAGCAAATAAAAGAGCAGATATGTGATGTCTGTCATAAGATGTGGCAGCTTGGCTGGGTTGCGGCCAATGACGGTAACGTCAGTGCGAGGCTTCCCGACGGCAGAATAGTAGCCACTCCTACAGGCATCAGTAAATCCTTTATCACTCCCGATAAGCTCGTTATTCTCGATAAGGAGGGTAATATCCTCGAGGCGGAGGAGGGCTACAGACCCTCCAGCGAAATAAAAATGCATCTTCGCTGCTATGATAAAAGAGAGGATGTTTTCAGTGTAATTCACGCTCATCCTCCCGGAGCCACAGGCTTTGCAGTAGCACATAAGGCTATGGATATGTACAATATGATCGAGGATGTGGCGGTTATCGGCTCTGTACCGCTCACTCCTTACGGAACTCCCTCCACATCTGAGGTGCCCGATTCCATCGAGCCTTATCTCGAGGAGCACGATGTAATGCTTCTGGAAAATCACGGTGCACTTGCCGTGGGCAGTGATGTGATTACAGCCTTCTACAGAATGGAAAGCCTTGAACTCTGGGCCAAGATTACCATCAATGCGGTTATTTTAGGCGGAAGCCACGACATCAGCAGAGATAACATACAGAAGCTCATCGATCTTCGCGGTTACTACAGAGTTACAGGCCGTCATCCCGGTTATAAGGTTTTCAGCCCCGAGGATGATATGCTTCACAAAAAGGACTGAGAGGTGTAGCTATGCTTAAAGGAATTTCACCGATTATTTCACCGGAGCTTTTAAAGGCTCTCGCTGAAATGGGGCACGGAGACGAGCTTGTGATCGCTGACGGTAATTTTCCCTGCCACAGCGTGGGCAAAAACTCCGTCGTCATCCGTGCAGACGGACACGGCGTGCCTGAAATTTTAGATGCTGTTCTTGAGCTTATCCCTCTCGACACATATACGGAAAAGCCCGTAGCACTTATGGAGGTTGTTAAGGGTGACACCTGCGGTACTCCCGAAATATGGGGTACTTACGAAAATATACTTTCAAAGCACGAGCCCGACCATCACAGTATAGATTACACCGAGCGCTTCGCCTTCTATGAAAGAGCAAAGGGTGCTTATCTCATTATCGCTACAGGTGAAAAGGCTATCTATGCGAACATTCTTCTCAAAAAGGGTGTGGTGAAATGAAGACGGTTTTAGCCTTTGATTTCGGTGCATCCACAGGTAGAGCGATTAAAGCTGCTTTTGACGGTAAAGAGATAAGGTATGAGGAAATACACCGCTTTGATAATATACCGCTGAATGCAGACGGTCACGTCTGTCACGATGTGGATATGATTATCGGTGAAGTGAAATCCGCCATAGAAAAGGCGGGGGAAATCGACTCTCTCGCTTTCGATACCTGGGGAGTTGACTATGCTCTTCTCGATAAGGACGGTCGGATTATTCACGCTCCTTATCATTACCGTGACGAGCGTACAAATGAAGCTCTGAGTAAGGCTTTTAGCAGAATTTCCTCCGATGAGCTTTACGCTGAAACGGGAAATCAGATAATGAATATAAACACTCTCTTTCAGCTTATTTCTGACGAGAATAAGGATAAGGCTGATAAGCTTCTGTTTATGCCTGACCTTTTTTCTTATCTTCTGACAGGAGAAAAGGTATGCGAAACCACCATCGCCTCCACCTCGCAGATGCTGAATCCTCTCACTAAGCAGTGGAGTAAAAAGGTTCTCGGCACCTTTGATATAAATGCTGATTTGTTCCCGAGGGTATGTGAAAGCGCTACAGTAAACGGTACATATAACGGTATTTCCGTAATCAGCGTAGCGGGACACGATACACAGTGTGCCGTAGCCGCCATGCCGACTAAAAGCGAAAACGCCGCTTTTCTTTCCTGCGGTACCTGGTCGCTTATCGGCTGTGAACTAAGTGAGCCTGTTATGACTGCTCAGAGTAATGCTCTTGAGCTTTCAAACGAAATCGGCGCTAACGGAAAAATCAACTTCCTGAAAAACATAAGCGGCTTGTGGCTTATACAGGAATGTCGCCGTGACCTTGCAGTAACTGACCGTAAATATTCATATAACGAGCTTGAAATGCTTGCCCGTGAAAGTGAAAGGTTCCGCAGCTTCATCGATCCCGATGCTCCCGAGCTTTCGGCACACGGAAGCCTTCCCGATAAGATAAGAGACTACTGTAAAAGTACAGGTCAGCCTGTGCCCGAAACTATCGGTCAGCTGGTAAGATGCATTTACGAAAGTCTCGCTCTTAAATACAGGCTTGCCCTGGAACAGATTTCGGAATGTACGGGTAAGAATTTCGAAGTCCTTCACCTTATGGGTGGCGGCACCAAGGACGGATTTTTATGTGAGCTTACATCACAGAGTATCGGTATTCCCGTAATAGCAGGACCCGTAGAGGCTACTGCCTTAGGAAATATAATACTTCAGCTTAAAGCTCTCGGTGAAATAGACAGCATCGAAAAGGGCAGAGAGATTATAGCCGAAACCGAAAAGGTGAAAAAATATGAAGAAAAGCATACGTCCGAATGGGACGAGGCTTTCGACAGATTCTGTAAAATAATAAAAAAATAAACATAAAGGAGAAATTTATTATGCTGTATCCTAAAATTGGTATAAGACCTGTTATTGACGGACGCTGGGGCGGAGTAAGAGAAAGCCTCGAGGTACAGACCGTTACTATGGCTGAAAATGCCGCAAAGCTTATCAGTGAAAATCTTAAATATCCCGACGGTACACCTGTTCAGTGCGTGATTTCCGACACCACTATCGGTGGAGGTGCTGAAGCGGCTAAATGTGAAGAGCAGTTTTCAAAGGAAAATGTAGTCGCTACGTTAAGCGTTACTCCTTGCTGGTGCTACGGCTCGGAGACCTTCGATATGAATCCTAACACCATTAAGGCTGTATGGGGCTTCAACGGAACAGAAAGACCGGGTGCAGTTTATCTTGCCGCAGTTATGGCAGCTTACGCTCAGAAGGGACTTCCCGCCTTCTCTATCTACGGTAAAAATGTACAGGATATGGATGATAAAACCATTCCCGAGGATGTGGCAAAGAAGATTCTTTCCTTCGCCAGAGGTGCTGTGGCAGTAGGCTGGATGAAGAATAAGGCTTATGTAAACCTTGGCGGTATTTCTATGGGTATCGCAGGCAGCTACTGTGATGCTTCCATGTTCCAGAAGTATTTCGGTATCCGTGCCGAGTGGGTGGATATGAGTGATATTATCAGAAGAATCACACTCGAAATCTACGATAAAGACGAATATGAAAAGGCACTCAGCTGGATTAAGGCAAACTGCAAAGAGGGCTTTGACGTAAACGCAGGTAAGGACCTTCCCGAAATTATCAGAAAATCAAAGGTTGTTCCTGCTGATAAGGATTGGGAATTCATTGCAAAATTCTCAATTATCGTAAGAGATATTCTTTACGGCAACAAGAAGCTTGACGAGCTTGGCTGGCATGAGGAAGCTCTCGGCAAGAACGCTGTAGCAGGCGGCTTCCAGGGACAGAGAAACTGGACAGACTGGCTTCCTAACGCTGACTTTACCGAAGCCATTATGGCATCCACCTTTGACTGGAACGGCCCGAAGGCTCCCACACCCTTCGCTACTGAAAATGACACCCTTAACGGTGTGTCTATGATGCTCGGTACTCTCGTTTCCGGCAGTGCTCCCTGCTTCCACGATGTACGTACCTATTGGTCACCCGAGGCTTGCGAAAGAGTTACAGGCTATAAGCCTGAGGGTAAGGCAAAGAACGGCTTTATCCACCTTATCAATTCAGGTGCTACTGCTCTCGACGGAAGCGGTGCCGCAAAGAATGATAAGTGGGAAGGCTGTATGAAGCCCTTCTGGGAAATGACAGAGGAGGATATCAAGGCTTGTCTCGAGGCTACTGACTGGTGCAGAGCGAACTACGAATACTTCAGGGGAGGCGGCTTCTCCAGCCACTTCCGTTGCAGAGCGGAGATGCCCGTTACTATGCTCCGTGTCAATATCATCGAAGGTATCGGCCCTGTTATGCAGATAGCAGAAGGTTATACCGCCGATCTACCCGATGACGCACACATCACCATCGATGTCAGAACCGACCGCACCTGGCCTACTACCTGGTTCGTACCTAATCTTACAGGCAAGGGTGCCTTTAAGGATGTTTACTCCGTAATGGCTAACTGGGGCGCTAACCACGGTGTTACCGTTTACGGACATGTAGGTGATGATCTTATCACTCTCGCATCGATGCTCCGTATTCCCGTAAATATGCATAATGTTCCGGAAGACAGAATTTTCCGTCCTCACTCATGGGCAGCCTTCGGAACTGAGGATAGTCAGAGTGCAGACTATAAGGCATGTGAAAAATACGGACCTATCTACGGTTAAATCGGTATTAAGAAAAAAACAGCTTCGCCTGAGGCTGTTTTTTTGCTTTTTCTGTTGAAGTTTGGCTTTTTATATGCGATAATGCAAATAACGAATAATGAGAGGTGGATTTTATGGAGAAGTTCAGATGGTGCTTTATCGGTGCGGGAAGTCTCGCCAATACAGTCGCATCACAGCTTAATAAAAGTGGGAGACACGAAATAGTTTCCGTTTACACCAGAAGCTATGAAAAAGGAAGGGACTTCGCAGAAAAGCACGGCGGAAGGGCGTATGACACACCCGAAAAGGCGATAACTGCCGAGGGTGTAGAGGGAGTCTACATCGTTACGCCTCATAATGCTCATTTCCGTTATGCGAAGCTTTCTCTGGAGCTTGGTAAGCCTGTGTTCTGTGAAAAAGCCTTTACCGTTACCGCTCGGGAGACAAGAGAGCTTATTGACCTTGCCCGTGAAAAGAAGCTTTATCTTTGCGAGGCTATGTGGACATGGTTTTCTCCCTCAGCCAATATGACTAAGAAGTGGATAGATGAGGGGAAAATAGGCAAATGCAGATGGGCCACCTTCAGCTATCACAGCAGAACCGTCGGATATAAGGGCAGACATACCGATCCGAAAAGGGCGGCGGGAGCACTTCTTGACATAACGATATATCCCATAACCTATGCTTACAGATTATGGGGTAAGCCCGAAAAAATAGCAATAAAGGCAAAGCTTAAAAACGGTATTGATCTGAGCGAGGATATCTATTTCTATTATCCGGATGGCTTTATGGTGAATATAAATGCATCCATAGAGGATTTCTTCGGTCTGGAAAAAATGGTGATCAGGGGCAAGGAAGGAAAAATTACAGCTCCCTTCTATCACGCTATGAACGGTGTTACCTGTAAAAAAGGCCTTTTCCGTAAAGAAACCTTTAAGGGTGACGGCCCTAAAATTAATTCTTATCTTGATGAGTTCGATGCAGTAGCCGGGGATATCCGTTCGGGTAAAACCGAAAGTGATAAGGTGCCTCTTAAGGCTACTCTGGAGGTTATGGAAATCCTTGATGAAATAAGGGAAATGATTGAACTGAATTATGATAATCTAGAGTAAAAAATACGGGATAACAGAGTAATTTATATTGAAAAAGAATTACATTTCTGTTATAATAAAAAGAAAAGCGAAGTGGAGAGGAGAAATTATTATGAAAATTACATTTATGGGTGCAGGAAGTACTGTTTTTGCCAGAAATGTTATCGGTGACTGTATGTGCAGTGAGGCCTTACGTGACAGTGTATTTGCACTTTACGATATAGACGGAGAGCGACTCGAAGAGAGTAGGGTAATTCTCGAGGCGATGAGAAAGGCCAAGGGAGGCTACGGTAAAATCGAGTGTTATGTAGGTGTCGAAAACAGAAAGGATGCTCTTCGCGGTGCGAACTTCGTCGTCAATGCCATTCAGGTAGGTCTCTATGATCCCTGCACTATTATCGACTTTGAGGTTCCTAAAAAATACGGCCTCAGACAGACTATAGCCGATACTCTCGGCATCGGCGGTATTATGCGTACTCTCCGTACAATTCCCGTGCTTAAGGATTTCGCTGAGGATATGGCGCAGGTGTGTCCGGATGCGATCTTCCTTAACTATGTAAACCCGATGGCTATGCTTACGGGCTATATGCTTCGCTACACTCCGATTAAAACTGTCGGCCTCTGTCACAGTGTCCAGTGCTGTTCTGAGGGCCTTCTTAAAAAGCTCGGTATGGAAGACAGACTCGAAGGCAGAAAAGAGCTTATCGCAGGTATCAACCATATGGGCTGGCTCCTGGAGCTTAAGGATAAAAACGGCGTAGACCTCTATCCCGAAATCAAGTCAAGAGTAGATGCTTACATGGCGCAGCCTGATGCTGACGATAAGGTAAGAATGGACTACATTAAAAATTTCGGCTACTACTGCACCGAATCGAGTGAGCATAATGCCGAATATAATATGTT
>JAZUOC010000098.1:0-6675 GCA_045604465.1 Acutalibacteraceae bacterium
AATGCGGAAACTATTAAAGCGATTCTATTAGAAAAAGGTATCGCAGAAAACATAATCAATGCTGCTTTAGAAAATATGGAAAATAAATAGATTTCAAACTCCACACATTCGACAAAACACAGACCTCCTTGTATTATCCAAATACAAAGAGGTCTTTTTTGTAGTATTTACTTCAGTCTGTAATAGCAAGTAGATTTTCCTGTGCCTTCACGCTTTAATTCGCCCTCGGCAACAAGTTTCCTGAGAGATCCTTCAACGGAACTCAGACTTAATGACGGGCATAATTCACGGATGTCCTGTTTTGTGAATCTGCCAATCTTATTCATTGTTGCTTTTCTTACAATTTCAACAGCAGGTAACTTTTCTTCAATGATATTAAATCTATCTTCAAAATCTCTGTATGCGGCAAGGATGGTGCTGAGAATATATTTTATAAAGGGAACAGCGTTCTCGGCACCTTCATGCCAACCGTGCTGTGAATCATTAAGAGCGTTATAATATAAGTCTTTATTTTTTACGATTTTAGCTTCAAGTGAAATGTATTTACCGACATAAAAACCGCTGCGGTACAAAAGCAAAGTTGTAAGCAGTCGGCTCATTCTTCCGTTTCCGTCGTTGAAGGGATGTATGCACAGAAAATCGTGAATAAAAATGGGTATTGCAATAAGAGGTTCAACCTCAAGGTTGCCGATAACTCTGTTGTACTCCTCGCAGATTTTATCAAGAGCCTCAGGCGTTTCGAAGGGTGATAAAGGTGTGAACAGTATTTCAGTATGACCGTCAGGCTAGGTGGCGCTGATATAATTCTGCACATTTTTGTTCTGTCCCGCAAAGGGATTATTCATATGGCTGTACATCATCTTATGCATCTGAAGGATGTAGTTTTTTGAAATAGGGATGGCATCAAAATTGTCATGTATCAGACTAAGTACATCACGGTAGCCTGCAATTTCTTGCTCATCTCTGTTTCTTGGTGCAGTCTTTTCTTCTACGAGCTGTTTTATGCGTGTATTTGTAGTGACAATTCCCTCAATAGCATTTGAAGCCTCTGTACTCTGTATTTTTGCAATTTCATCTAATTTTTCGAGTTCATCGGGTTTTTGCTTAAGATAAAGCTCCTGTTTCCCGGCTTCTTTATATATAGCGGCAATAAGGCCGAGGATTTCACTGTCCCATTTTTGTTCTTTTATAGAGCTGTAGTTGAAGTGGCGCATAACCTTAATCACCTTTCTTTCCCTTAAAATATATCAATTTTTAAGGGAAAAGTCAATAGTTAAGGGGATGATTTCAAAATAGATGCTATATTTAAAGTATGCCCGCATATTAGTATATTCCACACATTCGACAAAACACAGACCTCCCTGTAATCGGTACTTACGAAATGCAGAGAGGTCATTTTGTGTTAAATAATAATACAGAACTTATCAGTTAAAGCTTTTTACCCAGTTTAACAGAGAGCCGTGATGGGTATTTTCCCGTACGGTGCCGAGCATATAGTCAGTTATGGGACCGTTTTTTCTCATCTTGCTGAGGATTGCCTGCTGAAGCTCTTCCACCGTCATATCCTCGTAGGCTTTAGTGCTTTCGTCGGCTGCGGTATCGGTTGTCTTGAGTGCAGTCTCTGTCTCTTCGGATTTTCTAGCCTCTTCTGCAGGAATGGTTTCGGGTGCGTTTTTTATTATCAGTTTTTCCGTCAGCTCTGCCTTTTCCGTAAATCCGTCTCCTGAAATCCAGATTTCACCGTAGCTTGCAGGTATTTTTACCTGGATTCTGCCTTCCTTCACGTAAGTCTTTTCGCCCGAGAGAGCCCCTGTGTATTCCTTGAAGCTGCCGCAGGGGAGAGAAAGGCTTACATCGTTATCGCTGTTATTAACGGTAATGATAACAGAATTATTGTCTGAAAAGCGTTCATAAGCGAAATAAGCAGTCTGCAGCTCCAGCTCTCTGTAACCTCCGTAAGAGAGGGTCGGTGTCTTCTGACGGATTTTACCGAGGGCAGAAATCAGCTTCGTGCAAGAGTTTGAGCTTAAAGAGTCCGCGTAATCGCTGTATTTCAGCTCAGGTCTTAATGAATCGTCAGAGCCGTGCTCCTTGTGTCCCTCGATGCCGAATTCGGAGCCGTAATAAACAGAAGGGATTCCGGGCAGGGTGTAAAGCATAATGTGAACAGGAACGAAATGCGATTTGTTACGGAGCTTAGTGTAAATACGCTCTACATCGTGATTATCTGCGAAGGTGTAAAGCCTGAGACGGTCGCCTATCATATCGCTTACATATCTGATTGTATGGGCGATTTCGAAGTAGTTGTGATCGTTGTGTGCTGAATAAAGTGCCTTGTGTAGCATATAGTTCGTAACACTGTGAAGTGTTCCGTCATTAGCCCAGCGTGAGTAATTTCCGTGAATAACCTCACCCATAAGCCAGAAGTCGGACTTGACCTCATTGGCTGTCTGACGGAGGGCTTTCATATATTCGAAATCCATAACGTCGGCAGCATCGAGACGTATTCCGTCTGCATCGAATTCCTTTACCCAGAAGCGGATTACCTCGCATATATATTCTTTGACGGCGGGGTTGCGCTGATTCAGCTTTACGAGAAGGTCATGACCGCCCCAGTTTTCGTAGGAGAAGCCGTCACCGAAGGAGTTGTTGCCGCTGAAATTCACATTACAGTACCAGTCCTTATACTGTGAGCCTTCACGCTTTTCTTTAAGGTCTCTGAAGGCGAAAAAATCACGGCCGGTATGGTTGAAAACACCGTCAAAAATTACACGGATTCCGTTTTTATGACATTCGGAAACGAAGTCGGTAAGGTCACGGTTAGTGCCTAATCGGGAGTCCAGCTTTTTGTAATCGGTTGTTTCGTAGCCGTGCCCCACCGATTCAAAGAGAGGACCGATATATATAGCATTACAGCCGATAGCTTTGATGTGAGAAATCCACGGCAGAAGGGCTTTGAGTCTGTGTACAGGCTCGCCGTAAGAGTTCTTCTTCGGAGCACCCGTCATACCCAAAGGATAAATGTGATAAAAAATTGCCTCGTCATACCACGCCATATTCTGCCTCCCGGTTTATATAAAAAGTTTTTGCTTACAGCTTTAGTAAAAGCACTGATCCGACATAAGGTTCATTGAAGGGATTATATCACACTCCTTACGTAAAATTCAATTCTCACGTATAAAATTTTGTCGCCTTTTTCATCGGAAATTTTTCTTTACAAATGATGTCAGATAATGTAAAATAACAGAAGAACGTCTGTAAGCCCGCTCGGTGCTTGCCGTCTGCCCGACAGTTATTTCTATTGTGCGTTATAGCAGAAATAAAAATCCGGGAGGAAAAGAGGTTTAAGAATGAATTATATAAAAAGAATTGCGGTTAAACTGAAAAATCTCCTGTCTTACTCAGGCTCTTGTTTGAGCAAGGATGATATTTTCGGAAAAATTCTTGATATATTTACAGTAGCGGAAATTCGCAGGTCGAACGCCTTCAAGGCCGTCGGAAGATGGCTTGAAAGACTTTTGGGCAGAATATCCGCAAAGAATAAAAGCCGATAAAACAAAAAAATGCGTCAGGGTTTATCGTATCAGCCCTGACTTTTTCATTTCTTTTATAAGCTTGTCAGCTCTCATTTTAAGATAAGAATGACTTATACTGCCTAACCTTTTATACCAGAGAAGCTCAGAATAAAGAGCATACATTTCCTTTTTCATATCACAGTACTTTGATACCTTAACCCTGCTTTTATACAGGTCATAAAGACCGAGCTTTTCACCGAAGCCTACAGTCATTGCAAAAAGCTCGTATTCGGGGTCTGCCCACATAACATTGAAGGGATCTACAGCACACAGAAGCTCCATGGATTTTTTGTCTATTATAAAGTTGGGCATCCAGTAGTCACCGTGAATGATGGTAGGAGAGGAGATTTCTTCATATAGAATACTGTCCATGTTTTTATATGAAAGCTCTACGGCCTTCATTACTGTATCGTCGAGTGCTGCTTCCGTATGCTTTGAAGAGGAAAAGCTGTAAATTGTGTCAGCAAAGTCTTTATAATATTCTTGCCATGTGTTATAAACTGCATTGTCATAGGCTCCGAATTTATTTCCCTTCGTTTGCTGGAGAACAATCAGGTTATCTATGATGCTTTCTGCTAAGTGCTTTTTCCGTAAACGGAAGCGAAGAGAACGGTCTGCTCCGCTTATGCCGTCTATGTATTCCATCGCTATTATACCTTTTCCGCCGCGCTCATCAAAGAAATGAACCGACGGGATTTTGCTTTCTGTGTTTTCCTTCAGAAAAGACAGCATACCGTATTCCTGTTTCATCAGCTCCGGATGGGCGCTGATTTTAAGAGCGATGCTTTTATTTTCAGTGTCGCACACCGCGCGGTAGACCGAGCCGCTTGCTCCTTTCCCTATACGGTGAATATCGGATACGTTAAAATTGAGATTATCTTTGACGGATTCCTTCAGTAAAAGCTCTGTGTCCATAATGATACCTTCCTTTGATTTGTACTGTAAAAAGTATAGCATCCGTAAACGGAACATTCAAGAAAATATTATTCGTCTGCTGTTTGATTTATAAACAAAAAAACAATATTTGTCGATTAAAACTGACTGCGAAAGAAAAATTATCATAAAAAATAATGAGAACCATTGTAAGACTATAGCCGATACAATGGTTCTGTAAATTTTATGGGGATATATTTATACTGCTCTTTAACCGTAGAAGCAGTTAATTATTTCCGTTCTATGGTGAAATAAAGGGTGTCGGTGCCGACGAATTTACCACGATAGATTACGGTGACACTGTATTCACCGACTCTTTTTCTTCCCTCGGAATAGGAAAGAGTATAGTCCGTGCCTTCACGCAGAGTGTTTCCGTTGGTGTCATTTACGGTTACCGAGGGTGTCTTTACCTTTCCGTCATAGGTGTAGCTGCTTTCGGAAAGCTCTGCACTCCTGACTTCATATTTACCGTTTTTCTTCCATACGGCGTACAGGGTAGTATTTTCTTCGGGAGTGAAGGCTTTTCCCGGCTTAAGCTCTGCCTTTTTTGCTTTCTTGTTTTCTGACCAGCCTAAAAACTTATAACCGATGCGGTCTGGTGTGCTTTCGGGTATCTGATGTGATATGCCTGCATCGTATGTAGTGCTTTTAGGTGAGCTGCTGCCGCCGTTTGCATCATAGGTGACGGTGTTTACAGCTTCGCTTTTCCATTTCTGTGTTTTAGCACCCTTGTAGGTTTCTACGGTAAGGTTGCCCTTTTTATCTGTGGCAAGACAAAGAGTAGAGTCCGATACATTACGGATTACATAGGAATCACGGATTTTCTGTATTTTCCATTTACAGCAGTCCCGTTTGCCGCTTTTGAAAAGGCTGATGTCTGTACTGCTTACGGATTTTTCTTCCTCGAAGGATACACCGACGACCTTTGAGGTGGAGCAGGGGGAAAGGGTATAGCCCGTGCTGCTTTCGTCGAAGGTAAAGAGCTGTGTATCTGAGTCGGGATATCTGAGACGTTCAGCGGTGATTTCCGAGCTGCTGTCAGCGGTGAGATATTTACCGGTACCCGCATTTCTGAGCCTGTAATTACTGTCAAGAGGAGCGTTTAATGATCTGTCACGGAAGGAAGGTCGGATAACGCCCCAATAACGTGCGAAGGAGCCGGAGCGTCTTATGGGGAAGCCCTCGAGATATGCCTTGCCGATAATCTGAACATACATTCCGGACCATTTCTGATGGTAATACTTACTGTCACCGCCGTAAATAGCTGCATGACCGTAGCCGCCGGTACCTCCTGTCCATATAAGAATGTCGCCCTTTTTAAGCTTCTTTTCGCCCTTTATGCGCTTCCAGCCGAAGCCTTCGGGCAGAGTGTTATACGCATATTCACAGGCGTTACCCGAGGGTACATATCCTGTGAGTACATTATAGTAGTCCTTTATCAGTGCGATGCACTGGCCGTCGCCACGTTTGGTTCCTACGGTCGAATCGAGCCATTCCATGGCTTCGTCTACGGTCAGATAGGTCTGTTTGGTTGCGGCTGAAGAGGAGAAGCTGAGAGAAGGGGAAGCGACGAAAAAGAGAAGAAGAGCTATCAGTAAAAGAAAAGCTTTCCTGTAAATTTTTTTCATTTTTACCTCCGTTAAAGCTGTGTCTTGTGTAGATTATTTTATCGGATAGATTAGTTCATAAAAAAATCATCTAATTATAATGTAATAAGGTGAAAAAGTAAAGGTCAAAGATGTATAAAGTTTTGGCGGAAAAAGGCGGTAAAATATGTAAAAGGAATAAAAATCAGAGCTTTTCGGTGATGATGGGATACAAAAGCTACCATAATCGTTTTTTCAGGGCGTAGATGAGGCGTAACAAGAGGTGTAGTTTAATGATTTTAATTTTAGTAAACCTTCAAATTCTACTGCTGTCCGAGCTGCGGTGTCACAGAAGTGTGCCCGGTGATGAACAAAAAAGCAGAGGCGGATAATTCCGCCCCTACAGAGTTATTTAACTTTCACGTTCTTCACTGTGCTCCAAGCACCGTAGATTTTCTTACCGCTTACAGTCTTATAGGCTCTGACCTTTACATAATATTTCTTGCCCTTCTTGAGCTTTTTGATGGTAGTCTTCTTGGTCTTTGACTTTTTAACGGTAACGGTCTTGGTGGTTTTCTTGG
>JAZUOC010000099.1:0-3512 GCA_045604465.1 Acutalibacteraceae bacterium
CGAAGGGCCGCTTCACCCTCTTCTCTCGTTACCTTGCCGCCGCAGGAGGGACACACATCCGGAATGCGGTAGGGGACAGCGTTTTCGCCGTGGCTTACCACGGAAAGAACTTCGGGTATAATGTCGCCCGCCTTACGGATGATAACTCTGTCACCGATGCAGATGCCTTTTTCATCGATAAAATCCTGATTGTGAAGGGTTGCACGGCTGACGGTGGTGCCGGCTAAGAGAGTAGGCTCGAAAATGCCTGTCGGAGTGAGAACGCCTGTTCTGCCTACATTGATTTCCACATCCAGAAGAACGGTTTCCTTTTCCTCGGGAGGATATTTGAAGGCTAAAGCCCACTTGGGGAACTTAGCCGTAGAGCCTAAAAGCTCACGCTGAGAAAAATCGTCAACCTTGATAACGGCACCGTCGATGTCGAAGGGGAGAGAGCCTCTTTTTTCACCGATAGCTTCGATTTCTTCTATGGCCTTTTCTATGCTTTCACATTCCGTATAGAAAGGAACGGTGTTAAATCCTAATTCTTTGATGAAGTCGAGACCTTCTTTATGAGAAGATAATTCTTTGCCCTCAATTCGTTGAATGTTAAAAACGAAAATGTCGAGCTTTCTTTTGCTTGTAATCTTAGGATTTTTCTGACGGAGGGAGCCGGCGGCAGCGTTACGGGGATTTTTAAAGGTCTTTTCACCGTTTAATTCCTGTTCCTCTACTAAAGCCGTGAAGGTTTCACGGGGCATATAAACCTCGCTTCTTACCTCTAAAAGTGGTAAATCTGTATCGATTTTAAGAGGGATGGAACGAACTGTACGGAGGTTAGCCGTAACATCTTCACCGGTTCTTCCGTCACCTCGTGTAGAGCCACGGACAAAGACACCGTTTTCGTATTCGAGAGATACGGAAAGTCCGTCGATTTTCGGCTCGACGATGTATTTCGGAGAGGGGATTACAGCCTTTACTCTGCCGTCGAAGGCGAGAACATCCTCGTAGCTGAAGCCGTCCTGTAAACTTTCCATAGGCACGACGTGTTCTACAGGCTCGAACTGACCGTCGGCTTTACCGCCTACACGGTGGGTGGGGGAGTCGGGTGTGATAAGCTCGGGATGCTTTTCCTCGATGGCGATAAGCTCGTGAAGAAGTCTGTCGTACTCGAAATCCTCGATTTCCGGCTCATCGTTTTCGTAATACTTTTTATTGTGATAATTGATAATATCACGGAGCTCGTCGGCTCTTTTTTTCATCAAATCAAAATCGTTCATATTTTCACCTTATCTTATAAGAGTTCCGTTAAGAAACTCCTTTTTAAACCATACATCTTCTATTGTAAACTCTTTTTTATTGAGATATTCAAGCTCACCCGCATCGGTGGTAAAGTCGAAGACAAGCTTATGCGAGCAGAGACACTGCTTTTTATAGCCTGTCTTTTTGTTAAGCTCATTAGTGCCGTATTTCCCGTCACCTACGAGGGGATGGCCGACAGAGGCGAGATGGGCTCTTATCTGATGTGTTCTGCCTGTAAGAAGATTTACTTCGAGCAGGCTTAACCCGTCACGGTATCCTAAAACCCTGTATTCGGTGCGGATAAGCTTTGCACCCTCTTTAGGCTTTTTTGAAACGAAGACCTTGTTTTTCTTTTCGTCCTTGACAAGATAGCCTTCAAGGAGTTCTTTTTCCTTATTCATCTTACCGTGAACTATACACAGATAGATTTTATGTAATTCTCTGTCCTTCATTTTCTGATTGAGGACACGGAGTGCCTCGGCAGTCTTGGCACAGATAACGATACCGCTCGTATTTCTGTCGATACGGTTGACGAGAGCAGGAGTAAAGGAGGTTTCCTCATCGGGATGCCATTCACCCTTTTCGAAAAGATAGCGCTTGACTCGAGTGATGAGAGTGTCCACATACTCTGTCTCGTCAGGGTGGGAGAGAAGACCTACCTTTTTATTGAGAAGAATAATGTTTTCGTCCTCGTAAACTATGTCGATATTCTTCGATGCGCTCATAAAGTCATAGACAGTCTCCTTCTTTTCGAAGAACTCATCGTTTATGTACATGTCCACTACATCGCCCACATTCAGACGGGTAGAGATTTCAGCTCTTTTGCCGTTGACCTTGATGCGCTTGATGCGGATATATTTGTACATCAGCGCCTTCGGAAGCTTAGGGCAGGATTTGGTGAGAAATTTATCGAGACGCTGATTAGAGTCGTTTTTTTCGATAGTAAAGCTTTTCAAATTAAATTACTCCTTGCTAAAATTAGCCTCTCCTGAAAGGAGAGGTGTCAGCCGATAGGCTGACGGAGAGGTTGCACTCATTAATTATACCATAAACTGTTCTCTATGGCAAGACAGAAAAAAAGGAAAAGATGAATTGCGGAGAATACGGAAAAAGCTGAAAATTATCCGAAACTTAATATTTGTAAAAAAACTTTACATTTAATTACTTTTTTGCTATAATTGATTCAGAATGACAGGAGGTAAAAATATATGAAAACAAAAATCAGAAAATCAATAGCTCTCTTCCTTGCGGTTACGATGCTTATGGGAGTATGGACTGTGACTGCATCAGCTAAGACAACCGAATGGATTTCCCAGAGTCTCAGCGATATTCCTGTTATCCGTATTTCGGGTGACGGAGAAAAGCTTGTTGATAAAGACGGCAACAAGGTTTTTCATTATAAAGATTTCGCTTCAATTCTGGACAGCGACGGCGAAGAGGAAGAAGACAGTGAGCTGCTGGAGTCGATAGTTAATCTCCTTATGCCTTTTCTTATTGACGGTATGCTTAACGATAATTGGGAACCGTATTATGAGAATCTTCAGAAGGAAATCAGTGAGCTTTTCGAAAATTCACTTCTTGACAAAGACGGAAATGCACAGTACGGCACAGGACTTCGCCAGGAAAGAATAGACAAAATGAACAAAGTCAGACATAATGACCAGTTCTGGCGTACTTCTGACGGCACAAAATATTATGTTCATGACAGATATTGGTTCTACTATGACTGGAGACTTGACCCCATTGAATCCGCCGGTGAGCTTAAAGCATATATTGATGATATTTTAGCTTCAACAGGCTGTGAAGAGGTTGGTATCGTTGCGAGCTGTCTCGGTACAAATGTCGTAACAGCTTATCTCGCAGTTTATCCCGAACACGCTAAAGACAGTATACGCGGAATAGCCTTTGACGGAAGTGTTGTCGGCGGTGCAGAAATGCTCAGCGAGGCGATCAGCGGCAAATTTAATATCGACGCTGCGGCTATCAACAGAACGCTTAAGGATTGCGGTGCAATCGGTATGTTCGATATCGACGGATTCATTAACACCACTCTCGAAATGCTTGACAGAACAGGTGCTCTTGATGCTGTTATCGGTAAAACAAAGGATTGGATTTATTACAAATTAGTTGAGGGTGTAACCTCAGCACTTGCTCTTTCCACCTTCTATACCTGGCCTAACTACTGGGCTTGTGTATCTCCCGAGGATTACGATACAGCTATGAATTATGTG
>JAZUOC010000100.1:0-8353 GCA_045604465.1 Acutalibacteraceae bacterium
GTTCCGTCACAGCCCTCCATTGGCTGAAAAAGAAGGCGGTTTGCTGTCTCTCTGCCGTAAAGAGTGATTTTATCTGAAAGAGAAATTTTCATAATATCATTCCTTTAAAGTGTTGTCATCGGTATTTTACCACTATAATGAAAAAAATACAATAATAAAAGAAGAGTTTGTATTGTGTATATGAAAGAAATGTGATAAACTGATAAAAAAGAAAGGCTGGGGAAACAAGAATGAAGATAGCACTTTTCGGAACAAATCAGAGCCGTTTTTCCAGGGTGTATACACCCGAGGTGTTAAAAAGGCTCAGTGAATACGGCGAGCTTTCCTGTAAAATAAACAGAAGGAATTTAGACGAAAACAGAGACTTTTTAGCGGACTGTGAAATAGCCTTCAGCACCTGGGGAATGCCGAAATTCACTAAGGAAGAAATAAAGGAATATATGCCCTCGCTCAAGGCTGTTTTTTATTCGGCGGGAACTGTACAGTATTTCGCGGAACCCTTTCTGGAAAGCGGAGTTAAGGTTTTCAGTGCATTCGCCGCCAATGCGGTACCTGTGGCAGAATACACCTTCGCACAGATAGCTTTAGCATCCAAGGGTTATTTTCAGTCAGCGAAGTATTACCGACTGCTTTTTCCGCGTTCGGTAGCTTTTTATAATTCTTACCCCGGTAATTTCGGCTGCAAGATAGGTCTCGTAGGCCTCGGTGCCATCGGCAGGATGGTGGCGGAAAAGCTCAAGGCTCTCGATGCTCAGGTGTACGCCTACGATCCCTTCATAAGTGAGGAAACGGCGAAGGAGTACGGAGTTACTCTCGTGGGACTCGAGGAGCTTTTCAGCACCTGTGATGTTATCAGTAACCATTTGGCGAATAAGCCTGAGCTGAAAAATGTGTTCGACCGTAAGCTTTTCTCTAAAATGAAAAAGTATTCGACCTTCATCAATACAGGCAGAGGAGCACAGGTGGCAGAATATTCCCTCGCTCTGTCACTGCTTCTGCATCCGTCGAGAACCTTCGTAGCCGATGTAATAAAAAATGAGTACTTCCCGTATATAAATCCTCTTTTCTGGTGCCCGAATGCTGTTCTGACTCCTCACATCGCAGGAAGCACGGGTAATGAGCCTCAGAGAATGGCTTACTATATGATGGAGGAAATGGAACGCTTCATCAGAGGCGAGGAAACGAAATACGAGGTAACGCCTGAGATGCTGGAAAGAATGGCGTGACCGATTTTAATAAAGGTCTTTATTTTACGGATAATATGTGATATAATATTTAAAATAATAATTCAGGAGATGAAAAAAATGAGTGATAATCGTGCAATGAAGTATGCTGAAATTCTTTCAAAGCTTATTAAGGTTGAAACTATTTCATCGAGAGAAAATAATGATATTACTAAATTTATGGGCTTTCATAAGGTGCTTCGTGAAACCTTCCCTAATCTTTTCAGCACAGTGGAATGCGAAGATTTTAACGGCAACCTTTTACTGAAATGGAAGGGTACAGACCCATCTTTGAAGCCTATTCTTCTTATGAATCACCACGATGTCGTCGAGGCGAGCGGTGAGTGGACACATCCTCCGTTTTCGGGTGCTGTCGCAGACGGTAAGGTGTGGGGCAGAGGCACTCTTGACACCAAGGGCGGTCTGGCGATGATGCTTCAGGCAGCAGAAGAGCTTATCAGTGAAGGCTACACTCCGAGAAGAGATACATATTTCGTAAGTGCCTGTACTGAAGAAATCGGCGGCGAAGGCGGCGATGCCATTTCTCGTGCGTTACAGGAGAGAAACATTGAGTTTTATATGGTGCTCGATGAGGGCGGTATGATTATCGATGAGCCTATAGGCGGTGCAAAGGGAACCTTCGCTATGATCGGTGTGGGTGAAAAGGGTTACGTAGACCTGAAATTTATCGCCAAATCAAACGGCGGCCATGCTTCCGCACCCGGCAAAAATACACCCCTCGTACGTTTGGGTAAATTTATGGCTGAGGCAGAAAAGGCAGAATGCTTCGACGTTTATATGTCGGATACGGTAAAGGAAATGCTTTCGCGCTTAGCACCTACGATGAGCGGTGTTATGAAGGCTGCCTGCGGTAATGTAAACGCCTTCGGTCCGGTGCTTAAAAAGGTTATGCCTATGGTTTCTCCTGCAGGTGCCGCACTTCTGAGAACTACTCTTGCTTTTACTATGAGTAAGGGCTCTGACGGAACGAATGTCATCCCTCAGGAGGCATGGGTTGTAGGTAATATGCGCTTCTCACATCATCAGGGTAAGAAGGCGAGTGTCGATGCGATTGCCGCTTTGGCAAAGAAATACGACATCGAGACGGTTATTACCGATGACGGAATAGAGTCGGGAATTACGGATTTCAAGGGTGAGGCCTTCAGATTTATCGAAGAAGCAGTAAAAACTGTTTTCCCCGATTACATACCCTCTCCCTATATTATGAATGCTGCCACAGACAGCAGATACTTCTGCAGAGTCTGTGATAACTGCATCCGTTTCGTTCCCTTCAGAATCAATAAACAGCAGCTCGACAGTGTTCACGGTATCGATGAAAACGTGGATGTGGCTACACTTGCTCCCGCTGTTGACTTTTATAAGTATGTGATAAAAGAGGTATAATTTCATCGTAAAAGGTCTGTGTATACGGCACGGACAGGACAGAAAAAAAGCAGATATTTCCGAGTAGAGCTTTACTTGGAGATATCTGCTTATTCTTATTTGATTCTGATTACCTCGCAGGGCTTATCCAAATAGAATTTATACATGGTATCATAGTCCATACCGGCACACATAAGCATAGATTTTTCGTTACAGTTATAAACTGAGCTCCAGAGAGTGATAACCATATGCTTTAAGGTTTTGTGGCGGTAATTAAGAGTAATCAGTGAAAGAAGCTTCATAGCCTCTTCTTCTGTAAGAGTACCGTTTTTTGCTTTAAGGGTGGTATCAATTTTTTCGTAACGGTCATATCCTCTGCCGTCGTGGTTGTCGCCGCCGGGAGTAAGAAAGTAGTTGGTGAGCATAAGATTTTCCTTGCCCTCTTCCTGACTTATTACGACCATTTTGTTATTCACGTATTCTATGATGGCACTGTTACCCTCAGCGTCAGCCAGCTGATAATGGTAGTTTATGCCTAACAGGTCCTGCATATCGTAGGATGCGAAAAGCTCGATCCCTTCCTGTACAGTGGCACATTTGTCGAGAGCGGCACGTATGGCGACGGTTGTGATAAAGGGTTTTTTGCCTGTATTCTGCTTCGTAGCCTTTGATTTAATTTCGAGGACAGCGACAGAAAACCCCTTTTCGTTTATACCGTCCATTGAAGTGTAGGGTGCTGCAAGAGCACGGAGATGGTTTTTTGCCTTTGACATAGGAAAATATTTCGTTCCGCGGACGAAGAAGGTAGTGTCGACTACGGACATACTTCTGTAGCCGTTTTCGGGAGCAGTCCAGCAGACGAGGCAGGGAGCAGCCTTGTAGTCGAAGTTTCTGCCTAAGATATAATCACCTTCAGGCGTTTTTGCGTTATATGTAGAGCAGGCAAAGCCGTCTTTATCAGGGTTAGGTACCAGATGAGGAAATCTGACCTCCTTCTGCAGATAGCGCACAGCGTCCATGATTCCCCTGGTGCCCTGCTCTAAAATACCGTCGAGTCCGTAGGAGCATCTGTAATTCATTATCCACACGTTGTCATCGACCTTCTTTAATGAGCTGAGAGTTTCCTCCTGTGCTTTTTTTGCGATAGTTTTCTGACGATTGTTCATTTTTATCATCTTCTTTTTTAAAAATATTCAAGTGATTTTTATTCTTTTCAATGATATCACACTTCACCCTCAGAAATCAACACATATTTTGTATCTGTGTAAAGCTTTCTGAATTATTACGGCAGATGTCTTTCTTTATCTGTCCACTTTACGTGGGTTGTCATTTTATCTTTGCAGAGTTATAATAATTCCGTTATCTCAAAGGAGGAAAGGACAATGAATGTTTATATAACCGGAGCTATTATAAAAAAACTGCGTGAAGCCAAAGGAATTACACAGCTGCAGTTGGCTGAGGGAATCGGAGTGACAGCTAAAGCTGTTTCCAAATGGGAGACTGCCAAGGGCCTTCCGGATATTTCGCTTATAGAGCCTTTAAGTCAGACTCTGGGTGTTTCGGTGGTGGAGCTTATGTCGGGTGAAACGGTAGTGAACAGAAACGCTGCATCGAATCTTCTTCTGTCAAAGTTTTATGTCTGTCCGGTATGCGGTAACATAATACACACTACAGGAGAAGCGGTGATAAGCTGCTGCGGAATAACTCTGCCTCCTCTGGAAGCTGAAGAAGCTGACGGTGAACACAGAATAAATTCCGAAAATGTGGAGGATGAGAAATTCATAACCGTAAATCACGAAATGAGCAAAAAGCATTTTATTTCATTTATTGCTTATGTTACCACAGATAAAGTACAGCTTGTAAAGCTTTATCCTGAGGGTAATGCTGAGACAAGAATGCAGCTCAGAGGCAGAGGTTATCTTTATATTTACTGTAATAAGCACGGATTTATGAGAAAAAGAGTCTGATAAAACACATCGTTGAAAAAAAGTGAAAAATGTGTTAGAATTCGTATGAATAAAGCAAAGGGTGATAATATGAATTTCGACATTAAAAATTTTACTGTAAAAATTATCTGCGAGGGTGAAAATACCGATACCGTTATCGAAACTGAAGTGAAAGAAAAGGAGATGGAGCTTTTCATAACTGCCACAGCCGATAAGCCTGAGTTCGTAAAGCTTCACTGGCAGGCTGACGGGGGAGAGGATTTACTCGTTCTCGGTGATGCGTGGGAGAGAAGCTACGGTGATTTACGGTTTCTGCCCGTTTCGGAAAATGACCGTTGGATGCCTTGGTATTTTATCGCTACGGATAAGAAAAAGTGTTTCTGCTTCGGCGTGAAGACAGGCTGTAACTCTTTTGTCAGCTTCAGATACGATAAAAGCGGAATTACCGCTACGGTAGATGTGAGAAACGGCGGATGCGGTGTTCATCTGGGCGGCAGAAGGTTATGTCTTGCTACCTTTATCGCAGAGGAGTATGAAAACGGAGATGTTATCGGAAATCTCAGCGACTACTGCGGTAAGCTCTGTGAAAATCCTATTCTTCCTAAGGAAAGAATTTACGGCGGCAATAACTGGTATTATGCCTACGGTAAGAGCAGCTATGAGCAGATTATTTCCGATACACGTCTGCTTGCAGAGCTTTCCGAGGGGATAGAAAACAGACCCTTCGAGGTTATCGATGACTGCTGGCAGAAAAAGAAGTGTGCGGGTCCCTGGCTTGCCAACCGTAAGTTCAGGGACATGAAAAAGCTCGCCGATGAAATAAAAGAAACAGGGGCAAGACCCGGTATATGGGTGCGCCTTCTCCGAAATAAGGACAGAGCTATCAGAAGAAAGTGGAGGATTCCCCGTAAGGGCAGACGCTCCTATCTTGATCCTACACATCCCGAGGCACAGAAATACATAAAGGCTGACATCGAGAGAATAAAGGGCTGGGGCTATGAGCTTCTCAAGCACGATTTCTCCACTGCCGATCTTTTCGGCGATTTCGGCGGAAATCTCACTGACGGAATAACGAATATCGGGGATTGGCACTTCTACGATAAAACGAAGACCAACGCGGAAATAGTCCTCGACTTCTATCGCCTTATTCTGGAGGCGGCAGGGGATATGTACATAATCGGCTGTAACACCGTCTCTCATCTTTCGGCAGGTCTTGTTCATATTTACAGAACGGGCGACGATACCAGCGGTAAGGAGTGGAACAGAACGAGAGATTACGGTGTAAACACTCTTGCCTTCCGTCTGGCTCAGAATGAGAAATTCTATATGTGTGATGCAGACTGTGTGGGTATACTCGACTCTTACATTCCCTGGGAGAAAAACAGTCAGTGGCTTCATCTCCTCTCTTACAGTAACACGCCTCTGTTTATTTCCTGTACCGATGAAATTGACGATAGTAAAAGAGAAGATATACGAAATGCGTATCAGGTGTTTAACGAGCCTCACAGTATAAAGCCTCTCGATATTTTCGACACGAAAATTCCTTCTGAGTGGGAGATAGACGGTAAAAAGATAAAATATGAGTGGTGACACGGCTTTATTTGTTGACAAAAGAGAAATCGGATGTTAATATTATACTTAATATAGTGGAGAGGCTCTGAAGAGCCGTTTTTGCTGTTTGAAAAGGGAGGAATAATTTATGGAAAACCAAGAAAAGAAAGGCCTTGCTTCGAAGGTTAAAACCGTTTTCAGCACGGCCAAAGAATACTGGACAGAGCCACCGAAAGGAAGTTATATTCCTTATAAGGAAGTAGCATGTATCAGCGGTGCAGGATTTGGTGTTCATTGGATGACTCTTCTTTCAGGAGTTATTGCACTTGATGCCTCGAGCTTTCTTGTAGGTGCCAGTATAGGTCTCAAGCCTACAGATTTATATACTATGTCTGTCGTGGCAAATATCATAGGTATCCCGTTAGGTATTTTCCGTGCATGGTACTATGATAATCATAAGCTTAAGGGCGGTAAATTCCTGCCGTTTTTAAGAATGTGCGGCTTCCCAATAGTATTTATTTCTATGATTTTTGTTTGGTTGCCTTACGAAAATATGGGATATACCACTAAAGCGGTGGTTGTATGGCTTATGTGTTTTCTGCTGAGCTTTTTCGCAGGATTTTTCAATGAAAGCTATACTTATTTTCAGCAGATAATAACGCCCAACTCTCAGGAGAGAGCCAATGTAATGAGTATTTCTCAGGTTATATATTCTCTTGCACCGACTATTACAGGACTTGTAGTGCCGCTGATTGCAGGCCTTACCTGGGGACTTAACAATATTTGGACATACAGAGTTATTTATCCGCCGTTTACAATTTTCGGACTGATAGTATGTGTAGTGTTTTTCCGTAAGGTTAAAGAGAGGCTTATTCTTCCTAAAAAGAAGCCTGAGCCTGTCAGAATGCTCGATGCTCTCAGAGAGGTCGCTAAAAACAAATATTATTGGATTATTCAGGCGGCAGGATGGGTTGTTTTTCTTGAATCAGGATACGGTGTTATTCTTGCCTGGACATTCGTTTACGGTAACGGTGGAGAGAATCAGGCTGCTTTGGGTCTGGCGAATACGGTTATCGGTAACGCTTCACTCTGGGCGATGCTTCTTTGTCCGCTTGCCATCAAGTATATGGGCAAAAGAAATATGCTTATAACGGCAAACTCCATTAACATTGTAATTCTTCTTATCCTTTATTTCGTTTACAAGAATATTATCCTTGTCTGTGTGCTGTGGTATATAAACACATTTATAAACACCTTCTGGAACATCGTTCAGCATCAGATAAGTGCAGACATGCGAGACTATCATCAGTGGAAAACGGGCGTAAGAGTTGACGGCCTTTTCGGGCCTCTCGGTATCATAGGTACATTTATCGGATTCTTTACAGGTATGGTATATCCTGCTATTTATGAAAAAATGGGACTTACCACAGATTATAATGTTCTCTATGATGATGCCATAAGAAATAATCTTTTTGAGGTATTGATTTTATGCTCGGCATTCGGTGCGCTTCTGAACCTCATTCCCTACATTTTCTACGACCTGACAGAAAATAAGCATAAGGCCTATGTAGGTGTACTTAAAATCCGTGCTATGTTTGAAAATTATGTTCTGGGTGAGCTTGAAGACGCAGAATTGGAGGATGCCATGTCTGTTGTTCTCGAAGCAAAGAATAATTACGGAAAAGAAAAGATGTCTTTGAAGGGCACGTCGGATAAAGCAGAGAAAAAGCGTATTAAGGAAACTAACCGTGCCATTGAAAGAGCGGGCATTGTAATGGAAGACCTTACCAAATTCTCGAGAGAAGCAGGTAAGGCGAGAATAAGGCAGGCAGAGGCAGATGCGGCAAAGGGATTGATTTGTCTTTACGAGGATGCGGCTGAAGAGCTGAAAAACGCTAAAGCACTTCCGAAGAAGACTGCAGAAGAAAAGGAAATCCGATCCGATGCCATAAAGAATGCAAAGACAAAGAAAAGAGCCGCAGCTCTCATCAGAAAGTACGGCAGTAATAATATCAAAGCTCCTGATGAGTCAGTTAAGAGAGAGATTATGGACAGAGAGGCAACGAGCTTTTTTGACAGCCTTAAAATCAAACGAGAGCTTAATAAGTGGCTGAAGGAAGCTTCTGTTTATGCGGATATTACGAAGCCATACACTAACGCAAAAAGTCTTCTTGCGCAGGCTGAATATTATACTCATTATGAAGAGCTTGAAAAGAGGTACTTTGAGCTGTTGGCAAAAAAAGTCGGATC
>JAZUOC010000101.1:0-4129 GCA_045604465.1 Acutalibacteraceae bacterium
TACGACACCAACTACGGTCTTTCGGAATCAATCGGACCCGGCTGTGTACATCTAGGTGTGGAAAATATCCATAAGGTCGGAGCAATCGGTAAGCCCGGTTATCTCTGGGAGGCAAAAATCGTCGACGAAAAAGGCGAAGAGGTCGCTCAGGGTGACATCGGTGAGCTTATCGTCAAGGGTCCTGGCGTAATGCTCTGCTACTATAAAAACGAAGAGGCTTCAAATGAGGTTCTTAAGGACGGATGGCTTTACACAGGCGATATGGGACGCGAGGACGAGGACGGCTTCATTTACCTCGTCGACCGTAAAAAGGATGTCGTTATCTCAGGCGGTGAGAACATTTATCCCGTACAGATCGAGGATGCTCTGCGTAAGCACGAAAAAATCAAGGATGTCGCAGTTATCGGTATTCCCGATGAGCGTCTCGGTGAAAAGACTCTCGCCGTTATCGAGCTTAAGGACGGCGTAAGCTGTACAGAGGATGAAATAAACGAATTCTGTAAGGAGCTTCCCCGTTATAAGAGACCTAAAAAGATCGTCTTCGAAAAGGTGCCCAGAAATCCCACAGGAAAAATCGAAAAGCCTGTTCTTCGTCAGAAGTACTGTCAGGGCAGTCTCGTAGAAGCACAGATAAAATAAGAGAGAAAAATCAGTACCTGCCTCTGTGATGCTTTCACGGATAAGGCAGGTATTTTTTTTCTTTTTCTTGTTGACTGTATTTCGATTTTGGTATAAAATATTTCTTTGGAAAAGGGTGATAAATTATGAAAAACTATATTGAAAGCATTATAAAGCCGAAGCTTCAGGGCGACGGCGGGGAAATCGATTTTGTTTCTTACGATAAGGGTGTTCTTACGGTGCTTCTGCAGGGAGAATGCTCGAAATGTCTTATCGTTGAGCGCTGTATTACCTGGATGGAAAATGAGATTCTGCGTGATATGGGTGAAAAGGTAAAGATAATCGCTCAGAAGAAAAAGCCCTTCTTTTGGGATAAGGACTGAGGAGGAGAGGCGATATGGCACATATTAAGGTAGTAAGAAGAAGCATGAGACCCGAGGAGTGGACAGATTTACGCTTCGGATGGCTGAAAAGATACATATATGAAGATAAATACGAGATAGAAAGCCTTATGGTCCGTGATGCCCGTCAGGTAGCGGAAATGCAGTATGAGTATTATCCCGAGGGGTGGAGAAATCTCCGTAAGGGTGACATGTACTTTACTCCCGACGGTACTGCGTTCTTCGAGGCTGAGGTTAAAATACCCGACCGCTTTAAGGGTAAAGAGCTGTGGTTTTCACTTAAAACTGCCGCTGAAATTATCGTGAAGGTAAACGGTAAATATGTGGGCGGTGTGGATCCTAACCGTGACAGAATACTGCTGACACCCTATATAGCTTCCGATGTTCTTCACTTCGAAATGGAGGGCTATAACCGTTCAAAGCCCGACGATGAACGAAATCCGGAATCTCTTTCTGTGCGTGGCTGCCGACAGATTTTCGAGGGAGCATATCTTGCCACGGTAAACCGTACGGTTCTCGATCTGGTCTATGACCTGGAGCTGCTTCTCGATATAGCGAAAAGTGAGCTTTTCAATGAGGATTACAGGAGCTTTCTTAACCGTGAAATCAATAACGCACTTAATTTCATTGACTTCGATGAAGTAAAAAATGAGGATGTGGCAAAAGCGAAACAGTATGTCGATGATGTGATTTACGGTAACGATGACTACAAGGGTAACGGCGATGTCGCTCTGATTGCTCATTCTCATCTGGATATAGCCTATTACTGGAGAAGAATTCACTCGGTGCAGAAGAATCTGCGTACGGTTCTCATTCAGCTGAGGCTTATGGACAGATACCCCGATTTTAAATATACTCACACTCAGGCATACACCTACGAAATGCTCGAAAAGTATTATCCCGATGTTTTCGAGGAGCTGAAGGAGAAGGTGGCAAAGGGGCAGTTTGAGCCTGTGGGCGCGATGTATGTAGAGCCGGACTGTAATATTCCTTCTGCGGAAAGCCTTATCCGTCAGTTTATGTACGGTCAGCATTATTTCCGTGAGAAGTTCGGCAGGACAGTGAAAAACTGCTGGCTTCCCGATGTTTTCGGAAACAGCTGGATTTTGCCGCAGATACTTAAAAAGAGCGGAGTTGACTACTTCGTTTCGAATAAGATGTCCACCTGGAACGATACCAACCGCTTCCCTCACAATAACTTCATCTGGAAGGGTATCGACGGCAGTGAGGTTTACGCCTGTGTACCGCCTACACACTTCATAACCTGGAATATGCCCTCACAGATTCAGGAAAACTGGGAGGCTTACCAGGATAAGAACCGTGGCGGACAGACTATGTCCATGTTCGGCTACGGAGACGGCGGAAGTGGCTGTACCGAGGAAATGATAGAGGTTATGCACCGCTTCAATAAGCTTTCTGTTATGCCTAAAACCGAGCATATGGGCGGCCAGGAATTCCTCGAAAGGAATCTAAAGAATAATACCGGGCTCGCCAAATGGGACGGAGAGCTTTATCTCGAAATGCACAGAGGTACCTTCACCACCAAATCAAAAATGAAGAGATATAACCGTCAGTTAGAGTATAAGCTCCGTGAAGCTGAAATTATTTCTACTCTCCGTCATCTGAGGGGTGGGGAATACCCTTATGAGGAGATACGTGACATTTATAAAAAGCTCCTTATAAATCAGTTCCACGATATTCTTCCCGGAAGTCACATCACCCCCGTTTACCGCGATGCTATGGCTGATTACGAGGAAATAGACAAGAGAGCGGACAGGATTATCGGCACAGGTGACAGGTATTTCAATTCTCTGAACTTCCCGCGTACACACCTTACCTTCGTTCCTGATGAAAAGGGCGACAGTGTCCGCTACGGTAAAAGAGGTAACTGGGTTATTCCCGGTCTTCCCGCACTTTCTTCGGGTGAGATAAGAAAGGAAGAGTATGAGGGAGAATGGATTACCCTCGGGGATAAGGTCATAACTCCATTTTATGAAATAAAGCTTTGCTCTGACGGAAGCATAGAAAGCCTCTGCGACAGAGAGCTTGGGCGTGAATGGGTAAAGGGAGACTTCAATAAGCTGAAGCTTTACAAGGATAACCCCGGTGTGTATGATGCCTGGGATATTCTTCCTAATTATACGGACAGAGAGGTCGCATTGAAGGTCATTTCACCCTTGGAGCTAACCGAAAAGAATTCAGAGGTTGCAGCCTTTGCCTGTACTCTTGCCACGGAAAAGAGCACCTGGAAGCGGATAATCAGAGTTTTCCGTCAGTCGAGAGGCATAGAAACGGAAAATATAGTAGACTGGAATGAAAAGCACGTTCTCGCCAAGGCGCAGTTTGACTGTAATGTTCTGACGAGAAAGGCCGTCTGTGATACGAGCGCAGGCTTTACCGAAAGGGAAACCCACAGAAATACCACCTGGCAGCAGGCTCGCTTCGAGGTATGCCATCACAAGTGGGTTGATATGGCGGAAACCGACGGTGGTATCGCACTTATCAATGATTCTAAATACGGTGTGGGACTTTCGGAAAGCTCGATGAGCCTGAGCCTTCTGCGTGCTACGGTACGCCCCGATGTTACAAGCGACCTCGGTCATCACGAATTCAGCTATATGATTTATCCTCACGGTGACGATTTCGTGAAGGCTGAAATCAATAACATCGCCTTCGAGTATAATATCCCCATAAGCAAGGCTGACCTTTCGGCAGAGAATATTTTCAGCGGACTTTATATGCAGACGATGAAGATGAGTGAAAAGGGAGATATGGTTGTTGTCCGTCTCTCTGAGCAGAACGGAAGGCGAGGCAGAATTAATCTCGGTAAAAAGGTGAAGCTTCTTAATTTCCTTGAGGATATTGAGGGCGAGACCGATGTGATAGAATATAAGCCGTTCGAAATTATTACAATAGGTATGGAGAGGTGTTAAAATGTTAGTATTTCAGAAAATAAAAGTCTTCTGGAGCATTATGCTATGCCTGATTATCGGAGGAAACTTCTTCCCGGGTACACTTAATTTAATGAGAGCAGGTGATGTTGATATGATTAAAAATGACCACACAAAAGCCTTTGCAACGGAATACACGGAGCTTGTACCCTATGCAAG
>JAZUOC010000102.1:0-4760 GCA_045604465.1 Acutalibacteraceae bacterium
CCCACCTGATAGAATTTGCATACTTCATGGAGTATAATCATTCCGCTTCACCCCTCTTAACCGCCGAAGCCGGGAAATCCGCCGCCACCGGAAGGTATCTGGGGTCTGCTGCCACCCGAGCCGCCGCCACCGAAATCGGGCATACTGCCGCCGCCGAAATCGGGCATACTGCCGCCACCGAAATCACTCATACCGCCGAACATATTTCCGAATATACCGCCCGACTGACTTTCTGTATAGTAAACGGTGTCACCTTCATTGAGACCTGATTTGATTTCTACATAATTATTATTTGAAATACCTGCCTCTACCTCTTTTCTGCCGCTGTATTCCTTCGTGTCCTCATCATACTGTGTGTATACATAAGAGCTGCTGCTGGTCTGTCTGAGAGCATCCACGGGAATAAGAAGAGCATCGTCCACACCCTCGATTTTAACATCGACACTTGCAGACATACCTGTGAGCATACCCTCTGCCTTGTCAAAGGTAACAGTAGCCGAATACTGTGTAACGCCCGAGGAGGTTTCGGCAGTTTTATTGATTTCCGTAACCTTTCCCGTAAAGGTATCTTCACTTACGGAGCTTACGGTTATGTCTGCCTCCTGGTCGAGTGCAAGAGAAAGAATGTCCGTTTCGTCCACACCGATGGTGACGCTCATACTCTTGCCCGGATAAAGGCTTAAAAGAGAAATGTCCTCGCCTTCAGTGTTATTGCTTTCGGAATAAGTCACGGCACTGATGAGTCCGTCAAAGGGTGCCGTGACAGCTCCGTCCCGGCGGATTTTAAGCAGAGCTACCAGATCCTCCTCCTTTTCCTTTCTTTCACGAAGAAGGCTCTCATAGTCTGCACTGTATTCGGTATCTGTAAGAGTGAATACAGATGTGGAAGCAGTTACCTTTGTGTTAAGAGATACTCTTACACTGCTGATTTTACCTGCTATGCCCGTAACGGATAAGGGATTATGAATGTAAAGCTTTCCGCTGCCGATTTCCTTACCGTCAGAGTCAAGCACGGTAACCTTTTCCTTATATTTCGGTCCGTTATCTGTAACAAGGACTGTAGCTGTCTTTCCCGAAACAGTTTCCACGGTACCGTCTATCTTGCTTCCGTCGGCTCTTTTTACCTTAACGCTGTCACCGACAGAAAGCTTATCCGTTTCGATGTCGACAGCCATGTAGCCGTCGAGAGAAATAAGTGCAAGAGCTCCATTTTCTGCCATAACGTCGGCTACCTTGTCACCCTTTTCGGCGAAGATTTTCTTTATTCTGCCCGAAACGCCTGCCTTTACAGAAGAAGATACGGTATCGCCCTCTGCATCAGCGATTTCATCGTCGATTTCGTCTATTTCCGCCTGTACGGAGGTAAGGGTGCTGCTCACCGAGGTCATATTCACCTTAACGAGAAGATCTCCCTCTTTGACTTCCTTTCCTGCCTTTACGGAAACCTCCTCTACCTCTACACCGTAGGGTACGGAAATTTCTTCCACATCCACAGCGGAAAGAGTGCCCGAGCCGGAAACGACAGTGCTGATGGTGCCTCTGGTTACCTGTGCAGACTGTACCTCGCCTTCGGATGAAGCGAAACGTGTCTTAACCTGCCTTTGAAGAATCAGGACACCGACAGCCAGGCTCACAGCCAGTACCGTCACAACGATAATAACCGTTCTGATTATCTTCCTTTTACGTTTTTTCTTTTTTTCTTCCATGGCATCAAAAAGCTCGTCGCCCTTTGAAACAGAAATTTCATTGTCCATAAGAAAACTCCTTTGCAATAAATTTGAAAGCAGTATAAAAAAACAACCTCAACAAAGTCTCAACTGTAATTTAAAGAAAGCTAAATTAACACTTTGTTCATAATTGATCCTTGAAAAATTGAGCTTGTTATGTAAAATTAATTCTGATTTAAGTTAAAAGGTTTAATCTTTTTCAGAGGTGATGTTATGTATCATATTATGGTGGTTGAAGATGATAAAGAACTGAGAGATTTATTCTGTTGTGTTCTTTCCGATAACGGGTATACCCTTTTTCCTGCCTGTAACGGATATGAGGCCTTCAGCATTATAGAAAATACGCATATTGATCTGGTTATTTCTGATATAATGATGCCCGAAATGGACGGATACGAGCTTATTGAAGCTTTAAGAAAAACTGACCACACTATGCCTGTGCTTATAATTACCGCCAAAGAGGCTGCCGAGGATAAAAAACGCGGTTTTCAGATAGGTGCCGATGATTATATGGTAAAGCCCATAGATGTAAATGAAATGGTGTGGAGAGTAGAAGCTCTTTTAAGAAGAGGACAGATTTTCTCTTTACACCGAGCAAAGCTGGGTGATACCGTTTTTGATGCGGATAATTACACGGTCAGAAGCGGAGAAACAGAGGTTCTTCTGCCTCAGAAGGAATTTCAGCTTATATATAAGTTAGTCACCTATCCCGGCAGAATATTCACCAGAAGGCAGATTATGGACGATGTATGGGGAATAGAAAGCGATGCCGACGAGCACACTCTCGAGGTACACATCAGCAGACTGCGTGAAAGGTTCAAAGGAAACAGGGATTTCGAAATCGTTACTGTGAGAGGTCTCGGATATAAGGTGGTGAAAAAGTAATAATGAATAAACGCTCCATAAAAATGGCGGTAATCTTTTCTCTGTTGATTTTTGCCGTTCTTTCATTGACCTCATTTCTTTCGATGATAATGACTGCCCGCTTTTTCCGTCCCGGTATGCTCCGCCCCGGTGTCGGAGTCGGTCATTTCAGTATTCCTATGATTACGAGCGTGCTGGCAGGCTGTATAATTTCATATCTTGTCACACGCCGCCCTATCAGAACCGCTGAGGAAATAAGCAAGGCAACCAAGGCCGTCGCCAAAGGTGATTTCAGCATAAGACTTGACGAAAAAACCTCTGTATCCGAATTTCGTGAAATGGCAAACAATTTCAATATAATGGTTAAAGAGCTTGAAGGCACGGAAATGCTGAGGAAAGATTTCATCGAAAATGTTTCTCACGAGTTTAAAACACCTCTTGCGGCAATAGAGGGCTACACAACCCTGCTTCAGAAAAAGGATTTAAGTGAAGAAAAAAGAGAAGAGTATATCAGAAAAATACTTTTCAGCACTCACCGTCTTAATTCTCTTACGGGTAACATTCTTCTTTTGTCGCGTCTGGAGAAGCAGGAGACCGAAATCAGTAAAAAAGAGTTTTCTCTTGACGAGCAGATAAGAGAGAGCCTACTTCTGCTGGAAAATGATTGGTCGGAAAAAAATTTAGACCTGGACATTCAGCTTTCTGTCTGTAATTATTACGGTAACGAGGAGCTTTTAGCTCACGTGTGGCAGAATATTATAGGAAATGCTATTAAGTTTGTTCCGACAAACGGTGCGATAGCCGTAAAGCTTTTTTATTATCAGCGTGACGTTATTATTATGATAAGCGACAGCGGACCGGGAATGAACGAGGAAACCATGAAAAGGGTTTTCGAAAAATTTTATCAGGGAGATTCTTCTCGTTCTACAGGCGGAAACGGTCTCGGTCTTGCTCTTGCGAAAAGAATTATCGATCTTCACTCAGGAGAAATATTTGTACACAGCGAAGTGGGCAAGGGCACGGCATTTACGGTGAGGTTATCGAATAATACAAATAAAACAATAATAAATTAAGCACCACAGCCTGTTTCCGTCATCAAGAGTCACTTCGATTCTTCTCTTGACAACAAAAACTTTTTGTGCTCTTTGGGAATTACGAGGGTGATACCCTCACCATATAACCGTTAAAGTTATCAAAAAATTATTCAAGGAAGGATGTAATAATTCAACAACCCTTACTGCACCTCTTGCAAAGGAGCTTATTGACCACATTGATGTTTATGAGTCAGAGGGTAAAGGTAAAAACAAAACGCAAAGGATTGTAATTTACTACCGCTTTGTAGGTTATCTTGAATTACCTGACAAAATACCAATCGTAAACGATACAAGGCATGGAGTAGCAGTGAATTACATTTCAGGCACTTTACCTGAAACAGCATAAAGAAAAAAGCCGCAGATAAACTGCGACAAACAACAAAAATATATCAATCTGTTTTTAAACAAAAAGGATGCGTGTTCAAATCCCTTATGAACACGCATCATGGTGCGGGTGCTCATAACACAAGTTCAATTCTCCGGCAACACACATTCTCCGTACTATATAGCTTTTCCTCATACACGGAGGAATACATAATGTCAAATATAATAGAAGAATTATTCTACGGAAACCTTGAGCCGCAAGAAGTTAATTCGGAATTAACATCTAAACTCAAGAAGAAATTGAGTAATCTTTCCGAGAAAGAAGAACAGCTCACTGCAAGACTGAACGGTGAAGATAAGGAACTGTTTCAAAACTATGTAAGTTCATATATTGAATTTTCAACAACAAGTAATGCTGATAGCTTCATATCAGGCTTCAGACTCGGTGCAAAATTCACATACGACACATTTGTTAAGAATGCTTATTTAATTTTAACACTCTTAACTGCACTCCATGCAGAGTAAACCGTTCCGCTTGCGGTCTTTTTGTAAGCACGGACCTTGAAGTAATACTTCTTGCCGCTCTTGAGCTTGCTCTTTGAGCCCTTGCCAACATTTACTTTGTAGGATTTTACCTTCTTATAGCCGCTGTCCTTTTTGGTTGAATAGTAAACCTGATAGCCGCTTTCACCGCTTACATTGCTCCATTTTACGGTAGCCTTATCCTTGGTTGTTGTAAGCTTGGTGATTT
>JAZUOC010000103.1:0-2834 GCA_045604465.1 Acutalibacteraceae bacterium
GAAACACCGATAGCATCTACTCTCGGCATTTTAGAAGCGGCGGCTTTCATAGCTGTAAGAATACCCTGATAGTGATATTCCGGGTCGGGGTTAAGCTTAGGGAACCAAACTACCTCTTCTGAATAAACACTCTTACCGTCTATAACTGCACTTACCTTTCTGTCGCTTCCGCCTGCATCGAAGCCTATACGGCAACCGTCGAGATGTCTGCCCAGGGGAGCGGCCGAGGATTTGTCCTCCGGAGCATCCTCAAGAGCGCAGAGTTCAACCTCGAAATCCTTCTCGTATGTCTTTTTCATATGGCCTACATCGAAGGCACGAAGTCCTGTCGGAGTGTAGGCTTCTTTAATTCTCTGACCGACAACATCTGCACCTGCAATAACGAGCTTATGTGCACCTGCAATCCAGACAAGAGATTTCGCGATACGCTCTACAAAGCGGAAATTCTCCTCGTCATGGCCGGTGCCTTCGGGGAAAATCCTCGTCTTATATGTAGTAGTGTAACCGTTGTTTCTGATAGCGGCTATTATGATGTCCTGACCGTTTTGCTTCGTTGCTTCCCTCATTTCGCGCACAACAAGTGAAAGAGGCTCAAACTGAGGATCGAGTTTTGCATTGACTTTAAGGTTCATATTAAATCCCTCCTGTAAAAATATCTATATCATTTTATCAAAAATAAAATATTATTTCAATAGTTTTTTGTAAGAGAATGTATATAAAAGAAATATTTATTCAAGTAATACCGATGTCAGGCGTTTTATTACTGACTTTATCGGCAGAAAACGTTCTGTTATTGTACATACGGTAATTGCTCTCGCAGGTCTTGTGTCTTTTGTTTGCTGCTCCAATTTCGGAATATCTCCTGTTCTGGTAGGTGTCAGCTGCGGCTTCTTTATCGGTGGTCTGTGGTCTGCTGCCGACATTCTGTTTATCCTGCTTCCGGGTGAATCCACACCGACTAATCTCCGTGTTTCGGTTGTAGGCACTATGGGCATTATGTCCGGTGTAGGTAATGTGCTTTCTGTAGCTATGATGACTGTCGGTATGCTCTTTATAGAATCCATCGGTTTTCTGTATCTCGGAATAGCGATTCCTTTCCTGTTACTTGCTACGGTTATACTTATCAGAAAGGTCAACGAAACAAAGGGCGTGGATATTACGGCTGTTACGGGAGCAGAGTGGGATTAATATTTACATAAGGTGCTGACTCGTGTCCATCTTCCCTTGTCGGGTTAAAGTCTTGTAAGCGCTTCGTTTGCAAGACTTTTTTTGTGCCTGAAAGCTTCAAAGATAACCGAAGAAGAGCTTTAACAGACCGATGAGATGCCGAAAATGACCGATCAGAGAAAAATCAACACCGCCTCTTTTTTATTTGTTATGATAGGGATATGAAATAAAAGGAGGCTGAGACATATGCAAGAAATTAAAACCTCGGGTCTTGTCAAGAGATACAAAAATCTTACTGCTGTTGATAAGCTCGACTTAGAAATACAGCAAGGCGAACTTTTTTCTCTGTTGGGTGTCAACGGTGCGGGAAAAACCACTGCGATAAAGATGATGACCTGCATAACAAAACCGACGGACGGAGATGCGTTTGTAGGCGGCTTCAGTGTAACTGAAGAGGCTGAAGCTGTAAAGAGACTGATCGGTGTATCACCGCAGGAAACTGCCATAGCACCGAATCTCACAGTAAAGGAAAATCTTGAATTGATATGCGGAATTCACGGATTTTCCAAAGAAAAAACTGAAGCGAAAATTGATGAGCTTAACGAACAATTCAGCTTATATTCAGTTTTGAAAAGAAAGGCGGGCAAGCTGTCGGGAGGATGGAAACGGCGTGTAAGTATTGCAATGGCACTCATAAGCGAACCGAGAGTTCTGTTTTTAGATGAGCCGACTCTCGGCTTGGATGTGATTGCACGTCACGAGCTCTGGGATATGATTTGTTTACTGAAGGGAGAAGTGACAGTAATCCTGACGACACATTATATGGAAGAAGCAGAAGCACTTTCTGACCGTATAGGTATTATGAAGGACGGCAGACTTCTCGCTGTGGGAACTGCAGAGGAATTAAAGAGAATTACAGGAGCCGAGGACTTCGAATCAGCCTTTGTCCGTATCGTGAAGGAGGGTGTGTTATGAGAATGCTGACTTTTGCCCGAAGATGCACGAAAGAGATTTTGCGTGATCCGATAAACCTTGCTTTCGGTTTGGGTTTCCCTTTGGTTTTATTGCTCCTTCTGAGCAGCCTTCAAAAAAATATACCGACTGAACTGTTTGAACTGGACACTCTTACTCCCGGAATTACCGTGTTCGGTCTGTCATTTATGACACTTTTCTCTGCCACGCTGATTTCCAAAGACCGAGAAAGCTCTTTTTTACAGAGACTATACACTACACCGCTTACGGGTTTTGATTTTATCCTTGGTTATATGCTTCCGCTTTTGTTTATTGCAGTTGCACAGACAGCTGTTTGTTATCTGTTTGCGATTTCTTTGGGTCTGACTGTAAACATAAACATTATTTATGCTATAATAGGCATAATACCAATGGCTGTTTTTAATATTTCCTTGGGGCTTTTATGCGGCAGTGTATTCGGTGTAAAGCAGGTCGGCGGTATTTGCGGAGCACTCTTGACAAACCTTTCAGCTTGGTTTTCCGGCGTTTGGTTTGATTTAAATCTTGTGGGGGGCACTTTCAAGAAAATAGCTAATGCACTTCCGTTTGTTCATGCAGCAGAATTGGAAAAAGCGTTATTTAACGGAAGCTTTGGGGTTGCAGTTGCACACATTCCACCAATTCTTCTGTACAGTGCTCTGATAACTGTGGTGGCT
>JAZUOC010000104.1:0-14847 GCA_045604465.1 Acutalibacteraceae bacterium
ACTACTTCCTCGGCACAGTGACGGTAGTTGTTCATAAGTCCTACCCATTTCATTTGGTCGGTTGCTTTCAAATTTTCGTCAGTACTATCTACCTCTGCCATATGCTACACTATACGATTGAACATCTCTTCCGCTTGGTCATTGATGCCACAAAGGTAATCGTGTAGTGTACCGTTCATAAGGTAGGTGCAATAGGTTGATTTGCAATGCTTTTTAAGGTGGTTGAGATGAAGCTGACCCCATTTGCCGATAAGGCGATCGTCTTTAGGTTCGGGGAGTATTAAGTCAGGCAAATAATAGTCGCCGTGAAGGGTGTAACGGATGCCGGTTTGTTCGTTGGTGATGTGTTTGGGTAAATTCATAGAAAAGACCTCCTTGTATTTTGGTAAGACCATTGTACAAGGAGGTTTATGTTTTGTCGAATGTGTGGGAATTTCTTTTGTTTGTATTGAATTTTCTAAATTTTTGTTGTGATTATTTACAAGTGTAAAGAGTGCATTTTGGTTATTTCGATAAAGTTTGATATTTAATTAGTTTTTTCTGTTACATTAACAATCAAATCGAACTTATATAAATGAAAGTATATAATAAAGGAGATACTAAAATGACACTAAAATCTTTTATTCAAAACAAAAAAATAATATGGTGGTTTTTATTGCTATTGATTGAAGAAATTATTTTATTTATTGTACAGGATATTGAATTTTTGTCAGATACCAATGTGTATGTCTATGGTATAGGAATAAAAAACGCCTATTTGTTTGCAGCATTGTCCTTCATTATTTGTATTTTAGTAGTATTTATTTTGTACACAAAAGAAACACATAAACATTTAGAGTGTGAAATTATTGAAACTAATAATGAACGTGAAAAATATGCCGAAGCTATAAAAATTTTACATGATGAAAAATTCAATGACGAGGGAACAAAATTGCTTAATCAAGCAATGGCTTTAGATACATTTGAACCAAACAAAATTAAACTATTAGCTGAAGCGGCAGATAAATATAATAATACACTTGCCGGACTTTATTTAGGTAATCTTTATCACAGTGGTCTATACAACGGAAGTGTAGAAATAGTAAAAAAAGATTATGACAAAGCATTTTATTATTACAATAAAGTTGCGCTCTATGATTATACAGGTGCAGTTTTATGGAGATTGGGATGGATGTATGAAAGATCGCAAATTGCAAAGGATATGGACGACACCAAGCGGAAACAAGAAGCTTTAAAGTACTATAAGCTTTCCGAAAAATTTGAATATGTTAAGTCATACAATAGTTTAGGTAAATTCTATCAAAATGGTTGGGGTGTTGAAAAAGATTTAAATGAAGCTATTTACTATTTCAAAAAAGCTACCAAAAACGGCGACACCTTTAGCGTACTCAACGAAGCTTATATCCATGCAGAAAAACCTGAAAGTTTTGATTTAGCAATTAAATGTTTTAAACATGCCATGGATAATAAAACACCCTTATCATACTTAAAGTTTGGTGAATTTTTGGAAGAAAATATAAATCATTCGTTGCTCAAAAATTACAACTATGATTACAATTATATTTTTAATTTGTATAAAACCACAATAGAAACAAACAACGGAACCCTTTCAGCACGTGCCTATTATAATATTGGTAAGTTATTAGATAGCAATCCCGTTGTAATAGTTGAAAATAAGCAAGATTTATACAATATGTTTGGCAATAATACATCCGACTTTGTGAAAGCGGCATATTTAAAATCAAAAGAGCTTTTCGATCTAAACATAAAAAAGAACGTGCAACTAACAGATACAAGCTCAAAAATATATTACAGTTTACTAGAAATTTTAAAACAATTAACTGATTTTGAGTATTAAGTTTTTAATTGTACAACCATTATTTTCGAATACTACATAATAAATCATATTTATTAATTGTAAAGTAAACCTCCCCACAATACTTCAACGAACAAGTAGGGAGGTTTTAAATTTTACTATATCACACCATCCTGAAATGCCTCAAAGCATCCATGATAGCATCTTCTTTTTCCTTCGGGCATTTCGGCACTCTGTGTCCCTCTTTGCCCTTATTATAATTCTCATGCTCTATTATTCCGCACTTGGCTTTTACCTGTGAAATATACAGCGTTGATACCTTCAACCCAAACTTATCAAATACATAATCCTTTATCTCCTGATAGGTCGCTTTTGCCTCTGAAGCCGTTAAATCGAACTCATCAAGGCTGATTTCAAAGTCGATATGTGTATCGGGATTTTTTCTAACCAACTGAACAACCGTCTCGACGTGCACCGTCCTCGGGAACATATCCACAGCGCAAAGCTCCGTCACCTTATATCCCTTATCCTCAAAAATCCGGCAGTCTCTGGCAAGAGTAGCAGGATCACAGGAAACGTAAACCACTCTGTCGGGCTTCATATCCGCCACCGTGTCTATTACATCTGCACTGCAGCCCTTTCTCGGCGGGTCAAGAATAATAACATCAGGTCTGATTCCCTCATCAAAAAGAGTCTTTGCTGCACCCGAAGCATCGTCACAGATAAACCGTGCATTGGTTATACCGTTAGCTTCGGCATTTTTCTTCGCATTCTCGATAGCCTGAGGAATAATCTCTACTCCGATGAGCTCCTTACAGTCCTTCGCCATGGTAAGACCGATGGTGCCTGTTCCGCAGTAAAGGTCGATAAGAGTCTCTCCTCCCTCAAGCGCTGCGTATTCTCTTGCCTTACCGTAAAGAATTTCAGTACCCTCAGGATTTACCTGATAAAAAGACAGCGGTGAAATTCTGAAGGTCAGACCGCACAGCACGTCCTCGATGTAATCTTCTCCCCACAGGGTTACGCACTTTTCACCGAGAACCACATTTGTGTCCTCTTTGTTTATATTAAGAATGATTGATTTTATGTTTTCGTTTGCTGAAAGAACAGCTTCGATAAACCTTTCCTTTTTCGGCAGAATTTCGCCGTTAATGACGAGACAGACCATAATCTGACCTGTTCTTCTGCCCTGTCTTAAATAAATATGTCTTACCAGACCTTCGCCTGTCTCCTCATCATAAACAGAAACGGGGTTTTCCAGAATATACCTTCTCACAGCGGAAACGATATCCTTAAAATCAGGCATCTGTAAAAGACAGTCATCACAGGAAATTATACGGTGGCTACGCTTTGAATAAAACCCTGTTATCAGGTTTCCGTCTCTGTCAAGACCTACGGGTATCTGTGCCTTGTTACGGTAACGGCAGGGATTTTCTATGGTATAGATTTTTTCTGCCTTTATATCTATTCCGCCTATACGGTTCATAGCATCGGTGACAGACTGCTGCTTTTCTCTTTTTTCCGCTTCATATGATATGTGACGGTAGCTGCAGCCACCGCATTTTCCGAAAGCTTCACAGTCAGCCTCCACCCTGTCGGGTGAGTTTTTATATATCTTTTTAATTATACCTACGGCATAGTTTTTCTTAACCTTGATTATATGAACCAGAAGATCGTCACCGACAGCACTTCCCTCCACGAAAACCGCCATATCGTTAAATCTTCCCAGACCGCTACCCTGTGAAGTAAGAGTAGTTATCTTAAGACGTATTTCATCATTCTTTTTTATTTGCATATTTTTCCCTCTTTATTTTTTTCTGTCCAGTTCGATAACAACCTCAAGTCCGCCGAGATCACTTTTCTGAGCATAGATCAGTCCCGAATGAGCATCGACTATTTCACGGCAGATGGAAAGACCGAGCCCTGCCACCTTTCTGCCCTCGTCAGAGGTGTAAAGCGGCTCGAATATCAGCTCGAGATTTTCTTCGGGAACACCTTCACCGTTATCGCTGATATGAAAATATACACTGTCCTTGTCCGCATAAATATCCACACGGACTATCTTTATGTTGCCCTTGAAATGCTTCACCGAGTTTGCAAAAATATTACCGAATACTCTTTTGAATTTCAATGCCTCGGTTTCCACCTGTGCATCACCGGCATAGTTATTTACCGAAAGTGTTACGCCCGCCGCCTCAAGCTCTGCTTCATAATCATCCCTTATTGCGACAGCTATCTCCTCAGCCGAATAAACGACCCGCTGACTCTGCTGTTTGCGCTCAAAGCTGAGATATTCGTCAAACTCATTGACAAGCTCTTTTATTTCGAGACTCTTTCCGTAAACCGTGCTGAGATAGCGGCTTCTTCTCTCCGCAGATATACTATCCTTCTGCAGTCTCTCAGCATAACCCATAATTGAGGTCAGAGGAGTTTTTATATCATGAGATATGGAAGCGATTATTCTTCTCTGATTTCTCTCATTTGCTTCGAGATTTTCTGTCATGGATACGAAACGGCGGTACACCTTCCCTGCATAGCCTTTTATCTTCTTTTTTTCCAGCTTTCCCGTTTTATCATATTCCTCTATAGCCCTGTACAGCATTCTGAAGGGACGGAGAACAAGAGTATATGTAGTAAAAATCATCAACGCGAGAGAAGAGAACACGATCAGCATCTCTATGAGATAAAACCTTGTTCTCGCCCTTACATCCGCCACATAATCCTCCAGAAGATACACTGAGGAAATTATAAGGTATGCATTTCCCTTATATTCAAAGGGAGTCTGCACCTTTACGTCGAGAGCAGTCCAGGTGTTTTCGTTGCTTTTGGCTATTTCGTTATTCTGACTGTCCTCTACGGTGACGATAATTCCATCGTATTCATTCAATATCTCGTCCCATGTGTCTACAGAAGTCTCCTTTATCAGAGCCTCTATTATTTCAGAGTTGTATTCCACCAATACACCCTTGGCATTTACGGCGGCATCGCTGAGTGTCGCTCTCACCGAAGCATTATAAATATAGCCGAAAATCGCGATAACAAATATAAGCACAAAAATCGTAATTAAATTACCTTTTTTGCTATGCATTTTTCTTCACCTTTTATCTGATTACCTTTACAAATTTATATCCTACTCCCCACACGGTCTTAATGTACTCATTATCAGGATCAATTTTATCTCTTATGCTTTTGATATTAACGGCAACAGTACCTATATCACCGAATTCCGTATCCCAAACATGTGCGAAAATCTGCTCACGGGTAAGCACCTTGCCTGCATTCTCCATAAGATACTGAAGAAGCTGGAATTCACGGGTAGAAATAGATACGGGAACGCCCTTTTTACTTACGGTAAGAGAAGCTGTATCTATTTCTATATCTCCTACCTTTATAACGCCGCCGGTATTCTCAGAGATGTATCTCTGTTCTCTTCTCAGATGAGCCTTCACTCTGGCTACAAACTCTTCTACAACAAAAGGCTTTGCGATATAGTCATCAGCACCGATTTCCAGTCCGCGCACCTTGTCATAGGTATTACCCTTCGCCGAAACGAAAATTATGGGACAGGACACACTGTTTCTTATGAACTTGCAAAGATCCACACCCGATATTTCCGGCATCATTATATCAAGAGTAATAAGAGACAGCTCGTCCTTATGCTCATTGATGTATTCGTATGCACTTCTCCCGTCAGTTCTGATAACCGTTTCAAAGCCCTCATCCTCGAGTGAATCGGAAATAAGCTCAGCTATGGCTATTTCGTCATCTATTACAAGTATTTTTTTCATTTTTTCACCTTCTCTTAAGTTGTATAACTATCCATTATATATAATAATATATCTCACAAAAAAAATAAAGATGTTAAACGATTATTTTTTATTAAATCGCCTTTCCTTACGGAAACTTAAGATAATCTTAAGAAATGACATATTCCAATATTCGGATTTTATGGTATAATAATCAATATCAGTCTATTCCCAATAAATAAAAAACGAGGATACATAAATGAAAATTCTTATAGTAGATGACGAAAAAGAAATCGCCGACCTGGTAGGTGTATATTTACAGAATGAAGGCTTCGAAACAGTAAAGGTCTTCGACGGAAAAACCGCTCTCGATTTAATAAGAACCGAAGCCTTTGACCTTGCGGTGCTGGATGTTATGCTGGGAGACACGGACGGCTTTACTCTCTGCAGAGAAATCAGAAAAAGACACACCTATCCGGTTATCATGCTCACGGCAAAAACCGATTACGCTGACAGGATCTCAGGTCTTGCCCTCGGTGCAGACGACTACGTTACAAAGCCCTTCAATCCGCCGGAACTGACAGCAAGAATAAAAGCACAGCTCAGACGCTTCACTCAGTATAACGATCGCAGTGAAAAAACAGACTCCCTGGAGATTTCGGGTCTCGAAATCAATATTTCCACTCACTCCTGTTTTCTTTACGGAGAGGAAATCATACTCACTCCCACCGAATTCAGAATAGTCCGCCTGCTTATGGAAAACGCAGGTAAGGTGGTTTCTACCAAAGAGCTTTTCGAAAGGGTGTGGGGTGAAGATTATCTTGACAGCAATAACACTGTTATGGTACATATAAGAAGAATAAGAGAAAAGCTTAAGGAAAAACCAAGAAACCCGAAATTTATAAAAACCGTATGGGGAGTCGGATATAAAATTGAAAAAAGTGAGTAAAACTAAGAAAAACAAAAAAGGTGCTGACAGTGTTATAAAGCTGATTCTGTTTTCCTTTTTTAAATGGAACCTGATATGCTTTGCCGTAATCACGGCTGTTTACATCATCTGTTACCTTTATACTAAGCAGTCCTACGAATTCGCAGACAGTATATATGTTTTTCTCGATGCACTGCTGAATTCACGGTGGGCAGATTATATCTTCCGAAACAGCTATATACTTCTTGTTCCCGCATTTGTTTGCATATTGCTTATTAACAGTATTATTTATTCTTTTTCCACCCTCATCAACTTCGGCAGAGTATATAAAAGCATTAACGCCTTCGTAAATGAAGACGGACAGATTCTCTCATTCCCAAAGAGCTATTCGGAGGTGGAGCTGAAGCTGAGCGACATTCATCTTAAGGTAGTGGAAAACCGCAGAAAAGCCATAGAAGCGGAAAAGAAAAAGGATGATCTGGTTATGTACCTTGCCCACGATCTGAAGACGCCTCTGACCAGCGTTATCGGTTATCTCACTCTTTTAGACGAAAGCCGTGAGCTGACAGCAGAGCAGAGAGCGAAATTCGTAGGCATCTCTCTGGACAAGGCATACCGTCTCGAACAGCTTATAAATGAATTTTTCGAAATCACACGCTTTAATATAAACACCGTAACTCTGGAAAGAAACCGTATCGACCTGAATATGATGCTCGAACAGATGGCAGATGAATTTTATCCTATGCTCTCGGAAAAAAATCTCACCGTTCAGATGGATATACCGGAGCATATAATAATGTTTGCCGATGCAGACAAGATAGCACGGGTTTTCGACAACCTGCTGAAAAACGCAGTAAACTATTCTTACGAAAACACAGTAATTAAAATCGGAGCAAGAATACGAAGAAACAAGGTAATAATAAAATTCCGTAACCTCTGCGACGAAATTCCTCAGAATAAGCTCGACCGTCTTTTCGAAAAGTTCTACCGTATGGATTCCTCCAGAAATTCATCCTCCGGCGGTTCAGGTCTCGGCCTGGCCATATCTAAGCAGATAACAGAGCTTCACGGAGGCTCCATCACAGCTAAAAGCTCTCCCGAGCACACGGATTTCACTGTGGTGCTTCCCTATGTAAACGCCGAATATCTCGGTGATGAAGGATTGGATTTTTAAACCACTTGACTTTCGCCCCCACAGCTAATATAATCAAGTAAGATTATATTTCATGGGGGTATTCTTATGGCTGAAAAGGTAATGGTAGGCATGAGTGGCGGCGTGGACAGTGCCATTTCTGCTCTTCTGCTGAAAAAAGAAGGCTATGATGTTACAGGTGTAAACTGCCGTTTTTTCTGCCACAGTGAGGAAAATGCCTCCGCAGACACTGAGGATGCCCGTGCCGTAGCCGAAAAGGTAGGAATACCCTTTCAGGTGCTGGATTTTACGGAGGAATTCAGAAACACGGTTATCGGTAATTTCATCTCCGTTTATGAGGGCGGTGCCACTCCTAATCCCTGCATCGTATGCAATAAGCATCTGAAATTCGGTTCGCTTATGGCAGAAGCGGAAAAGCAGAGCTTCGACTACATCGCCACGGGACATTATGCACAGTGCGGCTATGACAAAGCAAGCGGAAGATATTATCTGAAAAAAGGTGCCGATGCGTCCAAAGACCAGAGCTATGTTCTTTACTGCCTAACACAGCATCAGCTTTCCCGCACCCTTTTCCCCCTCGGCTCTATGACTAAGGAAAAGGCAAGAGAAATCGCCCTGTCTGAGAATCTTATCAATGCGAAAAAAAAGGACAGCCAGGACATCTGCTTCATTCCCGACGGTGACTACGGCTCTTTTATCGAAAGATGGCTTAATAAGACTTACCCCACAGGAAATTTCGTAAATACCGAAGGTAAGGTTTTAGGTACTCATAAGGGTATTATCCGCTACACCGTAGGACAGAGGAAAGGTCTGGGCCTTGCTCTTCCGGCACCGATGTATGTAAAGGAAAAGGACGTAAAAAATAACAGGGTTATTCTCTGCAGTAACGATGAGCTTTTCACCCGACAGGTAGACGCTACAGACATAAATCTCATCACCTGTGACCGCCTCGATGCCCCCATCCGCATAAAGGCACGGACAAGATATTCTCATAAGGAGCAGTGGGCAAGAGTATGGCAGACAGGAGAAAATACTCTTCACGCCGAATTCGAAGAGCCTGTCAGAGCAGTAACGGCAGGTCAGTCTCTCGTACTTTATGACGGGGACTATGTTGTAGGCGGTGGAATAATAGCAAAATAAAATCAAAAGCAACCGTCACGAAAACGGTTGCTTTGTATATTATGTCCTTTTAATTATCAGCCGAGATGAGCCTGTACATTTTTTGCATAGTGGCCTGTATCCTGGAATCCGGTCTGAGTGTTAAGTCTTTCTGCGCTCCATGCTTCTGCTATCTGTTCATAAGAGCCGTCAAAGATGTCTGCTCTCCAGAAGCCGTCCTTTGCGCCGTACATACACCAGTCAGAGCTCCACATACCGTGTCCTGTTGCCTTATAGGTCCAGAGCATCCAGCTGTAGTTGAGATTATTCATTGTTTTGAAGCAGTTTTCCCATGTAGTCTTCTTATGGGGATAGAATTCACCCATCATAAGAGGCACATTGGGATGAATCGCCATAGTGAGAAGAAGGAAGAAGTTAAAGATGAAGTCAGAGTTGTTATAGAAGTGCACCTGATATACCACATCATGCCAGCCTCTCATAAATGTGTAAGGAAGAGCAAAACCTGTCCAGATGGCTTCCATAGTGATGATATGGTCCTCATCTACGGCACGTACTGTGTCATAAAGACGGGAATAAATTTTTTCGTTCTTAATTCTTCTTTCGATTTCACCGCATTTAACATCACACATAGGCTCATTGAGAAGGTCATACATAGCCACTGCGGGATTACCGTTAAATCTCGATGCGATAGCTGACCAGAGTTCATCGGTAAGACGACGGTACTCTTCACCTCTTTCACTGTCTTCCATAAGCTGTGCACCTGCAAAGCCCCTGCCGGAATGGGGGGCATCACTCTGTGAGCCTACTGCACCGTGCATATCGAGAATAACATAAAGCTCTCTCTTTGAGCATTCTTCAACAACCCAATCGAGTCTTGAGAAATCCCATTCTCCGTTTTCATCGAGAATCTTTGTACCCTTGTCGTCATAATAGAAGTTTCTGTACCAGAAGGGTACACGTACACAGTTAAAGCCGAGCTCCTTAATGTTATCGAGGTCCCATTCGGTAAACCAGTTGTCATAGAACATATTGAGAAGCTCCTGAGACTTTTCTCTGCCGAAGCGTTCTTCAAGCTTGTCGTAAACCATTTCACCGTCGTACTTCTTTTCAGCGAGAACCTCTGCAGGAATATGGTCGGGGTTAAGCCAGTCCTCACGGACAAGCCATGCACCGATATTCACGCCCTTGAGCTGAATTTCTTCGCCCTTCTGATTAAAGATTTTTCTGCCCTTTACAGAAAGAAAATCTTCCTGTGTAAAGCCTGTTACTTCTTCATTTTTTGCTGCGGGTTCACCTGTGGCAAATGCAACCGTACAAACAGAAAAAGCCATTAAAAAAGCCAGAAATAAGCTGAGTGTTCTTTTAAAAGTTTTCATATTATTTTTCCTTTCAAAAATATATTTACGGTATACAGAAACCGTTCATCTTTTTAATTATACCTTATGATTTATAAATGTCAATAGAGACTCTTTTTACGCTCTGCAACTTTGTGCTTTCTTACAAAAAACATACGCTTGTTTTGTGCATTATTGAATTTCCTCCTGCTATTTAAAGCTGTAATAACAAGGGCTGATTCCCTTCAAATCAAAGGGAACACTCCCACTAAATTGTTTAATTTACCATAAAACAAGAGTTAATTTTTGTAAAAAATAGAAAAACCGAAAATTACCTTATTAAAATTAAAAATTCAGTAGATTTTTCGTGCAGAGTATGTTATTATTTAGGAGTATGGATTATTGCAGCTTTTTCTGTACTACAGAGATTCTGCTTCTTACAAAATCTAACGGAAAATCCGTTTAAAGGAGGACAAAAGTCAATGCTTAAAAAAATCAGCACACTCCCGTTCAAGGACACACCTGAACAGGCAGCAAAACTCGACGCAGTTATCGCTGAATGCACAGGAGACAACAGCCGGCTTATGCATGTAATGCAGGTAGCACAGGAAATTTATGGTTATCTCCCCTTCGAAGTTCAGCAGAAGATTGCAGACGGTATGAACGTATCCCTCGAAAAGGTTTACGGCGTTGCTACATTCTACGCTCAGTTTGCTCTTTCTCCCAAGGGTGAATACGCTATTTCCGTTTGTCTCGGCACTGCCTGCTATGTTAAGGCAGCACAGGAAATTTTTGATGAGCTTTCCGCACAGCTCGGCATCGGTGCAGACGAATGCACAGCCGACGGAAAATTCTCACTTACAGCCTGCCGCTGCATCGGTGCCTGCGGTCTTGCTCCCGTTCTTACGGTCAACGATGATGTTTACGGCAAAATCACAGCCAAGGATGTCAAGGGCATTCTCGACAAATATATGAACTGATGAGGGAACTGTCTCTCAATGTACTCGATATAGCACAGAATTCAGTCAGAGCAGAAGCCTCACTGATAACTATTGAGCTTATCGAGGATACAAAGAACCGTACTCTGGAAATTTCGATAAGCGACAACGGTAAGGGTATGACCCCCGAGCAGCTCGAAAATGTAAGAGATCCTTTTTTCACTACACGCACTACCAGAAAGGTCGGAATGGGTATTCCTCTTTTCAGAATGGCAGCGGAAATGACAGGAGGCTCCTTCGACATTGACAGCACCCTCGGTATCGGTACGAAAACCACTGCCCGTTTCTGCACCGATCACCTGGACTTCACTCCTATAGGTGATATGTGCTCGACAGTAATTATGCTGATAACGATGAATCTTCACATTGATTTCGTTTACATAAGAAAAGCCGATGAAAAAAGCTTCACCGTGGACACCCGTCAGCTTAAGGAAATTTTAGGAGATGTTCCCCTTAACGAGCCGAGCATCACCGCTTGGATCAAAGATTATATCACTGAAAACACGAAACAACTTACGGAGGTGTAAATTTATGAAAACTCTCGCAGAACTTATGGCATTAAGAGATGCTGCCAAGGCTAACCTTACCGCACGTGATGATTCTACCGAACTCACCAGAGTTGTTGTTGGTATGGCTACCTGCGGTATCGCAGCAGGTGCAAGACCTGTAATGAATAAATTCGTAGAAGAAACAGCTAAGCGTAACCTTACAAACGTTACCGTAGCACAGACAGGCTGTATCGGTATGTGCCAGTATGAGCCCATCGCTGAGGTTATGGTTCCCGGCAAGGAAAAAGTAACTTATGTTCAGCTTACAGAAGAAAAGGTCGCAAGAATAGTTGTTGACCATCTCGTAAACGGTAATCCCGTAGTGGAGTACACCGTTGGTGCTATCGCTAAATAAGGAGGAAGTATAAATGTATCGTTCTCATGTGCTCGTTTGCGGCGGTACCGGTTGTACCTCTTCAAATTCACAGAAAATCATCGACACAATGAATGCCGAGCTCAAGGCAAAGGGTCTCGAAAATGAAGTACAGGTTATCCGTACAGGCTGCTTCGGTCTCTGTGCACTCGGTCCCATTATGATCGTCTATCCCGAAGGCTGCTTCTATTCAGAGGTAAAGGTAGAGGACGTTCCCGAAATCGTAGAGGAGCATCTTCTCAAGGGACGTATGGTTACCCGTCTTCTCTACAAGGAAACAGTAACTCCCGAAAAAATCAAGGGTCTTAACGACACCAACTTCTACAAAAAGCAGAAGAGAGTTGCTCTGGGCAACTGCGGTGTTATCAATCCCGAAGACATCAATGAATATATCGCTTATGACGGCTATCAGGCTCTCGGTAAGTGTCTCACAGAGCTCACTCCCGAGCAGGTTATCCAGATAGTAAAGGATTCCGGTCTTCGCGGCAGAGGCGGCGGCGGTTTCCCCACCGGTCTCAAATGGAGCTTCACAGCCGCTAACAAGGCTGATCAGAAATATGTAGTATGTAACGCTGACGAAGGCGACCCGGGTGCATTCATGGACCGTTCCGTTCTCGAAGGCGATCCCCACTGCATCATCGAAGCTATGGCCATCTGCGGCTACGCTACAGGTGCTACCGAAGGCTACATCTATGTGCGTGCTGAGTATCCCATCGCTGTAGCACGCTTACAGATCGCTATCAATCAGGCAAGAGAAATGGGTCTTCTCGGCAAAAATATTTTCGGCTCAGGCTTTGACTTCGATCTTTTCGTAAAGCTCGGTGCCGGTGCTTTCGTATGCGGTGAAGAAACTGCTCTTATGACCTCCATCGAGGGTAACAGAGGCGAGCCCAGACCCCGTCCTCCCTATCCCGCAGTAAAGGGTCTCTTCGGTAAGCCCACCACCGAAAACAATGTAGAAACCTTCGCAAACATTCCCGCCATCATCCGTAACGGTGCTGACTGGTTTGCTTCAATGGGTACCGAAAAATCAAAAGGTACCAAGGTATTCGCTCTCGGCGGTAAAATCACAAACACAGGTCTCGTAGAGGTTCCCATGGGTACTACTCTGCGTGACGTTATCTATGAAATCGGCGGCGGTATTCCGGGCGGCAAGAAATTCAAGGCTGCTCAGACAGGCGGCCCCTCCGGCGGATGTATCCCTGCTCATCTTATGGACACACCCATCGACTACGATAACCTTACAGCTATCGGCTGCATGATGGGTTCAGGCGGTCTTATCGTAATGGACGAGGACAACTGTATGGTTGACATCGCTAAGTTCTTCCTTGACTTCACTGTCGACGAATCCTGCGGTAAATGTACTCCCTGCCGTGTAGGTACCAGAAGACTTCTCGAAATCCTCGACAAAATCACATCGGGTAAGGGTACTCTTGAAGACATTGACAAGCTTGGAGAGCTTTGCTACTACATCAAGGAAAACTCTCTCTGCGGTCTCGGTCAGACAGCTCCCAACCCTGTTCTTTCCACACTTAAATTCTTCCGTGACGAATATATCGCTCATGTCGTAGATAAGAAATGTCCCGCAGGCGTATGTAAGGATCTCCTTTCATTCTCCATCGAGGCTGACAAGTGTAAGGGCTGTACCCTCTGTGCTAAGAAGTGTCCCGTAGGCGCTATCTCAGGTGCAGTCAAGGAAGCTCACACCATCGATACATCCAAGTGCATCAAGTGCGGCGTATGTATGGATTCATGTAAATTCAAAGCTATTATTAAGAAATAAGGAGGTACGCAAAAATGGAAAATATGCTTAATATAAAAATTAACGGTATGCCTTACAGCGTACCTTACGGTACAAAAATCATCGATGCAGCAAGAATGGCCGGTATCGAAATCCCCACTCTCTGTTATCTTAAGGACATCAACGAAATCGGTGCCTGCCGTTTCTGCGTTGTCGAAGTAAAAGGTGCAAGAAGTCTCGTTACTGCTTGTGTATTCCCCATCGAAAGAGACGGAACAGAAATCTTCACTAACACAGAAAAGGTACGTAAGGCAAGAAAAACTACTCTTGAGCTCATTCTTTCCACCCACGAAAGAAAGTGCCTCAGCTGTATCAGAAGCGGTAACTGCGAGCTTCAGAAGCTGTGTAACGAATACGGTGTTGAATTTGAAGACAGATTCGACGGCTTCAAGCCTGTTTATGAGCTCGACACTTCAGCTGCTCATATGGTAAGAGATAACAATAAGTGTATCCTCTGCCGTCGCTGTGTGGCTGCCTGTGACAATCAGGGCATCGGCGTTATCGGTGCTAATGCCCGCGGTATCGATACTCACATCGGCTCACCCTTCGAGCTCGGTCTTAATACAACCTCCTGTATTTCCTGCGGTCAGTGTATCGTAAACTGCCCCGTAGGTGCCCTTTACGAAAAGGACGATACAGCCAAGGTATTCGAAGCAATCAATGACGAAAGCAAATATGTAGTCGTTCAGGCTGCTCCTGCTATCCGTGCTACTCTCGGTGAATGCTTCGATATGCCCGTCGGTACAGACGTAACAGGAAAAATGTTCGCTGCTCTTCGCCGTCTCGGCTTCGACAAGGTATTCGACACCAACTTCGGTGCTGACCTTACCATTATGGAAGAAGCAACAGAGCTTCTCTCAAGAGTCAAGAACGGCGGTGTTCTTCCCATGATCACCTCCTGTTCACCCGGGTGGATCAAATACTGTGAGCATTACTTCCCCACAGAGCTCGAGCACCTTTCTTCCTGTAAGTCACCCATGCAGATGCAGGGCGCAGTTACAAAGACCTACTTCGCCGAAAAGAACGGAATT
>JAZUOC010000105.1:0-7539 GCA_045604465.1 Acutalibacteraceae bacterium
GATACCGACGATAAGAGAATCCGCGACGAAAGACTCAAGCCCGTATACGAAAAGGTACACGAGAGATTTGACGAAGAATATGCTGATGTAGTTGAGAAAATCGACGAATGTATGTATAAGCTTCAGAAGTATGTCGTAAGACGCTGGCTTCTCGACGAAGGTAAGCGTGTAGACGGCAGAGGCATAAACGATATGCGTCCTCTCGATGCACAGGTTGACCTTCTTTCCAGAGTGCACGGCTCAGGTATGTTCACGAGAGGTCAGACACAGGTTCTTACAGTAACTACTCTCGGTCCTATGAGTGATGCACAGCTTCTCGACGGTCTCGACAGCGAAACAGAGAAGAGATATATGCACCACTATAACTTCCCCTCATACTCTGTAGGCGAAACAAAGCCCTCCAGAGGCCCCGGCAGAAGAGAAATCGGTCACGGTGCTCTCGCTGAAAGAGCTCTCGTTCCCGTAATTCCTTCAGTAGAGGAATTCCCCTATGCTATCAGACTCGTTTCTGAGGTTCTTTCCTCAAACGGTTCCACATCACAGGCTTCCATCTGCGGCTCCACACTTTCACTTATGGCAGCAGGTGTTCCCATAAAGGCTCCTGTAGCAGGTATCTCCTGCGGTCTTATCACTGAAGGTGACCGCTTTATGACGATGGTCGATATCCAGGGACTCGAAGATTTCTTCGGTGATATGGACTTCAAGGTAGCAGGTACAAAGAAGGGTATCACAGCTATCCAGATGGACCTTAAGGTTCACGGTCTTACTCCCGAAATCATCAAGGAAGCATTCGAAAAGACCTACGATGCAAGAGTGAAGATTCTCGACGAGGTTATGCTTCCCTGTATCGCAGAGCCCAGAGCAGAGCTTTCCAAATATGCTCCCAAGATGCTTACAACAAAGATTGATCCCGAAAAGATCGGTGATGTTATCGGTAAGCAGGGCAAGGTTATCCAGAAGATCTGAGCAGACGGCGAGTGTAAGGTCGATGTCAATGAGGATGGTACTGTTTTCGTTTCAGCTATTGACATTGATAATGCGAGACGTGCTATTACTATTATTGAAACCATCGCTAACGACCCTGAGGTAGGTTCAATTTTCCGTGGCATCGTTACCCGTCTTATGAGCTTCGGTGCTTTCGTAGAAATTGCTCCCGGTAAAGAAGGTCTCGTACACATCAGTAAGCTCGATGTAAAGAGAACCGAAAAGGTAGAGGATTGTGTAAACGTAGGTGACGAAGTAATCGTTAAGGTTCTCGAAATCGACGATCAGGGCAGAATCAACCTTTCCAGAAGAGATGCTCTTATCGAAATCGAAGGTCTCACCCCCGAAGATGACGGTGAAGAGGCTCCCAGAAGAAACGGTGACAGAAGAAGAAACGGTGATCGCAGAAGAAGAGACAGATAATTAATCTCTGAAAATTAAAAGGTGTACAAGTCATAGGATTTGTACACCTTATTTTTTATTTCTCTGTTTGTGTCAGCATATTGAGTAAATTGAGGAAAAATCCCCTTGTTTTGTTTTTATCAGCCAGAAGTCCTACGGTCTGTCCGTGGTCTCCTTTTATGGCGGGCATAATGTTCCACACTCCCTTTTCGGGCTTTCCGCTGAAGTCTTTACCGGGCTCGTCGAAGGGGTTTTTAGCCGAGGGAACATTAACGAGTCCGTCATTTTCGTGCCATTCTTCACCGAAGGTGATACCGTATTCATCATCTGACGGAAAATCAATGGTGGCGATGAGCTTCCCGAAGATTTTCAGCAGAGGGAATTTCATATATTTAGTAGAGAATTCTTCACCGGGAGCACCGCTTGCATAGTAACAGAAGTAGTAGATGTTTTTACTGATTTCTATTTTTTCATTAAGCTCAAGGGCTCCGCTGAAGGAAAGATCACGCAGAATATGGTCATCGCTGTCGCGGACACGGTTGACGGCAGATAAAATTTTATCAGGCTTCTTTTCACCCTTGAGAGGGGTCAGACCGAAGTGCTCCATCTGACAGTCCACTATTTTTCCGTGTATGGGTGTTCTGCCGAGAAGACTTACTCCGAAATTAGTTCCGCGTCCCATAGTATGTATCAGATTTTTTTCTTCGGCTAATTTAAAAAGGAGAGTGCCGTTATTTGGTGAGCAGAGGGTAGTAACACTGACGATAAGTTTTTCATTTCCACCGATGAAAAGAGGAGAAATGTCTTCTATATCTGTTGCTTTTCTTTCTTCCTCATCACCGTAGGTGAGAAGGTGAGACAGAAGTCTTACTACCTGACCTCCGTGGCTGTGGCCGATAAGATGTATGCTTCTCTCACCGAAGCCGTCGAAGAGAGGCTTTTCGTATTTTCTGCCGAAGCGGTCATGATTTCTTCTTTCAGAGTGTGACTTTCCGTAGTCTACTCTTGTTCCCGTAAGCTGAGCGTAAAGCTCACAGGCATTATCCCAGGCGCTGGAGATAGGGCCTACGGAGGCAGCATAGCATTCGTAGTCACATTTTCGGAGAAAATCGATAAGACTGCCTGTCGAGGCACCCCAGTAGGGCACAGCTTTATTTATTCCCGTTAAATCGCCCCAACCAAACATACCGTGGACGAAGATAAAGGGACTACTGTTTCTGTTCTTCATATTTTTCCCTCCCATAAGTTTTATTAATTTATTATATCATATTATTATTTTTAAAATCAATAATCGGACGTATTAAGAATTATTATTGAAGATTTCCTGCCCGTTGATTGACAAAAAAGAGCTTTTTTTATATAATTATTGTAGATTGAGTATCGGGAGATGATAAAATGAAAACCTCAAACAAATCAGCAAATATGGCATCGCTTTTAAATCTTACGCTTACAGCAATTTTTCTTGCTATCATTATCGTAATGAGCTTTACTCCTATCGGTTATCTTAAGGTGGGCACTATAGAAATATCCCTTCTTGCCATTCCTGTTGCTATGGGTGCGGCTCTTTTAGGAGTAGGAGGCGGAGCTCTTTTAGGCTTAGCATTCGGTATCACAAGTCTTATTCAGTGTTTCGGTATGAGCGCATTCGGCACGGCTCTTATGGGAATTAATCCTGCTCTTACCGTTATCTTATGCATTGTTCCCCGTGTTCTGGTGGGCATAGCTTCCGCTTTGGTTTATAAGGTGCTTAAAAGTAAGAACATACAGGGAAACATTACGGCTCTCGCTTCATTTTTAACCGCCGCAGTAGTAAATACCGTTCTTTTTGTAGGTCTGTTCATCGCCTTCTTCGGTAATACAGATTTTTATTCAGGTCTTGAAACACAGTTTGCTACCACGGGAGTAATAGCTTTCTTTGCTGCTTTCGTAGGTGTTAACGGTATCGTTGAGGCTGTGGCAAGTGCTGCGGTCGGAGGGGCTTTAGGCGGAGTTATAAAGAGAATAGAAAAGCAGAAGAGCGGATTAGGAAAAAGATAAATTTAAAGGCAGGTTTTTTACCTGTCTTTTATTTTTACCCTTGATTAAAAATTTAAAATAAAGTATCCTGTTAAAAGAGGTGATAATATGCTTGATAAGGATTTACACAGCATGATATTTAAAAGAAAATCTTTTCATATTTTCAGAAATGTGGGGGATGAAAAAATCTCTGACAAAGAAATAAAAGATATATATGAGGTATTCGGAAAGCTTGTTCCCTTGTATCCCGACATAAAAACCGGAATAAGAATCGTTGATAACAGCAGGGTTACAACCAAAAGGGGACAGGAGCTGTGTGTTCTTTTTTACAGTGAGAATAAAGAAGGTTATCTGCAGAATATAGGTTATCTCGGTCAGCAGCTTGATTTATATCTTGTTTCGAAAAACATAGGTACCCTCTGGTTTGGTATAGGTAAAACCGAAGAGTTCTGTGACGGACTCGATTATGTTATTATGCTTGCCATAAAAAAGGTAAGTGATCCGAAGAAATACCGTAAGGATATGTTCAAAAGCAAAAGAAAGGATATTTCGGAAATATGGTCGGGAGAAATTCTTCCGGGCGTTACGGATATAGTAAGGTTTGCTCCCAGCGCCTGTAACAGTCAGCCCTGGAAGGTGGTAAACGATACCGGAAAACTTAAGGTTTACCGATACAAAAAAGAAGGAAAAAGAGGCATTATGCCTGCCGATAAGGTAAGCTTTTACAACAGAATAGACATCGGTATTTTTCTCTGCTTTATGGAGCTGTGTATAGAAGAAAAGGGGATGCTTTTCGAGAGAACACTCTTTACTGATAAAGGGGATGATGCGGAGCTTACACTTAACGCAGAGTATGAAATAAAGTGAGGGGGCGAAGCCGCCGTAGACGGCGCCCCGCGCCTCCCGAGGCGCGGGGGTACGGCAAAAGCCGTGCTTCGCCCCCCGTTCACTGCTTGTGTTCTCTTCCGTGAATATGCAGTACAAACAGTAACCCCCTGTACTGAGGGGGGTTACTGTTTGTGTTGATCAAATATTATTTACTACACCTGTAAACAGAGGTAAATTGCCTTTAGAAATCACAAATACAAAAGGTCTGTCAAGGATAAAATCTATTATTTCTTCAGGAGGCATAGCAGAACCTGCACCGGGAAGCTCTATATAAGTTGCAGCCTTCACGCCTTTTTCATCGATTTCAACTCTTGCAGACTGATTAACTGCAGAAATATACACGGGTGAATCAGAGGTTATTGCCGTAAAATCTGAGCTTTCCATATCAAAGACCTTTGTAACACCCATTCTGCTGAGTCCGTCTTTTAAGTTCACTGTGGAAGAAATATCAAACTTCGGTACAGAGAGATTGACCTTCATATACTTTTTGTTTTGCCATCCATCTTCACCCCTGCCTAAAGAAATCATTTCTCCGTAAGTGCCGTCATTTAAAATATCAGCGGTTGTCTTTTTTTCATCGGGAAGAATAAACCACATTGTGCTTCCGTTTTTAAGACTTAAAGCTACTGCACTGTAATCATCATGCCAATAATAATACATCTGACAGAGCTTTTTATTCATATAAGTTATACTTGTATCATTCTTGATTCCGTGAAAAATACCGTCAGTATTATCTTTGCTGTTAAACTCATCGCTCCATTTAGTTTGAAAGAAGAGTGTTGAATAGAGAGCAAGAATGGTATCAGGAGATAAATCGATTTTATCGGTGCTGTCCTTTAACATTCCGCCTGTATTTTCATTGAGCCAATTACCTATTTCTCTGTTTGCTCCTTTACTGCCAAGGTCAGTCTGATACACAGAAGCATAATAGTGATATGAAAGGTTATTCATAGTATACTGAATGTAATCAAGTCCGTCTTCAAGCCAAAGAGAATTAGCCAATGTGCATATTTCATTTCCGTCATCCTCATAAACGGATTCCCAAACTGCACTGACCTGACTTCTGAGCGTTTCAATATCTCTTACACCGAATAAATCTAAAATTTCCTTACGGCTGTCACCGTCTGTTATTTCGGCAAGCATAGAAAGTCCGATATATGCATTTACAGGTGACCATAATGCATTCTCATTGTTCTGTGAAGTGAGAAATTCAGCAGAGCTTTTGGTGAAAAACGGCGACAGAGAAATAGAGGCTTTTTCTCTTGTTGTTCTTCTGTGTCCCGCTTCATCATCCCACTTTTCTACATCTGCCATATAGCTTTCTCGGTCTTTATAATCATCAAGGTCGGGATGCTCCATAATACGTGCATCACCGGGAAGAGCGATAGTCTTTGCGGATACGGGCACAGAGCCGAAGAAGGAGCCGATACAGATTACTGCCGCCAGAACAGCGGCAACGGCACCTATCCAATAAGGCCTTTTTTTTATTTTCTTCGGAGCCTTTTCAGCTTCCGCTACATACCTGTCGTCTATTTTATCCAGAACTTCCAGCACTTGCTTACGCTTCATAGTAGTAACCCTCCTTAATAAGATGTTCTTTTAATCTTGTTCTGATACGGTTCAAACGTACAGAAACGGTACCGCTTTTCATACTGACGGCTTTTGCTATGTCCTCAACTGAATCTCCGTACCAATACCGACGCATAAAAATATATCTGTTCATATCAGTATCCCGTTCTAAAAATTTGTTTACCGAGTCAGCAATTTCCTGAATAATAACAGCCTGTTCAGGGCTGATATCATTATCCGGTAAACAAGCACCAAGCTCGTCCAAGGATACATCATAACTGTTGTTTCGTTTTTCTGCTGAAAGATATTCTAACCGTTTCAGCGCCATGTTTCTTCCTGTTCGATATACATAAGGAGCTAAAGGGTCAGGCTCTTTAGGCGGTATCGCATTCCAAACGGCAAGATATGTATCATTCGTTGTTTCTTCTGCATCGTGATGATTACCAAGAACATTCATTGCGATTTTGTATAAGGTGTTACCGAAACGCACCCTCAATGCTTGAATTGCCCCTTCCGCTCTCGCGAAGAAAAGCTTTATTATTTGTTTATCTTCCATCTGAAAACCTCCTCTCACTTATATAAACCGATTTTATATGCTTAATCTTACATAAATTCTACCATTATTTTCAGCTAAAAACAACATTTCTGATGCAAAGCTTAGTGTTAATGTGTTTTCAAAATAATATCCCCCGGCAAAGCCGGGGGATAATGTTATTCCGTTAAGCTGAATTATTTATTATACAGAGGTCTTGCCTTGTATGATGTGTGGAGAAGCTCGTGAGCCTTATGGCTGTTGGGTTCACCGAGGAATTCAGCATAGATAGTCTTAACGTCTTCATTTTCGTGGCTCTTTCTTGACGGACGTTTCTTATCGTTTTCATAAAGAGCGGAAGCACGAAGAGCTTTAAGGTCTGTGAAGTTACGTGTAGTAGCATCCTGTACGGGCTGACCGCCACCATTGATACAACCGCCGGGACAACCCATGATTTCGATGAAGGTGTAGTCAGCTGTGCCGTCCTTAACCTTTTCCATGAGAGTCTTAGCGTTCTTTGTACCGCTGGCGATAGCAACCTTGATATCAAGATCGCCGAGCTTGTAGGAGGCTTCCTTTACGCCTTCCATACCGCGGACATCGTGGAATTCGGGGTTCTCGAGACTTTCGCCTGTGATAACCTCAGCAGCTGTACGGAGAGCAGCTTCCATAACGCCGCCTGTAGCGCCGAAGATAACAGCGGCACCTGTACCCTGGCCGAGAGGAGCATCGCAGCTTTCGTCAGGAAGGAGAGCGAAGTTGATACCTGCTGTTTTGATCATTCTGCCGAGCTCTCTGGTGGTAAGAACATAATCCACATCAGCATAGCCGCTGGCATCCATGGTTTCTCTGCCACATTCGAACTTTTTGGCTGTACAGGGCATAATGGCGACTGAAACGATATTTGCAGGATCAATTCCGTTCTTTTCGGCGAAGTAGGTCTTTGTAACTGCGCCCTGCATCTGCATGGGTGACTTACAGGAAGAAAGGTGATCGAGCTCTGTGGGGAAGTAATGCTCACAGTATTTGATCCAGCCGGGTGAACAGGAGGTGATCATGGGAAGAACATCGCCGTGCTTGACTCTTGAGAGAAGCCCTGTTGCTTCTTCCTTAATGGTAAGGTCAGCACCGAAGTTGGTGTCGAATAC
>JAZUOC010000106.1:0-3614 GCA_045604465.1 Acutalibacteraceae bacterium
CTTAAAGATTACGGTTACGGTATATTTACCGACGGACTTTCTCTTCTTCGGATAGGTTACCGTGTAATCCGTACCGCTCTTAAGAGTTTTACCCTTACTGTCCTTAACCGTTACGTAAGGAGTTACTGTCTTTCCGTTATAGGTGTAGGTAGTCTTTGCCAGCTTTACGGATTTCACTTTGCTGATGACTACAGTCTTTGATACATAGCCGCATACGGAGCACTTTGCTTCTGTCTTACCGTCCTTTGAAAGAGTAGCCTTGGTTGTGACGGCTTTATTCGAATGAGACTTCTTTGCTACAGCTTTCTGTGCTACGGTTACTGTACCGCATACAGTACATTTCTTGCCTTCGGTAAGGCCTGTCCTTGTACAGGTTGCCGCTACTGCCTTGAGGCTTGTAAGCTTGTGGCCGGTGGCTTTTATTGCTTCAGTGTATGTGTCACCGCAGGAGCAGGTGTATGTTTCGGTGCCGGCTGTGGTACAGGTAGCTGCCTTGGTTACGGAAGATACATATTTGTGACCTGTGGCTGCGAGCTCCTTATAGTTGGTAAGATCACAGTATTCACAGGTTATATATGCTTCCCAGCCATTTTCCGTACAGGTGGGAGCCTTGGCCTCGTGGTTTACATATCTGTGCGGACAGTCACCGATGGTTACGGGAACCTTACAGGTCTTATCGGCGAGTTTGATTGTGAAATAATTACTGTCGCCGCCCTTCACCCAGGGGTTACCGTACTGGTCGGAATAGGTCGAAACCTCTAACGCTTTACCGTTATCAGCTATGAAGCACCCTTCATATTCGTCAAAAACATAAACAACTTCTGTTCCGTCAGCTTCGGTTACTGTAAGCTTGTCGCCGGCTCTGAAAGAGGGAATATCAAAACGGTAAAATGTTTCCTCAAGCCAGCTTTCTGTGGCTTCATCGTAGAACTCACGTGTGTCATAGCTACCGTCGGAAATACCCTCGGAAAGCACAATTTCGCTTACAGACTCAAATGTGATTTCCGTGGCACCGCGTCTTACGGTAACGTTATAAGAGCCGGATCCGTAGCATTTGGCTATAAGGTAATAGATTTCATCTGCCTCAAGAAAGACGGAAATAAAGAAGTTACTTCCGCGACCGCTGTCATCATTACCGCCGATTTCATTACGGTCACTGTCGCAGATAATGCCGTAGGGATCAGCACTGTTATCCGTTGATTCGAAGATGTAATATCCGCTTTCTTCGGGAATAAATCTGAAGCAGACATACGCATTATAATCTATGCTGACATATTTTTTGTCGCCTGACAGGATATCTTCGATGTATGTGTCATCATCTGTATCTGCATCGCCACCTGTGTAAAACGGCTCTTCTGCATCGCCACCTGTGTAAGACGGTTCCTCTGCATCACCGCCTGTGTAGAAAGGCTCATCTGCATCGCCGCCTGTGTAAAACGGCTCTTCTGCATCGCCACCTGTGTAGAAAGGCTCTTCTGCATCGCCGCCTGTGTAGAAAGGCTCTTCTGCATCGCCACCTGTGTAGAAAGGCTCTTCTGCATCGCCACCTGTGTAGAACGGTTCCTCTGCATCACCGCCTGTGTAGAAAGGCTCATCTGCATCACCGCCTGTGTAGAAGGACTTCTGTACGTCACCGTCTGTGTAAAAGCCCTCAGTAGCGAAGACATTTAAAGCTCCGCTGAAGGAGCTGACAAGCATAATCGCTGTCATAAAGAGACAGAGCGCTCTTTTCACAGAGAACTCTCTGCTGAGGTTTTCTTTTCCGAATTCGAATTCAAATTCCACTAAAAATCCTCCTTCTGATAATTGATTTCAGATGTAACCTATAAATTAATTATACCATCATTATATATCTTGTCAACAAAAAAGCTCCGTTTGATTTACTTTAAGGAATAAAAACTTTAATATATTAAAACTTTGTTCCAAAACAGAAAAAATATTCTTGCGGAATTATGTATAATATTCTGAAATGATGCCGTGCCGATACAGGGTAAGGGCTTCATAAATAAAAATCAGCTTTCCCGTCTGAGCAAAACAAAGGAGTTTATAAAATGAACAAGGTTCTTATGCTCGGTAACGAAGCCGTAGCCAGAGGTCTCTGGGAGGCGGGGGTAAATGTTATCTCCTCCTATCCCGGTACACCCAGTACGGAAATTACCGAATTCGCATCGAAGTACGATGATATGTATTCAGAATGGGCACCTAATGAAAAGGTGGCCTTCGAGGTAGCCTTCGGCGCTTCCATGGGCGGTGCCAGATCCTTCTGTGCCATGAAGCACGTAGGTCTCAATGTAGCTGCCGACCCCCTTTACACTGCTTCCTATATAGGAGCTACGGGCGGTATGGTATGTGCCGTGGCCGACGACCCGGGTATGCACTCCTCACAGAATGAGCAGGATTCACGCCACCACGCTATCGCCTCAAAGACACCTATGCTCGAGCCTTCCGATTCAGCTGAGTGCCGTGACTTCGCCGTTATAGCTTATGAGCTTTCCGAGCGCTTCGACACGCCCTTCCTTCTCCGACTTTCCACGAGAGTTTCTCACGCACGCTCTGTCGTAGAGCTCAGTGACAGAAAGGAAATTCCCGTAAAGGAATACAAAAAAGACGTTATGAGGCGTGTCATGATGCCTGCTATGGCGCGTCCCGCCCACGAAAGAGTGGAAAAGAGACTGGCAGAAATGACTGACTTCGCAAACACCGAGGCAGTGAAAATGGGCATCAATACCGTAGAGATGAACTCAAAGGAAATCGGTATCATCTGCTCGGGCGCTTCCTATACATACGCTCACGAGGCCATGGGCGATAAGGCAAGCTATCTTAAATTAGGTATGGTGAATCCTCTTCCCACCTCTCTTATCACAGACTTTGCAGAGAAGGTTGACGAGGTTATCATTATCGAAGAGCTCGATCCCATCATCGAAACACACTGCATCAGACTCGGTGTGAAGGTGACCGGCAAGGATAAATTCTCCGTTCTCGGTGAATTTTCACACAGGACGGTGGAAGCAGCTCTTACAGACGTACAGAAGGATTTTATCTCTCTCGAGGATGACATTCCCGCACGTCCTCCCGTTCTCTGTGCAGGTTGTCCCCACAGAGGTCTCTACTATGCTTTGAAGGGTATGGGCCTTTATGTCAGCGGTGACATCGGCTGTTATACTCTCGGCTCACAGGCTCCTCTTTCCATGATGGACAGCTGTGTATGTATGGGTGCATCTGTAAGCGGTCTTCACGGCTATAATCTTGCCAGAGGCGAGGAAGCCGCAGCAAAGAGCGTGGCTGTTATCGGTGATTCTACCTTTATTCATTCGGGTATCACAGGTATCATCGACATCGCATATAATAAAGGCTTCTCCACAGTAATCGTTCTCGATAACTCTATAACGGGTATGACGGGACATCAGAATAACCCTGCCAACGGTTTAACCATCAAGGGAGATCCGACGGTTTCGGTTAATCTTGAAGCACTGGCAAAGGCGGTAGGCTTCCGCAACGTCAGAGTGGTCGATCCCTTCGACATCGAAAATACCAAGGCAGTAGTAAAGGAAGAGCTCGCAAAGAAAGAGCCTTCACTCATTATTTCGAGACGTCCCTGCGCTCTTCTGAAGACA
>JAZUOC010000107.1:0-6172 GCA_045604465.1 Acutalibacteraceae bacterium
GCCACCTCGAAATCGTGGGTGGTGTCTCCGACGAAAAGCACCTCGTCGCCTAAAACACCCTTTTCCGCCATCCATTTTTTAGCTATTTCCACCTTGCTGCGAGCATAGATATCACCTGTGCCTAAAATGTCAGAGAAGAGATGGTCTATGCCGTGAAAGGCCACCTGTGAGATAAGCCATCGGCTTTCTGTCATGGAGAGGATAATCTGCTCTATGCCTGCAGTGCGGAAGTATCTTATAACCTTTTCCGCATCCTCGAAAATTTCAGCCTCGTGAAAACGCTGCTCATATTCGTAAACGTAATCCCTGGCTATATCCTCGAATTTTTCATTATCCAGATCAAAGCCCATTTTTTCATAAAAACGGATAATGGGGAAGGTGAAAACGCTGTGGTATTTTTCTATGCTTTCCATTTCCGCGAGGTCTCTTCTGCGAAGAAGAGTGTTTTCGATTTCGAAGTTAATCTGCAGGTCATCCAGAAGGGTTCCGTTCCAGTCCCACATTATATATCTTATATTTTCCATTTTTACATTCCCTTTTTTTCTTTTATCAGCTCGATAAGATCACCGAGAGTTCTTCTCGAATCAAGCTCACTGTCATCAATCGTTATATCCATCTCATCCTCGATGCACATAATACAGTCTACCACATCGAGACTGTCCAGCTCCATTTCACTGAAGGTCATATCCTCTGTGAAGGTCACATTCTCATCGAAATCCATATTTTCTCTTATTATATCACATACCTGCTCGAAAATATCCATAAATAGCATCCTCCTGTATTATTACAATCATATTATTCTCTATGTTGCCCTTTGTCAATAGAACTAAAAAACATTTTACATTCCTTTTTATGGTATACCGAATATTTCTGCCGATGCTTTCCAATAATTTACAGGAACGATTAATCAAGGAGTAAAAAAATATGAAGCTTAAAGCTATAGAAATATCCGCACTCATAGCATTGATTTTTACCGTCATTTCTACTGTTTCCTTCGAAAATACCTGTGAGGGTATCAGAGAGAAGGTGCTGCGACTCCATGTTATAGCCGCATCGGATTCCGTGTTTGACCAGAATATGAAATATGCCGTCAGAGACGAGCTTCTGCGTGACGGTGAAAGCATTTTCCGAGGAAGTGAGACCGTATTTCAGGCAGAAGAAAAAATCGGAGATTCTCTTGACTTTTTAAGGGAAAGTGCAGAAAGTACTCTCAGAAGTCTCGGCTGTGACTATCCCGTGAATGTCATTTTAGGAAGAACCTACTTTCCTACGCGACAGTACGGGGATGTAACCCTTCCTGCCGGCTACTATAACGCCGTAAGAGTCATCATCGGTGAGGGCAAGGGTAAAAACTGGTGGTGCGTTATGTTTCCGCCTATGTGTCTTCCCGCCGCCTCGGAAGGTACTCCGGATATTTCCGATATACTTTCCGAAAAAGAGAATCTTATAGTTTCGGGAGGGGAAAAATATGAAATTAAATTCTGGTTTGTGGAAAAGTACTATGAACTGAAGGAAAAATTTATACATTAATACCAAGTGTAACTTGTGAGAAAATATTGTCAATTCTTTAAAATAGTGTTATGATTAATAGTAATAAAATATTATTTCAAGGAGTGTTAAAATATGAAGAATTGCGATATTCTTATTGCAGGTGCATCCACCACAGGCTCATGGTTTGCTTATCAGATGGCAAAAAGAGGCTTTAACGTAGTGGTAATCGAAAAGCAGGAGAAGGATAACATCTCCCGTGAGTATGATATTTTCCACATGGGCAGAGAGGATATGATAAAGTTCGACCTCGAAATTCCCGACAGTGAAAACACGAAAGTCTACGGCTTTGAATTTGATTCCACAGCAGTCGTGTCGCCCTACGGAAACTATCCGAAGAGAACTCACGAGGCAGTGGTCGGTATGCATAAGCATGAGTACATAATGACTATGATCGACCGTGCCGAAAAAGCAGGTGCCGAGTATATCTATGACGCACCCTTCAAGGATTTCATCTATGACGAAAAGGGTAAGATCATCGGTGCTAAATACGAAACCAAGGACGGTATTCAGGAAATCTGCTCCAAGCTCGTAGCAGACTGCACAGGTATTCCCTCTGCTGCCAGAACGAAGCTTCCCGACACCTCCTTCGTAGAAAATTTCAGGCTTACTCCCAAGGACATTTTCTATGTAGTTCTCTACTATGCAAAGTATAAGGACGAAAAGGTAGATCCTAAAAAGCTTCACGGCTCATTCTTACAGTATAAGACCTGGTCTGCTCCCTCCGGTGACGACCATGGCGCTATTCTCGGTGTAGGCGGTAACTTCTCCTATGATTATGCAGAAGAAATTTATAAGGACTTCCGTAAGAATGTACCCTGGCCGGAATATACTGTAGATAAGGTGGAAAAGGGTATGACTCCCTACCACAGAGGTATTTACTGCTTTACAGAGGATGGCTTTATCGCTCTGGGTGACACAGCATGTCTTACCAAGCCCAACTGCGGTGAAGGCTGTACATCCTCTCTTTATCAGGTGGAAATCGCCGTAGATGTTATCTCGAAGCTTCTTAATGAAGGTAAAGATCTTACACAGAAAAATATGTGGTCCATCAATAAACGCTACATAGATGTACAGGGTAAGGCCTTCGACTCTATGCGTCCCCTTCTTACCGGTATCGTTCAGGCCTCCTATGACGAAGCAGAATATCTTTTCAGAAAGGACATCATCTTCAGCCAGAAGATTCTCGGCGGTATGGGCGAAGATCTTGCTCTCGACGCTAAAGACATCGCAGAGCTTGTGGCAGGTATCGCATCCGGTCTCGCTACAAAGAAAATCAGACTCTCCACACTTAAGAAAATCGTGAAGGGACTTCTTGACAGCGGAAAAATCGGTGCTCTTTACGATGAATACCCCGAAACTCCCGAAGGCTTCCCCGAATGGAAGAAAAAGGCCGATGCTCTCTGGGCTACCACGACCTTTATGTATGAGACAGCCGATAAGGATGTAATGAAGAAGCTGGGAATTAAATAATTCGGAACCTCTCAGTCACTTCGTGACAGCTCTCCCTTCAGGAGAGCCTGTTTCTGCCTCGCCTGAAAGGAGAGGTGGATGCGAAGCAGACGGAGAGGTCTGATAAGATCGCCAAAAATAATATATCATACGTTTAATATGATAAATAATTAAAACAAGCCGATTTCACTTCTAACACCGTGTAAATCGACTTGTTTTTTTAGGTACATAATAATAACAGTTCTTTTTTATGCAATTATGCTTTTTCCTTAACTCCCGCGTCAAAAAAACTCTGTGTTCCTCAAATCTACAATATCCTACACATTTACTCACGCCAATTATCCTGTTATCAATACTTCTTACATTATAATCCAAAGTACAAATACTTTCAAAATAACTGTAAGTTGATTTATCCGTTGTCCATAAAAACTCACCCATAAAATTAGTCCCCTTAATATTTTGGTTGCATAAGAAATTTTGCATTCCTGTAATCTCTGCAGGTTTTACAGCGCTTCGGAGCCTTCCATCCATTTGTAAAATATTGTTTTTGTTGATTTACTGAAAACAAAAAGCTTACTCCGCAGTCTCTACATTCAATCTGTTTATCTTTAAACACCTTTTGTGCCTCCTCTTTATATTCTTCTCTTTTTTCTGTTCTTGCACTTACATAAGCAGAAAAATCAAATACTTTTATCTCCTGAAAATACATCCTTTCTTCCAAAATTCTAATGTCGTCTTCTCTCTTTTTGGCAAAACCCATAATTGTAAATCTCCTTTAATTTTAAAATTTCTTACTAAAATACTCAAAAGCAAAAACACAAAGCAAAAAGATAATTCCCACAGGAGGACAAGCTCCTAATAAAATACAAGAAATTACCCAAACCATTAAATCCACTCCTTTCTGATTAGCTTTTCGCTTAAGACCGCAAAAGGACGACCCTATCATTCTATGAGATGCAGTCGCTGTAAGCTGTCATATAAGACCGTAGAGTGGGGTCACCCAAGACCGCAAAGGGGCGACCCCCAAGATTTGCTGCACAGCAGAGAATTTCTATTGTCAAATCAACATATTGTGTATTTGATACATTTTAAACCCAGTTGTGTTTACAAAAAATTTACATTTATACACAAAAACACATTTTATGTCACACAAAAAAGCACAGAGCTCATCACTCTGTGCTTTTTCTTTTACAGTTTAATGCGTTTTCCAGTTCTTGATTCCGTTACCCCATTCAAGGATGTAAATATCTACGTTTCTTCTGCCGAAGTTTCTGCAGGTGCTGTAACCTCGCATATAAAGATCGACCACCGTATTACTGTTATAGATAAAGCCTCCTGTGTCACTGGCGATGCAGTAGCCGTAATTCCACTTTCCGTCAGAGGAAACGATGTACATTTTCGTACCGTAAGGTATCTCTCTCGGATCTACCGCTACACGTCCAGGCATAGCCGGTGCGCCTGTGGAGCAGGTAGTGCCTGTACAGTAGGCCGTAGCCTTACCTGTAATGACCTTTTTATAATTGACAGGTCTGCCGTTTTTGTTAAGCTCGATTTCGAAGGGGGGCTTAAGCTCGGAGATGACCTTGCCCGATTTCACGGAGGCTCCCGTAAAGCCTGTGGAGCGCACCTTAGTGCCTCTTACGATAACCTGTGTGACAGGCTCCTTTATGACCTTTGTGCTGAGAACCTCTGTATCGGTAATTTCACCGTCGACGTATGTATACTTATATTCGTTTATGCTCTTACCCTTGACACCCTTTTTTTTGACCTTTTTCTGATCCTCATACATGGTGCTGTCGTATTCAAACTTTGTTTTAAAGTCGGTCTTTACGGTTTTTGTTTCCGTTTTATAGGCTATTCTTGTGACGGTAAGAGTGGTCGCTTTTTTCAGCTCTTTTGTTATTTTTTTGGAGATTTCATCGAACTTTCCGAGGCTTATTCCCGCCTTATTAAGCACACTTTCGACGGTACCGCCTGTAATATTGACGGTCTTTACCTCGCCGTCTACCTTGATTTTAACGGGGAAGGAACGGGTAATTTCGATTTTCATATTCTCCGTGATGCCTACTTCTTCGTCGAAGTTAAGACGGTCTCCGTCCTTAAGCTTTATCCCTGCCTTATCGAGAGCGGACTTCACCGTGCCGGCCACGTTAACAGAAGCGACCAGCTTTTCTTCGTCATAAACAAGAACATCATGAGGCTCAGCCACTATGATTATCTTCTGTCCTTCATCAGGCTTATAATAATCGAGAACGAGGCTGTTTTCACCGTCAAGAGTAATTCCTGCCTTGGCGACTATTTCCTCGGGAGATTCCGAAAAAGTCATTACCTTATGCTGAACGCTGTCGCAGAAAACATAGGTAACACCGACATCCGATTTATAGAGAAGAAAGGCGATCAGCAGACAAAGAAGCAGAATACACCAGGCAATAGCTTTTTTCGGGTTTATTCTTCTTATAAATGCGGTGCCGTTAATGAATCGCATTATATATCTGCCCATAATCCCTGTTCTCCCTTCTTAAAAAATATCGAAATCTTACGTATTATACAGATTTCAGCTTTTTTTGTCAAATCAGGACAGCTTTTTTCTTTGGTCAAGAGAAACAAAATTTAGCTTGTTTTTTTGTCTAAGAAGGACAAAACAGTCCTGTGACACCGCCGATAAACAGGCTTTTTTTCGCATTTCTTTCGTCAAAAAGAACAAATTTCTTCAAACTCTTGACAAGCACCGTTTTTTTCTCTAAAATTATATATAGCGGTACCGCAAAGCCGCTGAAAAAGAATATCCGGTCACAGTTTTTCTGTGATGTTTCAGACTGCTGTTTTCCCTTCAGGAAGGGGAATGGAGCAGTTTTTTGTTTTTTGATGAAAGCTATGAAAGGAGCAAATATGAAAAACTATCTTATTTATCCCTGCAAGACAATGAGAATCACTCAGAGCTACACGGGAACCACATCACATCTGCCTCATATGACAGGCAAGCCGAAGGATTATCCAATCGATGAAGGCTGCAGTGATACGGGCAGAGATTACATCTACTGTCCCTGTGACGGTATGAAGGTGAAGCGTATCTACGGTGTAGGTACGAAGGGTACCAACACTATATGGCTCGAAAGCACTGAAAAGGTGCTCTTCGCCGACGGCACCAAAGGCTACTGCACCCTTCTCATCA